>CAXTWG010000019.1:16793-46054 GCA_964247895.1 uncultured Acidobacteriaceae bacterium
CACCGGATCGCGCAGGTCGGCATAAAGCGCCGTATGGTGCTCGACCATGGCCGCGATCGCCGGGTTGCCTTGCATGGCGGCGCCCAGCACGCCGAGGCTGAAGCGGCCATCGCGGTGGTGTTCGGCCAGCCGCAGCGCCGCCGCTGCCGTGCCATCCCCATTGTTACCCAGCGTTTGCGCACTGGGCACTACCCGATGCAATGCCATGGTTCCGTCCTTCATCCGTTGATCCGCGCGTGAGGAAAATGTGCGCGTCAAGAGATGTATCGGCGAACGGAAAGAGAACATGAGCGGAAAAGCTACAGTTTTGTCCTGTTTTCTCCGGAGGGGCTCAAACAGGGCTGGTGTTGTGCGGGTCGTTTATTTCTAGAAAAGGCACCCTCAAACAATCGGGGCAGGGATGCGCATCCGGGAGGACGGCTGGTCCGAAGCGATGACGCCGTCGCGGATGGTAACTACTCGGTGGGCATATTCGGCAATATCGGGCTCGTGGGTGACAAGCACGATGGTGTTGCCGCGGCTGTGAAGCTCGTCGAAAAGCGCCATGATCTCGTCGCCTGTTTTGGAGTCGAGATTGCCGGTCGGCTCGTCGGCCAGAATAATAGAAGGCCTATTGATAAGGGCGCGGGCGATGGCAACCCTTTGACGCTGGCCTCCCGAGAGCTCGTTCGGGCGGTGGTCCATGCGCTCGGCGAGGTTGACGGCGACTAGGGCAGCGCGGGCGCGATTGAGCCGTTCAGCCGAAGGGGTGCCGTTGTAGATCAAGGGAAGCTCGACATTATGGAGGGCGGACGCGCGGGCGAGGAGGTTGAAGGTTTGGAAAACGAAGCCGATCTCCTTGTTGCGGATGCGGGCGAGCTGATCGTCATCGAGTTCGGAGACGAGATGGTCGTTGAGCCAGTACTGCCCCTGCGTGGGGGTATCGAGGCAGCCGATCAGGTTCATGAGGGTGGACTTGCCGGAGCCGGACGGGCCCATGATGGCGACATACTCATTGTGGCGGATGGCGAGATTGATACCTTGGAGGGCGTGAACGGCCTGCTCGCCCATCTGATAGGTCTTCCACAGATCTTCGACCACGATGACGTGATCTGTTGTCGGTGCTGCCATAGTGTCCGCCCTCGCGTCCTTTTCCAGTCGCCTACTGCAGGCCGTTTTCTGCCGTTCGTCCTGGAGCCGTTCGGCTTATCTCAGTTTAGGAGCCTTCGTCACTCTTGGGGGCGAGCTCGGCTTCCGTGGCGGGTTTGACCAGGGCATCGTTTTTGAGCGCACGCAGGACCTTGTAGGTGCCGGTCACGATCGTGTCGCCGGGCTGGATAGGGCCGACGACCTCCATCTTGGAAGTGCCACTGATACCGGTTTTGAGAGGGACAAAGCGGGCATGGGCTTTGCCCCCTTCCTCGCGCAGGACGAAAACGCCTTGCGTATCCGGAGCGGCCAAGGCGGTCTGCACCCCGGGACCCGAAGCAGGGACGGGCGGAGTGGTGAGGGCCTGGATAGGCACGTTGAGAATGCCTTTCTTGTCTGCGGTAGTGATCTTGGCGGTAGTCGACAGGCCGGGGCGGAGGGCAAGCACATCCTGATTTTGGTCCAGAGTGACGATTACTTTAAAGTCCTTTGCTTCTTCGGTACCGCTGGTGGTTTGCGAGGTGGCAAGGCCAGTGGAGCGGAGCAGAGCCTGGTTGCCGACCTCGGTCACATGGCCCTTGAAGACCTTGTCGGGAATGGCGTCGACGGAAACATCCACGGGTTGCCCGTCCTTGACGTTCACAATGTCGGTTTCGTCGATCTTGACCTCGGCGGTGACGATGGACATGTCGGCGATGGTCATCAAGGTGGAGCCTTCGGCGTTCTGGATACCGGTCACCATGGTCTCGCCTTCGCGGACAGGCAGGTTGGTGACGATGCCGTCGTAAGGAGCGACCGAGATGGTTTTGCTCAAAGAGTCGACGGCGGAGCGTAAATTGGCCTGCGCCATGCCGAGCTTGCCGCGGGCGGACTCGGTTTGCGCCCTGGCCTGCGCGAGGGCGGCCTGCGACTGGGCGAGTGAGGCGAGATCGACGTCGTAGGCGGCTTTGCGCGCGTCAAAGTCCTGCTTGGAAACAAGCTTTTCGGTATACAGCTGCTGGTACCGGGCGTAATCGAGTTTTTTCTGCTCAAGGTCAGCTTGGGCGTGGTCGATGTTGGCTTGCGCTGTGGCTTCGGCGGCCTGGAATGCGTTGATGTCGGTCGCAGCGGAAGCAATGGACTGGCGCTGGGCGGCGACGCCGGACTCGGGCTGAACGTTCTCGATGGCGGCGAGGAGTTGACCCCGGTGGACGCGCTCCCCTTCCTTGACATATAGGTGGGTGATGCGGCCGAAAGCAGTGGCGCCGATGTTGACAAAGGTTTTGGGCTTGATCTGTCCGGTGCCGCTGACAATCGAGGTAAGATTGCCACGCTCGACCGTGCCGACCAAGACTTTGGTGTAAGCACCCTGCGCCCGTTTAACCGATACAAGGACCACAATGGCGAGCATGAGGAGCAGGCCCCCGCCAGCTACGATTTTTTTCCACTGCATTGTCGGTTCAGGCCTCGTTCCGCCCTTGTTTTGCCCCGTTCAGGGTTAAATCTGGGTAGATGGAGGCATCATAGCGCGGATTCATACGCGTGTTGCAGCGATTCAGCGGAATTGCAGAAAAGCGACTCATCTCCGGAAACGGCGTTTGGGTGGGAAGTGGACGAGCCGCAAAGCGAGCGGAGATCGGCCATTCTGCCTGCGGGCCGCCCTAGACAGACTGGCCGGCCTTTGGGGTGGTTAACTCACGCGCTCTTTCTCGAAAACAGGAGTGAACAAGGAGCGTTGCAGGGCTGCAACGGGAGGAAATGGCACCCGTAGAGCCGTCGAGGTTTCTTCTGGGGCGGAGGAAGCGGTATCCCAGGACTGGGAAGCTGCCGTGGAGCGCTGCTGGACGAAATAGATCTTGCGGCAAAGACCGCACTCCCAAGGGAAGTACCCGAAACGGGGGAGTACCGTTGTTTGCAGGAAACCGACGCGGCCTTGACGGCGCAGCTCGATTCCTTCGCATTGTGGGCAGCGGGGGGTTGTTTCAGCAATCAGAACGTTCCGTAGTGGCAACTTCATGGATAGGACACTCCTGTAAAGTGTTGCAGCCTCAAACCTCTCATCGGCTTCCCCGGAGGGAACATGAGCGGTTGAGCATAAAAACTCGCGAAATCGAGGAAAATGGCAGTTCTGCTCACTCTGTAGATGCGTGTGGCAAGCATTTTGGGAAAACATCAGACACGAAGGTAATGCTAACCGGAAAACGCGAAGAGCACCAAAACAAGGGGCGGGAAGTCAGAGAAGGCATTCGAACACGGAAAGCTGCTCACCGAAGCGCCCTTGCCCTCGATCAGCGAGTTGTACGCCCGAATCTCCATCCAGGGCATCTGGCCAGGGCATCCGGATACAGCTTAGGCAGTGAGGAGAGATTGGCCGCCGAGCAGATGGCGAACAAGGCCGATCAGTTCACTGGGGGGACAGGGCTTCACGCGAAAATAAACGGAGCACTCGCTGTATTGGTCCCCGGCATCGGGCAGCCCGCTGAGGACAAGAATGGGAAGCTCCGGAAGGAGGGTGCGGACTGCGGACACTAGCTCCGGGCCCCGCATGCCGGGCATTAGATGGTCGGTGACCAAGAGACCGAGCGCAGCGCGAAAGGTCGCCGCTTCCAGCAATGTAAGGGCTTCCGAACCACTCGAAGCAACACGGACATCTATGCCGGAACGGGCAAGGATCGTGCGCCGCGCTTCAGCCTGCACCGGGCTATCGTCCACCAGGAGAACAACGATGCCTATTCCGGATTCACCATTACCTGCCATTCAGGCAAAGCAGATGCGGCGGCCTGTAGACCGGTTGCCTACTCCAAACATAAGCAGAGCAGAATGGGTTGCGGGGGGTAAGACACTTGGAAAGTTGACTCCATAGGACCCGCACTCGAGGAACCCGGAGCGGTTCCGCTTCGGTCTGCGAGAATGGAATCTATAGGTATTCGGAAAGCTATGATTCCAGCAATCGGCAGTTACGCTCTTCTGCTCGCGCTTGCGTTGAGCGCTTACACGCTCCTGGCGGGCGGAGTTGCGCTGCGGCAGCTCGCGGTGGGGTTCGCGGGCCGACGGGCTGCTCGAATCGCCCCGGAACGGTTGGCGGAAACAGCGAGGCGATCGGGGATCGCGAGCTTTGTCGCGGTGACCGCGGGGGCGTTCGCGCTCTTGTGGGCGGCGTTCACGAACGACTTCTCAGTTTCCTATGTTCTTCACCACTCCAATCGCGATCTTCCAGGGCCGTACAAATTTGCGGCATTGTGGAGCGGGCAGGAAGGGTCCCTGCTTTTGTGGGCGTGGCTGCTCGCGATTTACGGGTTTGTCCTGCGACTGCGGCACAGGACGGATGTGAATCTGTTCGCCTATGCTTCGACGATCCTGGCCGGGGTGCAGCTATTTTTCCTGATTTTGCTCAATTTCGTCGCGCCGCCGTTCGCGCTGGTTGGGGGCACAATCCCAGCCGATGGATTCGGGCTCAATCCCCTACTCCAGTACCCGGAGATGGTGATCCATCCGCCGATGCTGTACCTCGGCTATGTAGGGTTCGCGGTGCCCTTTGCATTCGCGCTGGGCGCGCTGATGATGCGGTACCCGGGCGAGAAATGGATCACGATCACACGCCGCTGGACGATGGTGACATGGATGTTTCTAACGGCTGGGATTTTTCTCGGCGCGCACTGGGCTTATTCAGTGCTGGGTTGGGGCGGATACTGGGGCTGGGACCCGGTCGAGAACGCTTCCCTGCTCCCGTGGCTTACGGGAACGGCGTTTTTGCATTCGGTCATGATGCAGGAAAAGCGCGGGATGATGAAGCAATGGAACGTGTGGCTGATCTTCGGCACATTTCTGCTGACGATTCTTGGAACCGACCTGACGCGGTCGGGGCTGGTTTCCTCGGTCCACGCCTTCGCCCAGAGCTCGATCGGGACGTGGTTTCACAGCTTCATGCTGCTGACCTTCGTGGTATGCGCGGTGACCTTTGCGCGGCAACGAGGGCACCTGACTTCCGAGCACCATATTGAGTCGCTCGTCTCACGGGAGTCGAGTTTTCTGTTCAACAATATCGTCCTTCTTGCGGCGTGCTTTACCGTGCTGTGGGGGACGCTGTTCCCGATCCTGAGCGAGTACGCGCAGGGCAATCGGGTTACGGTAGGGGCGCCGTTCTACAACCGCGTAGCGGTGCCGATCGGAATATTCCTCATGCTGCTGACGGGACTAGGGCCACTGCTGGCGTGGCGGTCGGGGTCGCTCAGGTCGGTGCGGCGCAATCTGGTCCGGCCGTTGATTGGGGCCGGGGTAACCGCTGTGTACCTGCTCGCGACCGGCGAGCGGCCCTGGGTGGATACAGCCTCGCTCTATGCCTTTATGGTTTGGACGCTGGCGGCGTTTGTCATCGTGGCAGTCTTGTCGGAGTTTGGACGCGGGGCGCAGGTGATCGCAAAGCAGACCGGACGAGGGCTGCTGCGGTCAGCCCTGCTGCTGACGCAACGGAACACGCGTCGGTACGGCGGATACATCATTCACTTCGGCGTGGCAGTGATCTTTATCGGGTTCGCGGGCTCGGCGTTCAACCAGAGCGTGGAGCGGGAGATGGGCTTCGGCGACCGGATGCAGGTGGGACCGTACACACTGGTGGCGCAAAGCTTTAGCCAGGACTCGAACCCAAATTATGACTCCGAGTATGCGCTGCTGGATGTCCTGGAGCGCGGACGCAAGATCGGGACACTGACACCGGCGAAGCGGTTTTATCCGGCGAGCCAACAAACCCAGACAATCGTGGCCAACCGCTCTACCTTGGCAGCGGACCTGTACACGGTGTATGCGGGCAAGAACCCCGACACGGGGCAGCCGGTGATTAAGGTATTTCTGAACCCGTTGGTTGCCTGGATCTGGATCGGGGTGCTATTGGTGGTCGCCGGTACCGGGGTGGCTCTGGCGCCGAACCGGGAAGGGGCGCTGGCCGCGGAGACGAAGCGTATACCCGCATCCAGTGACCTGGTCGCGGCCGGAGGCGACTGATGCGGCGGCCGGCAGGGATGCTGTTGAGCGTAGCGCTGCTGCTGGGCGTGATGGGTGCGAGCAATGTGGCGGGGCGGTACAACGCGCTGAGCCACCAGATGATGTGTACCTGCGGCTGCGCGCAGATTCTGGGGGAGTGCAACCATGTGGGCTGCCCCAACTCGGGGCGGATGCTTCAAAAGCTGCACACGGATTTATCCGGCGGAATGGGTGACCGAGCGATTTTGGTCGCATTCGGGCAGGAGTTTGGGCAGGAGGCGCTGGCCTCGCCCATGTTTACGCGGCTCAATGAGGCGGCGTGGGTGGTGCCGCCGGCAGTACTTGTGCTGGGGATGCTCGGGTCTCTGCTGTTGTTACGGCGATGGCGAGACCGAAAATCTGTGGCGGTATCTTCGGGAACACCTGTGGATGCAGCACTGCTGGCGCGGATACGGCGGGAAACGGGTGAGTTGTGACGGCCTTCTTGTGTGTGGGGCTGACCCTGGCGCTCGCCGTCTATGTTTTCTACCCGGAAAAGACTGTCACGGCGCAGAAAGAAAAGACCCGGCTTGAGTTCCTGGAGGAGCGCAAGGCGGTGCTGTACGACAATCTGCGGGATTTGAACTTCGAGCACCGTGCGGGCAAGTACCGGGACGAGGAGTACGCAGCGGAGCGGGCGGCGCTCGAAGCAGAGGCGGCGGCAGTAGTTGCGGAGATAGACGGTTTGGCCGCGCCGCATGGACGTTAAATTCGGGACGTACACTGCCTTTGTGAAACTCGGATCAGCAGCGTTCTTTGCATTCGCCTTCCTTTGGAGCTTGCCGACACTGGCCGCTTCCATCACCGGTGTCGTGACGGACCGGACGACGGGCAAGGTGTCCTCGGGCGATACGATCGCGCTGATCAGCCTGCAGGGCGGGATGCAGGTGGCGGCGCAAACGACCTCGGACCGGGGTGGGCGCTACACACTGGAGGCGACGGAGAACGGGGTGCACCTGATCCGTGTGAGCCACCAACGGGCGACGTATTTCCAGCCGGTGCCGCAAGGAGCGAGGACCGTCGACGTGGACGTGTATGACGTCGCGACGCAAGTGGACGGGATCGCGACCGAGGCGGATGTGCTGAGCATGCAGACGGGCCCGGATGGGGCATTGCGGGTTATGGAGGATTTTTTCGTCCGAAACAGCTCAGAGCCTGCCCGGACGCAGTTAAGCGATCACGCGTACGAGTTCTACCTGCCCGAGGGCGCGCGGCTTGAAGGAACGGCGGCCATGGGCCCGGGCGGTATGCCGGTCGAAAGCTCGCCGGTGCCTTTGCCGGGCAAGGGGCATTACGCGTTTGTGTTCCCGGTGCGGCCGGGGCAAACGAGATTCCAGGTGAGCTACGCGGTGCCGTATTCGGGGAAGAAGCTGGGCTGGACACAGCGGGAGTCGCTCACGACGGAAAACCTGGTGGTGCTGCTGCCGAAGACGATGCGCTTCCAGCCGGAAGGGACGGAATGGCAGCCGGTGCCGGCAAACCCCGACGCCCAAACGTTTGTGCGCAAGGGGGTAGCGGCTGAAGCACCCATCTCGTTCGGGATCGCGGGGGAAGGCGAGCTACCCCGGGAGGCACAGGCAGGGAGTGGAAGCAATACACCGGGAGATGTGCCGAACGGCGGAGGGAACACGCCGGGCGCTACAAGCGGCAGCATGGCAGCGGATACACGGCCGGGCGGAGGTTTGGGGCCGCCGGTCGACACGCCGGACCCGCTGAACCGGTACAAGGGCTGGCTGCTGGGCGGGTTGGGGGTGTTGCTGCTGGGCGGAGCGGT
This sequence comes from uncultured Acidobacteriaceae bacterium, assembly GCA_964247895.1. GTDB lineage: Bacteria > Acidobacteriota > Terriglobia > Terriglobales > Acidobacteriaceae > EB88. Next base: position 24,691 of record CAXTWG010000019.1, read on the forward strand.
GTGGCTGGTGCGCGGGGCGCCTGCGCGGTCCGCTGCGGAGCAGGATGAGCCGCGTGCGCTCCGTCCGGCGCTGGAGCGAGCGCTACTGGCGCTTGAACGGGAACATGCGCTGGGAGCCGTGGACGAGGGGGAGTACGGGGAAACGCGGGCAGGGCTGCAAAAGGCGCTGCATCGGGCCTTCGCGCGGGAAGCAGCGGGGGTGAGAGGGTCCTAAATGCAGACAGGACCACAGACATTGCATTTGGACTTCCTTCTTGTCGAAACGTAAGGCGAAGTAGCCCGTTTGCCTTCCAGTGAGAGCAATCACAAAAGTATCTCTGACTTGGGACAGGTCAATGTATTCAGAGTCGAGGAACGATTCGGCATTAGAATTCGCCGGGTTCAGCTCCGGCAAACGCCTTCCTTGGATCCGAGCCCCTTTAGCGGCGCGCGAGTTGACCCCGGATGCACTCTCCTGGAACAAAGGTTGGCTCGCGCGCTTGCTCCTCCTGAGGCCCCGCCCATAGAATGGGGCTTGCTTCAAAGGAGTACCCGCTTCGATGCCGAGTCCCCGCCCTTTCCGTTCTTCCCGAAAAACCTTTATTCCTCTGCTCGCGCTCGCTACTACGGCGTTGCTGTTGCCGTGCGCAGGTAATTTTGCCATAGCACAGCAAGGTACGGCGGCCATGGTACAGCCTGTGTCGGCGACGGTGACTACGGACAGTACAGATGCCCAGGCCAGCCATCGGGCGGCGCAGGCTCTGCTGGATGTCGAGAACCAGGCAAAAGACCCGGGGGGTAAAAGCGACCCGAACAGCCCCCTGAACCGGAAACTTTCGGACAAAGAGCGGTTTACGCAGCAGAAGGAGCTGCGGCAGGAGTTGAAGGGCGCCTACAAGAAGTGGGCCAACGAGGATGTGCGTTGGATTATCACCGACCAGGAAATGAAGGCGTTTAAGTCTCTCTCGAACGACGAAGAGCGGGATGCGTTTATCGAGCAGTTCTGGCAGCGTCGGAACCCGGACCCGGAGTCGCCGGAGAACACCTTCCGGGATGAGCACTATCGGCGCATCGCGTACGCGAACGAGCACTTCGCGGCGGGCAAGCCGGGTTGGCTCACGGACCGGGGACACATGTACATCGCTTACGGCAAGGCCGACTCGATCGACTCCCATCCCTCGGGTGGCACGTATGACCGGCCCATTGAAGAAGGTGGCGGGACAACCTCCACGTTTCCTTTCGAGGTCTGGCACTACCGCTGGATTGAGGGCGTGGGCGATAACATCGACATCGAATTCGTGGATGCCTGTCAATGCGGGGACTACCACATGACCATCGACCGCTCGGAAAAGGATGCGCTGCTGCATGTGCCTGGGGCAGGGGCGACCTTGTACGAGCAGCTGGGGCGGTCAAAACAGGCTGACCGGTTCAAAGGGGGGCTGGAGAACCTGGGTGAAGGACCGGCCAGCTCCTCGCAGCAGTCCAAGCAGTTCGACCGCATCGAGCGGTTCGCAAAGCTGCAGGCGCCGCCGGTGATCAAGTTCCAGGACCTGAAGCTGAGTGAGTTCCTGTCGACGCACAAGGTGCTGAACGGGCCGTTTTTCCCATTCGACGTGCGGACGGATTACGTGAAAGTCACAGACGATACGGTGCTGATGCCGGTGACGCTACAAATCCGAAATCGGAATATCACCTTCCAAACCAAGGATGGGGTGTCGAAAGGGCAGGTCCATATCATCGGGCGGGTTTCAACGATCACAGGAAAGATCGTGCAGAGCTTTGAAGACAATGTAGAGGTCGAAGAGCCGAGCGAGCTGCTTCCGAAGGTGCTCGACAACTCACAGCTTTACTGGAAGTCGCTTCCCTTGCGGCCTGGGCACTACCGGGTCGACATTGCGATCAAGGACGTGAACAATCCTGACCACATCGGGACCTGGGCGCAGGGCGTGGTGGTTCCGCGGTATGACGATGACCGGCTGTCGGCTTCGTCCCTGATTCTCGCGGCAAAGATGGAGAAGGTCGCCTCTAAGGAAATCGGACAGGGCAACTTCATCATCGGCAATACAAAACTGTTACCTGCGGTCGCGCCGAACGCAGCCCAACCGGCGATCTTCCACAAAAATCAGAACCTGAACTTTTGGATGCAGGTGTACAACCTGGGCATCAACCAGGACAGTAAGAAGAACGGGGCGACGATCCACTACCAGATCACGAACCTGGCGGATGGAAAGGCGATCTTGACGACGGAAGAAAACTCGTCGACGCTGGGGGGCTCGTCGGACCAGTTGACTCTCGCGAAAAGCGTGCCACTCGCCGCCGTGCCGGCGGGCAAGTACAGCATCAAGGTGAGCGTAGACGACGGAGTCTCGAAACAGGAGATCGCGCAGACAGCGCCGTTCACGGTGGAGTAGTGCCAAAGCATGCCGGAGCCGAACGGCATGCCCCGTGAAATTAGGCTACACTGCACTCAAAGTAAGGGTTGACGGAACTAGGAAGTAAATCGCACGGAGGTTCACCGGCCGCGAGAGCCGGAGCCGGCAAGTCTTTTTCGAGGGAGCAGTCGCAAGGAAAAGGGACGCAGATACGCGAGTGATTGAAGCAGCTTTCAGATTCGCCGGTGTAGCCGTTGTGTTTGTAGCGGGCGGGCTTGCCTGCTCCCCACTCGCCCGAGCGCAGACGGTGGTCCCGCGGAACCCGGTACTTTTCGACGCAGCAATGCGGTCGGGGGTATCGGGTGTAGTTCGGGACCGCACGGGCAAGCCGCAGATCGGGGCGGTCGTGGAAGTTCTGAATGGGCAGTATGCGCTTGTCGCGCGTACCTTCACCGATGATCGAGGGCGGTACTCGCTACCCCACCTCAGTGCCGGGATGTACCAGGTCAAGGCGACAAGTTCTCTGCTGCTGCCGGCGATCCGTCCGGACCTGCGACTCCTGGCGAATTCAAAAGCGGTCGTCAATCTCACACTGAGCAACCTGTATCAGGCGCTGGACTGGCTGCCGGCGGAGCCGCGCGCGGCCAACAGTCCGAGTGATGAGTGGGACTGGACCTTGCGGCTTTCGACCAACCGGCCGCTGCTGCGGGTTCTGCCGCCGGAGATCGCGCAGATGGCCGCGGCGCATGGGATTTTGGATGTACAAGGGCCGGTGTTGGTGGAAGGAGGCGCGACGCCTGTGAGGGCGGCCTCGCGCGAAACGGTCCGTACGGGGCTCCGGCGGTTTGGTGAGGGCGGCCTGACCGAGCAGTTGCAGTGGAGTCCGGAGGAGGCGCAAGAGCAGGCGATCGTCCTGGGCGCGGAGATTGGAGCCGAGCGACTTGGCGGCTCTGCAGCTTACCGGCAGGAGCTTGCTCCGGATCGCACGCTCACGACAATCGCGAGCTATACGGAGCGGCCTGGCGTTCGTTCCAGTGCGGGTGCCGGTTTACAAACGGCACGGGTGCGCTCGGCGAGCACGGTAAAGCTGGGTGAGTTAGCGGAAATAAGCGCGGGGACGGAGCTGGCGGCAGCACGGCTGGGCAGAACGGCAATCGCGGTCGAAAGCCATCCATTTGCCAAGCTCACAGTGCGTGGGGGAAAGGGCGTCGCGGTGGAATATCGGGTAGCCAGCGCAGTGACGGCGACGGAGGCGGATGCGCTGGAGCGCGAAGCTGGAGAGGATGCGCCGGCGCTGGTCGCCTCGGGAGGGCGGCTCCGGATGGAGGGAGGGCTGCACCAGGAGGTACGAGTCACGCGGCGGACAGGCAAGTGGACAGGCGAGATTGGGCTGTTCGACGATGAGCTGCGGCATCCGATGGTGCAGGGATTCGTGCGCGGCGATGAAGCCTCCATAGACAGCAACGATGTGCTGCTTGACCCGGAAACGGGAATTATCGCGGTATCCGGTCGCGGCTACAGCCACGGCGGGGTGATGGCGCTGCTCCACGATCAGCTAAGCCCGGATACGTGGCTTACGCTGCGGTTCGCGATGGGAGAGGCGGTGACGGCGCCTCCGTTCGGAGCGGGACTGGCAGCCTTCGGCGCGAAGAATACTCCCTCGGCGTCGGTATCCGCAGGGATGCGGCTACCGGGGAGCAACACGGCCGTGCGGGGGAGTTACCGCTGGCAACCGGTAAGCACGGTAACCGGGGTGACCCCTTTTGCAACAGGTGGGCCGGATGCGTACCTGGGTTTTTCTGTCCGGCAACCGCTACACCTTAAGCGGGTCGGTGACCGCGCGGGCGCGACGCGAATGGAAGCGGTGCTCGATGTGCGAAATCTACTGGCACAGGGATACCGTCCGTTTCTGTCCGAGGACGGAACAACTGTGTTTTTCGCACAAGCGCAGCGGACGATTGCTGCAGGGTTAAGTTTTTCGTTCTAAGCCGGCTCTTGCTCTGATGGAACCCGCCATGAAGTGGCCGCAAGGCGCGCAGGCGGTCTCGCTTTTGCGCTCTGGGAAGCGCAATCAGCTACCAGAGAAGGTCGCTCAGCTCCTGCACGGAAATGGTTTTGCCGGCTACCGAAAGGGCCTGCTCCTGGGTGAGCTTTCCCTCTTGGAAGCGAAAACAACTGCCGTCGACCGGGTCGATAAAGTAAATAGACTGGACGCCCATTTGTTCAAAATCGGCAAGGCGGACCAGGAGCCGGGCGAGGCGGTCTTCCGGGCTCAGGATTTCAAAGATGGTGAGGGGCGGGCTTGTGGCCCAGGGGTTCTTCGGCAAGGTCGGCGTCGAGAAGTGCAATATCCGGAACGCGGTAGCGACGCTCACCGGTTTGGGTGCGGAGCTCGGGCCGGACTCGAAGGTTCCACTCACGAGCGTGATTTCCGAAATAGATCACAATCGCAGCCTGCCACTTTGAGTGCTGGTTTTCTCCCACACTGCGCTCCTCAAGAGCTCCGTCGACGAACTCGGCATCCGGCTCGAAGCTGCTATTCCGGTACTGCTCAACCGACATCACGGTGGCTGCCATGGGTACTCCTTAGGTCAGTGTAGAGCCCGAGCGGCGTTGAGGCCAGCCGCGCCGGCGCTGCCCCTTACCACTCGCTGTAGGCACGTCCGTCAGTACCGGGCTGGCCGGAGCCGGAGTGGACATTCGCGATACCGCCTTGCGTTTGATCGACGGAGGTGAGGGAGTCGTCCTGGTCCGGATTCCAGGTGGTGTTGCTTTGGGTGATGGGGTCGCGAGGGATTTCCTTGAGATAGCCGGCTTGCACGAGCTCGTCGAGGGACTGAGGGGCTTTTTCCTTGTCGAGAGTGTAGGAGTCGATAGCCTGGCGCATGACTTGGAGGTCGACCTTGAGGGTGGCTTCGCGCGCGTTCTTCATGGAGGCCGTGTAGGAGGGAATGGCGATGGCGGCGAGCACGCCGATGATGAGCATGACAATCATCAATTCGACGAGCGTGAAGCCGCTCTCCTCCGCGGGGGCCATGTTAAATACAAAACCGCCTGCACGGCCTGCATTTCTCCCGACACGATTCGCGTTCAGCTGCTGTGCGTGGGGCCTTTCCGGCAAGAAAGGCCCCATAGCCATGCTCTGCGCGCCGCACTGCATCGGGAAAAATGAACTTGCGGCCACTTCGCGGAGGGTTTTTGAAAAATCCTTTTGGTTCTTCATCGCTACCATGTGGAGTATTTGGTGCCGTCAAGTGCGGTGCCGTCGGACTTCGAGTAGATGTCGAACAGATTTTGGCCGCCGAAGGAAGTAGCGTCGGTGTCGTCCTGCATGGAGCGCTCACCCCACTCATCCTTGCCGGTCATCGGGTCGATAGGGATGCGGCGAAGAAATTTGACCTTTTTGCCCTGGACATCGACACCTTCAACAAGTGTTTTAAAGTCGGGGGGGTAGTTGAATGAGTCGACTTTGGTCTGGAAGGCGTTGCGGTCGGCGGCGTCCTTGTACTTGTCGATGGCCGCACGCATCGTCCACAGGTCGTAGCGGAGTTCACGCTCGCGCTCACGCTTTTTCTCAAAGCGCGTGATGGGAACTGCAGCCGAGGCGAGGATGGAAAGAATAGCGACAGTGACGATGAGCTCGACAAGAGTTACGCCGGCTTCCCCTGGGGAGGTGCAGGTGCGCGCCGCGACGCGCGAAAAACGGGTGCCGACCTTTTTGCCCGGTTGACGGCGGAACCTGCTCATGCGATCGCGGAAAGGCAAAAATAGGTTCTTCGCCTTCGTCAGGATGACAACGTTTTTGGGTTCCGGAACCATTACTGGATATGGATCACTCCCTGCGAACCGGTGGCGGGCAGCGCTTGTTGCTTGCTGTTGCGCACCACGGGGCGCGTAATGGCGAGGTTTGCATCGCCGGCAGCCTTGGCCTGGAAAGTCAATGTGCATACTATGCCGGAACCGCTGATACCGGCCACGCCCGGCGGGCGGGATGTGGAGATTGCCACGTTTCCAGCTCCGTCATCCCGGTGTACGAGTGACACGGCTTGCCCATCCTTGCCCAGGAGATCGCCTGTATCTACATTGACGAGCTGGAGCTTCGATTGGTCATAGGTAAGCTGGAGCGGGACCGCGTATACATCGGAGCCTCCGTTGAGCATGACCTTTTCCTGGAAGGTGTTCCCGACCGATTGGGTGGGGTTGGAAGCCTGGAGCTGGAGCGTAACCGGCGTCAATCCTCCGGCCGCCGTGGTAGCGGCAGAAGCGGAGGGGCCGCCGGCGTCAGGCGGGGGCGGCGGTGGATTGAGGTCTGCAGGCGGGACAACCTGGCCGGGGATGGTGCCTGGAGGGAGCTGGGTGGGGTTGGAGCCGGAGGGTATTTGGGGACGAGGGGCGGCAATGTTGGGAGTGCCGGAGAGTTGCTGCTGGTCATCTTCCGCGCTGGCGTTGACGTGCCGGAGCTGGATGTCGTTGGTAGTACCGGTGTCGACCTGTCGGAGGTTGAGCGGAGAGATGATGGCACCACGGACGATGTGAGGAGTTAAAAGAAAAACGACCTCGTCGTCGGTTTTGGTGTCCGCGGTCGAACCGAAGACGTAGCGAAGAATCGGCAGTTCGGCGAGCCCTGGATAGCCGTTAACGGAACGGCTCGTCTGGTGTTGAAGGATGCCGCTTAGAATCGTGGACTCGCCCTCACGGAGGCGAATGGTTTGTTCGGAAACGCGCTGATTGATGATGGGGTTGGAGATGCCGCCGAGGTTCTGTTGCGGGCCCTCGGAGGAAACTTCGATCTTGAGCTTCATGGAGACGTCGCGGTCGTAGTGGACGGTGGGTTTCATATCGACGTTGACACCGACATCGAGATATTGAAACTGCGTGTTGACAAGGGACGAGGTGATGGCGGTAGCGACACCGGCCTGGAACGAACCTGTGGCGACGGGAATGCGCTGACCAATGCGAACGATCGACTCCTGACCGTCGGTGGCGCGAAGGCGCGGGTTCTGAATGAGCTTCGTCGTTGCGTCGCTCAGCATGAGGTTGACCGAGGCGGCGCCGATGGTCACGGCAAAGTTGGTGGAGTTGATGTGGGCGAGCTGGTTAAGCTGGAGGGCGTTGCCGTTCGGGGTAGCGGGTTGGGCCCCGTTGTTCGTGGCCGGAGCCGCGGTCGTGGCGGTACCTGTGAGGGCATTGCTTTGCTGGAAATTGATGCTGGCCGTCTGCGGCAGCTGGATACCAATGGTGCGGGCAAGCGCGCGGCTGACCTCAAGGATTGCGATGTCGACCACGACCTCGGGGCGGGCTTTGTCGAGGTCGTTGATGAGCTTGCCGGCAAGAAGAAGCTCATCGGGGGTGCCGCGCATGATGATGGCGTTCTGAGACGGGATGCCGTAGAGCTTGGCGGTGGTGAATACATTGCGCAGGCCGGTCTGGATATCGTTGAGATCGTTTTGCTGAGCGACATTGGTGAGGTAAAAGGTCTGGACGGCTTGTTCGTCGAGCTCGGCGCGCTTACCGCGGGTGTTCTGGGCGACAAAGATGGTGTTGTCGGTGATGGGGCGCCAGAAAGTGCCGGAAACGGTGCCGAGGATACGGAGAGCGTCGAAAAGGTTCGTGTTGGCAAGGTCGAAGGTAATGCGCTGGGAGTGATAGTCGGGGTCGAACAGGACGTTGATGCCGGCGGTTTTGCCGATGGTCTGATAGATGACCTTGGTGTCCTCGGTCATGTGCAGGGTCAAGGGTTCGTTCGAAAGAGGCTTGAGCTGCGGGACGCCGGAAAGGGACTGAAGCTCTTTCCGAGCGGAGGGAGAAAGAGCGGACTCAGGGACTGGCTGGGAGCCTTCGCCCTCGACCTTCTCGCGGGTGACGCGGATGTCCTGGGAGGCGAGTTCGTTGGAGGGGTCGATTTCCAGAGCGCGGAGGAACTCAGTGAGGGCGCCGGTCGAGTCTCCCTGATCGCGGAGGCGCTCACCATGCTTGACGTGGGCGGCGGCGGCATCGAGGCGAAGGCGCTCGTACGAGATTTTGTATTGGAGATTGCCGGGCTTTTTTTGGAAGGCGCGGGCGTAGGCGTTGTAGGCACCCTCGGTGTCGTCGCGGGTCTCGGCGGCGCGGCCCTGGCTGTAGAGCTTGCCGGCCGATTGGGCATGGCCGTCCGCTGAAAGGGCGAGAAGTGAAAGAGGCAGGGTAACTGCAAAGCCCCAGTGAGTCAGGCGAGTCATGAAACTCCAGAAAGGGTGGGCCCGGTCCGCGGAAAGGGCGCTCAAGGCTAGCCCTGCTTGGTGAGGGCCTTTACGGTAAAGCTCTTTCTTACAGACGTTTGCTGGCAAAGTATAGCATCGTGAAGAAAAGAAAAATCTCGCGGCTGTAACGTACGTAACCTCTCGTTCATCTAAGACGTTTCATGGCGAAGCAAGCGACATACCAGACACAGGCAGCGGCTAAAGCGGCAGCGCCGAAGCGTTCGGCGGAGCGAGATCCGGTGGCCGCAGGCACGCGCGACGCGGCCTACAACCGGGCTGCCGGGCACAATTATTTCCTTATGGACCGGTTCGAGGCAGGCGTGGCACTGCGGGGCTCGGAGGTGAAGAGCATCCGAGAAGGAAAGGCGACCCTCAAGGACAGCTACGGCCTGGTCAAGAACGGAGAGGCATGGCTCCTGAACGCGCATATCGGGGCTTACTCCCACACAGGTTTTGACTCTCACGACGCGACCCGGACCCGGAAGCTGCTGCTCCACGGGGGCGAAATCCGGAAACTGGTGGACCAGACCCAGGCCAAGGGATTCACGCTGGTGCCCACGCGGCTGTACTTTCGCAACGGCCGGGTGAAGTGCGAGCTCGCTGTGGCCAAAGGCAAGCAGGAGTGGGACAAGCGGGCAACCGAGCGCAAGCGCGAAGGGGACCGGGAAGCGCGGGCGGCAGTGGCGGCGGCCAGCAGACGCTAAGAGTGAACGTCGAAAAACCGCCTGCTGCGCCTTCGATGAACCGTCTGCGGCTGGTGCCCACTTCGTCGGGGGCTGATTGTTGTTTTTGTAGGGGTGTTGACGCGGTAGGCTAGGAAAGTGAAACCTGAACTGAAATTCGCGCTCGCTTCGCAGTTCCCCGCTGAACTGCTCGTCGTTTTCACCGTGGACCAGGCACTCGGCGAGAGCCGGCCCGCGCCGTTTCCTCTGACAGTTTCGCAGACCGTCCATGATTCGGTAGGCGACGTGCTCACGGGCGGAGAGTTCAAATCGGGCGCGAATGAGGTACTGCTGATCCACAAAGCGCCCTCCTTCGCAGCAAAGCGGCTGCTGCTGGTGGGCCTCGGCAAGGCGGCGGTAGCGGGCAAGGGACCGGACGCGCCTGCGTTGCGCAAAGCGGCCGGAACGGCGGTGCGGTATGCAAAGGCACGCGGGCTCCGGGAGGTGACACTGACGCTGCCCGAAACGCTGGTGGAGGCGACCGACGCGGAAGCTGCCCGCGCGATCGTCGAAGGCGCCATTGTCGCGGACTTCGATCCGGACACGTACAAGTCGGATCGAAAAGACATGAGTTTGAGCGCGTTGACGTTGCTGGGTTCGGAACGAATGGACCAGGGCGCGACAGAAGCAGGGTTCGCGGAGGGGGTATTTATCGGCGAGTCGCAGAACTACGCGCGGACGCTGGTGAACGAGCCCGGCAATGTGCTGACGCCGAGCGAGCTCGGCAAGCGCGCCGCCGCCATGTGCGCGGAGGTAGGACTCATATGCGAGGTTCACTCGACGGCAAAGCTGGAAGAGTTAAAGATGGGTGCTTTCCTGGGCGTTACGAAAGGCTCGGACGAGCCGCCGGCGCTGATCGTAATCCGGTATGAGCCCTCGGACGCGGTCGATGGCGTCACGCTGGGGCTGGTTGGCAAGGGAGTGACGTTCGACACGGGCGGTATTTCGATCAAACCGGCGGATGGCATGGAGAAGATGAAGTACGACATGGCTGGAGCAGCGGCGATGCTGGGAGCAATGCGGGCGATCGCCCAGCTGAAGCCGAAGGTGCGGGTGACGTGTGTGGTGTGCTCGGCGGAAAATATGCCCTCGGGCCGCGCGTACCGGCCAGGCGATGTGCTGACGGCGATGAGCGGCAAGACGATCGAGGTGATCAATACAGACGCCGAAGGGCGGCTGCTGCTGGCCGATGGACTCCACTATGCGAAACAGCTGGGGGCAACGCACCTGATCGACGCAGCGACGCTGACTGGGGCAGTTTCAGTGGCGCTTGGGGCACATAATGTGGGCGCTTACGCCAATGATGAGGCGATCTGGATTGCGTTTACCGGTGGGCTGACGGTAAGCGGCGAAAAGATGTGGCGACTGCCGCTCGATCCGGAGTATGGGGAGCAGATCAAGTCGCACATCGCAGACCTCCAAAACACGGGCGGAAGATATGGCGGGTCGGTGACAGCAGCGATGTTCTTAAAGGAATTCGTAGGGGAAACGCCCTGGATTCACTTGGACATTGCCGGGACGGCCTGGAACGACGAAGGAAAGGCATGGATGGCGAAAGGACCGACCGGAGTAGCGGTACGCAGTCTGGTGGAGTGGGTGCGGGCTTACAATTAAAGCCGCTTCGTGGAATCTTTATTCGAGGACGCGTCACGAACTGACCGCCTCCCGCGCAGGGGGTCTTCGGAATCTGTAAGGCGCCATGCCGAAGCACCTGCTCCGCGATGCCGCCTACCAGAGCAGGTCGAGGACGTCCGCAAAAGGGATGAGCCGGCTGCGAAGAGCGACCTCCGTTGCCGCCTGGAGCTTGCCTTCCCGAAAGCGGAAGAAACTGTTGTCAGCTGGATCGACGACATAGAGCGCAGGAACGCCCATTGCTTCGAAATCCGCAAGCCGGACGAGAAGACGGGAAAGGCGGTCTTCCGAGCTGAGGATTTCAAAGGCGACCAAAGGTGGAATAAGGGCGACAGGGTCGCGCGGGGCGGCTACATCTATGAGGGCTACATCCGGGATACGATAGCGGCGTTCGCTTGTTTTCGTACGCAACTCAGAACGAACGCGAATATCCCACTCTTTTGCTCGAACATTGAAATATGTGACTAGCGCGACCTGCCAAGCTGAATGCGCATCTTCTCCCATGGGGCGCTCCTCGATGACGCCGTCGACATACTCGGCATCTGGCTCGTAGGTGGTTTTCAGGTATTCCTCGACCGAGATAAGGGTCGTAGCCATGTGGTTCTCCCGTCGCAATCATAGTCCCGCTTACATAATTGCGGGTGCTTCAATGCCAAGGATTGCGAGCGAGAAGACCAGGGTGCGTTCCGTGATGGCGGCCGTAGCCAGCAGGACCGTTTTGCGCGCCGGGTCAGGCTCGGTGAGGATGTGGTGCTTGCGGTAAAAGGAGGAAAACTCCTGGGCGAGTTGAAAGCAGTGGCGGGCAAGGTGGGCAGGCTCGGCGGTTTCGCGGCATTGTTCCAGCACCAAGCCGGTTTTTGCCGCGCGAAGCCAGACCTGCCAGATGCTGTCGTCCAGCTCACCGATGAAATCCAGGCTTGCCAACACGGCCTCGGGGGTAAGCCCTGCCTTGCGAAAGATCGAGCGGACGCGCACAACAGCATATTGCAGGTACGGGCCGGTTTCGCCTTCAAAGGCGAGCGCGTCTTTGAAGTCGAAGGCAATGACCGTGTTGCGGGTGAACTTAAGCATGAAGTAGCGGAGTGCGCCGACGGCGATTTGCTTTGCGGTTTGCTTTCGAGCTTGCTCAGGCAGCTCAGGGTTGCGGGCAGCGACCTCGGCACGGGTGGCCTCGAGGAGGCGATCGAGCAGGTCATCGGCTTTAACCCCAAAACCCTTGCGCCCGGAAACCTCGATGTAGGCGCGGCTGCGGTCTTCTTCAGCGACGTCGTAGCCAAGCTCGAGTGCGCAGCGAGGGGTGAGGGCCACCATCTCGTAGGAAAAATGGGTGTAGCGGGCGGCCTGGTCTGTGTAGCCCATGCCACGTAGAGCCTCAAGCACGTTGGCCTGCGGATCGGACTGGCGAGCATCGATGACGTTATAGATCGCGTCTGCGCCTCCGAAGTGGGGGTGCTCGGGTTCGCCTTCTGTGGCGGTAATCCAGCAGGTTTTGCCATCCGGGTAACGATAGAAAGGCTTGTAGCCGAAGTCCTTGCCCAGCAGCCCGAACTTCCAGAGATGGTAGGCGATGTCCTTACCGACGTAGGTCACGGTGCCGTTGGAGCGGACGATAACCTTGGCGTCCTCGTCGGGACCATCACTTTCATCCGGCGGTGCAGCCAGTGTAAGGTCACCCCCACCGGAGGTGGCCCTGCGCATCACCCAGCAGTTCTTGTTTTTACCTTCGGTTTCGAGGCGCAGGACGCCTTTTTCTTTAAGCTGCGTGAACGCGGCGTCCCAGAAGTGCAGGTGCAGGATCTCACTTTCCCGCGGAAGCAGGTCGTACTCAACCCCAAGCCGCTGCATGGTTTCGAGGTGGCGACGAACAATGGCCGTAGCCACTCGGTCGGCGATGGCGGCCGTTTCGTTTCCGCCTTCCTCCAGGCGGTGCAGGGTATCGAGCCGCAGCTGCTTGCGGCGGGCGTTTTCCTCGGGAGTGCCTGCCGTATACCACTGGGAAGTGCGGGCGTAGAGGTCCCAGCAGGCGTAATCGATGGGCTGCTCCAAACTCTGCGCCCAGCTGTCGACCTGGGCCAGAGACAGGCCGAGCAGGTGTTCGAGACCGACCACGATGTCGGCGACCTGGACACCGGTGTTGTCGATGTAATTCTGGACGGAAATCCGGTCCCCTGTGGCACGGAGCAGGCGGACAAAGGTGTCGCCGAGGATGGCGTTGCGGAGATGGCCGACATGGGCGGCTTTGTTGGGATTGATGCTGGTGTGCTCAACCAGCGCGTGCTGGGCGACGCGGGCCGTCTCCTCGGGGACGTCCCCGGCAAGCGACCGAATCGCGGCTGGGCGGTCGAGACGGGCGTTGATGTAGCCTGCGCCGGCAACCTCCAGCTTGTCGAAACCCGGCATGTCGCCCAGTGCAAAAACGATCTCTTCGGCGATCTTGCGCGGCGCTTTGCGGAGCGAGCGGGCGAGCTCGAAGGCGACCGGCAGGGCGTACTCGCCGAAAGCGGTGTCGGGAGGCTGCTCGACTGCGATGTGGGCCGGCTCGATCGAGTAAAGCTCTTGAAGAACGGTGCGCAGGCGCGCGGTCAGGCGCCTTTGTCCAGACAGGTACACGTTGGATTTCCCTTGAGTCTTCAGCTGAAACGACTTGGCTGTCCGGAGTGTAGCAGGGCTCCACTGCACGCTCGGAAGGCCGAAATCCTGCAATTCTCGTTGTTGCGGGGGCCGACCAGGCGCACACAACGCGATTTTCTGGCAAGAAAGCCGCGGAGCTCAGGGTTCGATTTTTCCTCGATACGAGGAACTGCTTTAGGATGAGGGCTGGCGTCGGCTTTCTCCTGCGCGCCCTCTCACACGATGCCTGAGCCGACCTTTTACCTGACCACGCCGATTTACTACGTGAACGCGCGTCCGCACATTGGGCATACGTACACGACTGTTGTCGCCGATGCGATTGCGCGGAGGGAACGGACGCTGGGGCGGGATGTCCGGTTTCTGACCGGAACCGACGAGCACGGGCAGAAAATCGAGCGCTCAGCGAGCGCGGCGGGCGAACAGCCGCAGCAGTTTACCGACCGGGTCGCGGCGGAGTTTCGCGGGCTTTGGGACCGGATGGGACTTCGATACGACGACTACATCCGGACCACGGACGAGCGGCACAAACGCGGTGTGCGCAAGCTATGGAGCGTGCTCAAGGAGCGCGGGTTCCTGTACAAGGGCACGTACACGGGCCAGTACTGCGTGTGGGATGAGTTGTATGTGGAGGCGGGCCCCGGCGCGCCTTGCCCGGATTGCGGGCGCGTGACCGAAACGGTGAGCGAGGAGAACTACTTCTTTAAGCTGTCCGCGTTTGAAAACAAGCTGCTGGAGGTGATCTGGCAGCCGAAAGAGGGCGACTCCGCCTCATTCTCAGACGAGGCGAAGCGGGGCAAGCTGGTCATCGAGCCGGTCGCGCGGCGCAATGAGGTTTTGGCGTTTGTGCGGGGCGGATTGCGCGACTTGTCTGTGTCGCGGACGAGCTTCAAGTGGGGCATCCCGGTCCCTGGCGATGAAGCGCATGTGATCTATGTGTGGCTCGATGCCCTGGCGAACTACATTACGGCGCTGGGCTATGGGTCGGACGACGAAGCTAGGTTTGAGAAGTACTGGCCGGCGCAGCTGCATGTGATCGGCAAGGAGATTTCACGGTTCCACTGTGTGTACTGGCCGGCGTTTCTGCTCGCCGCCGGTCTGCCCTTGCCGAGGGCGGTCGTGGCGCACGGGTGGTTGCTGTTTGAGCAGTCGAAGATGTCGAAGTCGCGTGGCAATGTGGTGCGGGCGGAAACCATTCTTTCAGTGTTAGGGGCCGACGCGCTGCGGTATTTTCTCCTACGCGAGGTAGTTTTCGGGCAGGATGGGTCGTTTTCTTTCGACGCGCTGGTGCAGCGGTACAATGCCGACCTTGCGAACGGGTATGGCAACCTGGTGAGCCGGACGCTGGCGATGGTGGTGAAGTATTGCGAGGGCAGCGTGCCTGCCGGGGCATACGACGAAGCGATTGCGCATCAAGCCGAGCGCACGGTCGCGGAGTTTGGGGATCGCTTCGGAGCGTTGGACTTTTCGCGGGCGCTGGAGTCGGCCTGGGGGCTGGTGGCGGCAGTGGATGGGTTTATCACGGCGCGCGCGCCTTGGAAGCTCGCAGCGGACGCAGGGAGTCGGGCGGCATTGGAATCGGTGCTCGCCACATGCGTGCAAGCGCTACGCATCATCACAGCATTGGTGTACCCCGTCATTCCCGAGGCGGCGGCCAAGGTTTGGGCGCAATTGGGACTCGGGGATATACAAGAAGCGGACTTGAAGAATCTGAAATGGGGCGGCCTCGCGCCGGGGACCCGGCTTGGCGTGCTGGGGCCGATTTTCCCACGTGCGGAGAAGGATGCCGCTGAAAGGATGCAGCAGATGGAGCAGGAAAAGGCAGGAAAAGGAACGAGCCCGACAACACCGGAAACCGTGGCCGCACCGCTCGACCCGACAGTTGCGTCGGCTTCAGCAACGCTGCCACCAGGAATGCCGGTATCCCCCACAAACGCCATGGCGACCCCACCTGCGCAGGCCACCATGGAGCCGCTGCCAATCAGCGTTTTTGAACCCGGCTTGCAATCTTTTGAGGACGCCGCGCTGGCAGGGCAGGTGATCGCGCCCGCGCCGGTTGCGGTCGAGATGGTGGAAACGGGGAAGCCGGACGCGCTGCCCCAGATTACGATCGACGACTTCCTTAAGGTAGAGCTGCGGGTCGCTCAGGTAGTAGTGGCCGAGCGGGTGCCGAAGGCCGACAAGCTGCTGCGGCTGGAAGTGGACCTGGGCTATGAGCGGCGGCAAATCCTGGCCGGGATCGCGGAAACCTATGCGCCGGAGTCGCTAATTGGGCGCAAGGTGGTCATTGTCGCCAATCTCGCGCCGAGGAAGCTGCGCGGGTTTGAGTCGAACGGGATGGTGGTCGCGGCCTCGCTGGGCGAGCACGGCAAGCCTTCGCTCGCCGGGTTTCTTGATGACGTGGAGCTCGGGGCGCGGCTGAAGTGACCGAGTGGGGGCTGACCGACTCGCACGCGCACTTGGACCATGAGCGGTTTGCGGAGGATCGCGAGCTTCTGCTTGCACGCGCCTGGGAAGCCGGGGTGCGCACAATCCTCTCGATCGGCATCGGCGACGGGCCGAAGTCCATGGATCGCGCGCTCATGCTGGCGCGCGAGCAGCGCGGTAAGCCTTTGACTCCGGCGATTTACGCTACCGCGGGGGTGCATCCGCAGGAAGCAGCGGAGTGGAATAGCCTTGCGCTTGCGAATCTGGACGCTCTGCTGGACGAGCCGGAGGTGGTGGGCTGCGGAGAGATCGGACTCGACTTCTACCATGACGACCACCCGCCCGTCGCGGTGCAAAAAGAAGCATTCAGGGCACAGATGGAGCTCGCCGCCGCGCACCGGAAACCGATTGTGATCCATTGCAGGCCGGGGTCGGCTTTCGGGCCGGAGCGCGACGCGTGGGAGGAAACACTCGGGATGCTTGAGGAGCACTGGCGACCATCAGGGCTGCCCGGCATCCTTCACTGCTTTTCCGGCGAGCAGGCCCATGCGGAGCGGGCACTTGCTCTCGGTTTCTACATTTCGTTCGCGGGCAATGTGACCTACCCAAGCGCTGGGGCGCTGCGGGAGGTGGCGCGCTCTATCCCCGTCGACCGCATCCTGGTCGAGACAGACTGCCCATTTCTAGCGCCTGTGCCGGATCGCGGCAAGCGCAATGAGCCCGCTTACGTGGCGCGCACCGCCGAGGCGCTGGCGCGGCTGCGCGAAATGGAGCCGGATGCGCTCGCGCGGGAAACGACGGAGAACTTTCGGCGGCTTTTCGGTATCACCAACTCGGGTGCGGAGCTTTGAGCGGAGGCTCCGGCAGCGTTTGCACCCATAATAGGAAGTGGAGAAGAACGTATGGCAGCTGACAACTCCTTTGATGTTGTCTCGAAGGTCGAAATCCAGGAAGTCAAGAATGCGATCGATCAAGCGACCAAGGAAGTGAACGCGCGTTTCGATCTCAAGGATTCCAAGTCGACCATCAAGCTTGAAGGCGACGAAAAGTCGCTGGAGCTGGCCTCGGCGGACAACTACAAGCTCGAGGCGGTGACGCAGATCCTGGAACAAAAGCTGATCAAACGCGGCATCTCGATCAAATCTCTCGAGTATGGGAAGGTGGAACCCGCCTCAGGCTCAAGCGTGCGGCAAAAAGTAACCCTGAAGCAGGGCATCGCGACGGAGAAGGCCAAGGAAATCGTCAAGCTGGTCAAGGATTCAAAGAAGAAGGTGCAGGCGACGATCCAGGGCGAAGTGGTCCGGATTACGGGCAAGGACCGCGATACTCTACAGGAGGCCATCGCGCTCCTCAAGGGGCACGAGTTCGGAATCGACATGCAGTTTACGAATTTCCGCTCGAACTAGAGCGCGGGAGAACGAGTGGGTACAGCGGCGATAGCAACGGCGAAGGAGCTGTTCGATCTGCTCCAGGACGACCTCGTCGCAATCGAGCGGGAGCTTGGCCGGGATGCCATTTCCTCCGTGGCCGCCATCACGGAGATCGCGGAGTACCTGCGGGAAAGCGGAGGCAAGCGCATCCGGCCCTCCCTGCTTCTGCTGGCCTGCCGGTCCCTGGGCTACGCAAAGCCCGCCATGCACCGTTTGGGCGCTGTGGTTGAAATGGTGCACACGGCAACGCTGGTGCACGACGACATCATCGATGGCGCGGAGCTCCGTCGTGGCCGGCCTTCCCCGAACACGACCTGGGGGAACACCCGATGCGTACTCGCGGGCGACTGGCTATACATGCAGGCATTCCGGATCGCGCTTGAGGAGCAAAACTTCCGTGTGCTCGAACTGCTGATCTCGCTGACCCAGGTGATGGTCGAAGGCGAGTTGCTGCAAACCGAAAAGCTGGGCCGGCCAATTACCGAAAGCGAGTACAACGAGCTGATCTACCGCAAAACAGCCTGCCTGTTCGAGGTTTCCATGCGGCTTGGCGCAGTGCTGGCCGGGGCGGACCTCGAAACCGAAACCTGTCTGGCCGAGTATGGGCATGCTTTAGGACTGGCTTTCCAAGTTGTAGATGATGTACTGGACTTAACGGCCGCCGAGGCAGTGCTAGGCAAGCCTGTTGCGAGCGACTTGCGCGAAGGTAAAGCGACGCTTGCAGTCGTGCATGCGCTGGAGCACGCGACGGCCCCCGAGCAGGAAGCGATCGTGCAGGTGCTGGCCGATGGGGCATTCACGCAGGTACGGTATGAGGATGTACTGGCAGTGCTGGACCGTTACGGGTCGATTCCGTTCGCCATGAACGTGGCGCAGAAGCACGCCGAGAGAGCGCGCCGGGCGCTCGATCCCCTGCCGGACTCAGAGTATAAGCGAGCGCTCCTGTGGGTTCCGGACTTCGTCGTGAACCGGGAAAAGTAAGCAACGCTCTTAGCGCTGACATATGGCAGGACTCGGGCAGCAATAAATAAATTCGCCTGCCCATTGAAGGGCCCCACCCAACGACCCGCCCTCATTGACAAATTTTAAAACAGGATTTTGGGCCACAAAAATTTAAATAACCCCGACTTCAGACTAGGACAGGCGAAACGAAACGGCGGGCAGGATGCCATCGACCTGGTCCGGCCGGCGCGCGCCGACAATAGCCGCTGTGACTGCCGAATTGTGGAGCGTCCAGGCGATGGCGACCACACCGGTCTCCACGTTGTGCTCTTTCCCTATCTCGGTCAACAATCCGGCTATACGGAGATTGCGGGCGAGCTTGGGCTCGTTAAAGTTGGGGCTTTTCTTGCGCCAGTCGTTCTCCGGCATTTGCCGGACCCGCTCGGCGCTCATCTTGCCGGTAAGCAGGCCGGAGGTCATGGGCGAGTAGTTGATGACGCCTATGCCGTTGCGCTCGCAAAACGGCAGAATTTCCTTCTGCACATCGGGCCGGATAAGTGAGTAGGGTGGCTGGAGCGAGGTGATCAATGCGATTTTTTGGATGCGCTCCATCTGCGCGACATTGAAATTGGATACGCCGAGGTAGCGGACCTTTCCTTCCTTTTTGAGCTTTGCCAGCTCGCCCCAGGCTTCCTCTATGTCTTCCTCGGGGTTGGGCCAGTGAATCTGGTAGAGGTCGATGGTGTCACGCTCAAGACGGCGGAGGGAGGCTTCGCACTCCTCACGAATGGAGGCGGCTTTGAGAGAGCGATAAATTTTGCGCTCGTCCACATTCCAGCGCATGGAGCATTTGGTAAAGATGTAAGGCTTGTGCGGGCTGCCTTTGAGGGCCTTTGCGACAACCTCCTCGGAGTGCCCGAGGCCGTAGACAGCGGCGGTGTCAATCCAGTTGATGCCGCCGTCAAGCGCGTGTTCTATAGTGCGGATCGAATCTTCATCCTCTTGCCCACCCCAGCCAAATTCCCAGTCGCCGCCGCCGATGGCCCAGGCGCCAAAGCCGATGGAAGTGAGGTAAAGGTCGGAGTCTCCGAGTTTGCGAAGTGCGGGTTGTGCGGGTGCCGTGGTTGCCATAGGTGGTTCAGATGCGTCGGGCTCGGCCAGGGTGCGGAGACAAAAACTGGGCAGACGGCGGCGCATCAGGGCTCCCCAGCAAAAGCAAAAGTTCCCGCGGGCGCCCAGGGACCCCCTTCGTAGTGCCACAGGAGCAGGCTTTGAGCTTCGGCCGTCCAGGGGCGAAAGGTGACGGCGAGCCGGTCGTGAAGAGCGCGGGCTTCGGTGGGGTCTACCTTATTCTGGACGACGACATGCGGGCGAAAGGGCTGTTGATCCTGCCGGGAAAGCCACGGAAACCACGCCGCGCGCAGCTGGGCATGGACAGCCTGGAGCTCTGCCGCATGGACTGCATATGCGACACCGCGACCGAGACGCATGAGGTCGTGAACCTCGACGGGAAACGGAGCCGTAACCTCAGCTACCCGGCCAAGCTGGGCTTCGATGCTTCGTAGCTCCTCGCCGGGCAGCGCGTGGAAAAGCGAGATGTGCGCGGGAATCCGGTTAAGACGGGCGGGGTAGTGGCGGCGGCGTTCCTCCTCGAAGCGAGCCTGATTCGCGGGGTCGAGCGCGAGGGTGAGGATAATGGGGCGCGGCGCGGGTGAGTCAGCTGATGGCATGTTCTCGATTGAGATGCGTGGGCTTTGGTATAGTAGCGAATTAAGGCCATGGGCGAGAGCTCTGCGCCTGCAATTCCCTGTTTCCGCCGCGATCCTAGCGGCTCATGAAAGGTCCCAACAGTGTTGATGATTCGCTTGGCGCGTTTTGGTGCTCGCAAGAAACCGTTTTACCGTGTGGTCGTGATTGAAAAGGACCGAGCGCGCAATGGCCGTTCCATTGAATTGGTCGGCACCTACAACCCGCGCACCAATCCCGCGACGGTCGACTTTAAACGCGAGCGCATTGATTATTGGACGAGCAAGGGCGCACAGTTGTCGGAGCGCGTGGCCAAGCTACTCAAGAACGCGCCTGCTGCCGCCGCCGCTCCAGCCCTTGTTGAGGCTGCTTCTTAAAGGCGTAGGATCGCTCTGTTCCGGTTTATAAGAAAACTGCTACCATGGGCGGCGAGCCGGGCAGGTATGCCTCCTGCGCGGCCCGGAGCGGCGGATGATCGATAATCCTGGAACGGACAATCGGGGCAACTCTGAGAGCAGTACGAATCCGACGCGGCAGCTTGTTATCGAAATTGCGCGCGCGCTGGTCGACGATCCCGAATCGGTACAAGTAGAAGTGCTCCAGCGGGAAGAAAGCACTGTGTTGCGGCTTCATGTTTCGGACGCGGATATCGGTAAAGTCATCGGCAAACAGGGCCGCACGGCACACTCGCTGCGCACGATCCTGAGCGCGGTCAGCATGAAGTATCACCACCGCTACACGCTCGACATCGTGGAAAACAGTGCTGGGCAGAATGCGAATCATGATGCGCGCGAGTAAGGCTTTCCCTTTTGGCTGAGACAAAACGGCCGGAGTGGCTGCGTGTGGCGAGAATCGTGCGGCCACAGGGCCGCCATGGCGAGGTTTTGGCGGAGCTGCTGACCGACTTTCCTGACCGGTTCGGAACGCAGCTCACAGTTTTCCTGCGAACCGGCGAAGAAGAGCCCGTACGGGCAGCGAGTATCGAGAGCTTTCGCCTGCATGGCGGGCGCGTGGTGCTCCAGCTTGCCGGATGCATTTCCATGGATGATGCGGAAGCCTTGCGCGGGTTAGAGGTCGTGGTACCCTGGGCGGAGCGCGCCCCGCTGGCAGAGGATGAGGTGTACGTCGCGGAGCTGGCCGGGTGCCTGCTCGTCGATACTCGCGTGCAAGCGCCTGTGGGCACAATTACAGACGTGGACCGGGAGTCAGGCGGGACAGCGCTGCTGGTTGTGGAGATGGAAGGTGGG
>CAXTWG010000020.1:0-14241 GCA_964247895.1 uncultured Acidobacteriaceae bacterium
GCCCTGCCTCGATGCCCCGCCCCATCCGGTATGCCCGGTTCATGTCGCGCGTCCATAAACCCGCGCCCAAGCCGTACAACGTGTCATTGGCCAGCGCGAGCGCTTCCTCCTCATCCTTGAAGGTCGTCACGGACACCACTGGCCCGAAGATCTCCTCCTGGAACACGCGCATCCGGTTGTGCCCTTTGAGCACCGTGGGCTCCACGTAATAGCCGCCCGCCAGATCCCCTTCAAGCTCGGCACGCCTGCCGCCAGTTAGGACCTCCGCGCCCTCCTGCCGGCCAATGTCGAGATACGACAGAATCTTTTCCAGCTGCTCGCTCGAAGCCTGTGCCCCGATCATCGTGCTCTTCTCAAGCGGATTCCCCTGCCGAATCGCCTTGACCCGCCGCAGTGCCCGCTCCATGAACCGGTCGTACAACGATTCCTGGATAAGCGCACGCGATGGGCAGGTGCACACCTCGCCCTGGTTCAAGGCGAACATCGCGAAACCCTCAAGCGCCTTATCGAAAAACGCATCGTCCACGCTCGCGACATCCTCCAAAAAAATATTGGGCGACTTACCGCCCAACTCCAAAGTGACCGGGATGATGTTCTGCGAAGCGTACTGCATAATCAGCCGCCCGGTCGTCGTTTCACCGGTAAACGCGATTTTTTGAATACGCGCGCTCGAGGCCAAAGGCTTCCCTGCTTCCAAACCGAAACCATTGACAATGTTCAGCACGCCCGCAGGCAGAATATCCTCGATCAACTCCATCCACACCAGGATCGCGAGCGGCGTCTGCTCCGCCGGCTTCAGCACGACGGCGTTGCCCGCCGCGAGCGCGGGCGCGAGTTTCCATGCGGCCATCAAGAGAGGAAAGTTCCACGGAATAATCAGCCCGACCACACCCAGCGGCTCATGATAGTGATACGCGACGGTCGAATCGTCGAGCTGCGAAATTCCGCCCTCTTGCGCGCGGATACACCCGGCGAAGTAGCGGAAGTGGTCGATCGCGAGTGGCAGGTCGGCGGCCATCGTTTCCCGAATCGGCTTGCCGTTATCCCAGGTTTCCACTGTCGCCAGCATCTCGAGGTTTTCTTCCATCCGGTCCGCGATGCGGAGCAGCATGCGCGAGCGCTCGGCGGCGGAGGTACGCCCCCAGGCCCGGCGCGCGGCATGCGCGGCATCGAGCGCCAGGTTGACGTCCTCGGCGCTGGAACGCGGAATGCGGCACAGGACCTGCCCGGTCACAGGTGTCACGTTTTCGAAGTACTCCCCGGAGGCAGGCGCCAGCCAGCGGCCGCCGATATAGTTCTCATACTGGTTGCGGATGGAAATGGGAAAGCCATAAGTCCCCGGTTGCAGTGCGGTCGTCGTTGCCATGCATGTACCCCTTCGCGGGCATTCTAGCTCCGGGCTCGCACCCCTGTCGCCCGTGCTTCAATAAAAGGAAAGGACGCTCAAGAGATGCCCCTGAACTGTGGAATTGTCGGTCTGCCGAACGTCGGCAAGAGCACCATCTTCAACGCGCTCACCTCTGCTAAAGCGCAGGCCGCGAACTACCCTTTCTGCACCATCGACCCCAACACCGGCGTCGTCACCGTCCCTGACCCACGGCTCGACCGCATCGCCTCGCTCATCAAGCCGAAAAGTCTCGTCCCCACCACGATGGAGTTCATCGACATCGCCGGCCTGGTCGAGGGCGCGTCCAAGGGCGAAGGCCTCGGCAATCAGTTCCTCGGCCATATCCGCGCCACCGACGCTGTCGCGCATGTCGTCCGGTGCTTCGACGACCCCGAAGTCATCCACGTCGCCGGCGGCGTCAATCCCATACACGACATCGACATCATCAACACCGAACTGCTGCTTGCCGACCTCGACACCGTTGAAAAGCGTTTCACGCGTGTGGAACGCGCCGCCAAAGGCAATGCCGACGCCAAGGTGAAAGCCGAGCACGCCATGCTCGCCAAGCTCTTGACCGCGCTCAACGCAGGCAAGCCCGCCCGCACCGCCGGCCTTGAGGACGACGAAAAACTGATCGCGCGCGACCTGTTCCTCATCACCGCGAAGCCGCAGCTTTACGTCGCAAACGTGGACGAGGCTGGGCTCGCCGACGGCAATGCCTACACCGCCGCCGTGGAACAGCGCGCGCAGGAGGAGGGCAGCCAGGTCGTCCGCATCTGCGGCGCGCTTGAAAGCGAAATTGCGCAGCTTGAGCCCGATGAGCGAGCGGAGTTCCTCGTCGACATGGGCCTCGCCGAGGCCGGCCTCAACCGCCTCATCCACTCCGCCTATCGCCTGCTCGACCTCATCACCTACTTCACCGCCGGCGTCCAGGAAGTCCGCGCCTGGACCATCCGCCGCGGCACCAAAGCCCCCGGTGCCGCGGGCGTCATCCACTCGGACTTCGAAAAAGGCTTCATCAAAGCCGACTGCTACGCCTCCGACGACCTGTTCGCGTTCGGCAGCGAGCAGGCAGTCAAGGAGAAAGGCCTCTTGCGCTCCGAGGGCAAGGAGTACGTCGTCAAGGATGGTGACATCCTGTTCTTTAAATTCAACGTTTAGCGTCTGGACTACCTCGCAAGCCATCCGCCCATCCTAGAGTTGGAGAGGTGAAAAATGGCAGAGGAGAAAACAGGGAGTGCTCACCCTGTAGAGCCGGTCGGCTTCGGCGGGCATACGCGCGGGCTCTCCAGCGAGTACGCCCACGAGCAAGGCTGGGGCCTGAACGAGGAAGAGCGAACCAAGCTGCCTCAAACGAAGCAGGATTTCGAGGGCGGGACCGATTACGAGTATGGCGCGCGCGAGTTCGGCGACACCGCTGTGGACACCAGCGGCGTGCAGCCCTCGCCGGAGACGGAGAAGTTTATGGAAAAGCAAAAAGAGCGGGAAGGAGCAAACCATGGCGGAAACGACCAGGCCTAGTCGCGCGAGCGAGCAAGCCATGCACGAGGCAGACGCACATGCGGTAGCTTCGCAGACGGATGCGGTTCCGGAGGAAAGCGGACATGCCCACTCGCACGCCGCCCACCTCCACGAAGCCGGACACCCGAATACAAATCCTGCTGCGGACCGGCGCCACGGCTCCGACCCCGGCGCCCTCCGGCAGCCGCCCGAGGAGATTTCCCGCGCAGGCAAGCAACACCGGGATTAAAGCCGCACACGAAAACGCCCCGCCTCACTGCGGGGCGTTTCTTACTCCTGAAACAGCTACTGCTTGAACACCGACCCACTCTCCGTATTGCTTGTCCACCGCAGCCCGAATGTGTAGGTCGGGCTGTAGTACTCGCGCTGGATCGGATAGCGCTCACTGCCGTTGTAGAAACCGAAAACCTCGTTATTCAAGTTGAGAAACTGTGCCACGACACTTACGCCACGTCCTTTGGGCACCAGGTAATTGACCTGAGCGTCCACCTGGGTGTGCGGGTAGTAATAGTCATCGCCCCCCGGCCCTAAGGCCCCCCCCGGAGTCCGAGTCGTGGCTTGGCCCAGAATAGGGGTGCCGTCCTGGTACTGGTACGCATTGATGTAAGCGTCGTTGTGCGTCAAACCCATGCGCGCGGATAAGCCGTACTTGTCGTACGTGAGATCCACATTCCAGTTGTTCGGCGCGTCGCCGGCCAGCGAAGGCTTGTCGGAACGCCCAGGTACACTAGCTACCGAAGCTACATAACTGTAGTTGAAGCGATACCCGGTTCCGTTCAGTGCGCCGGGTAGCCGCGTCAGGTGCTGCTCATAGGAGGCTTCCACGCCGATCAGATGGGAGGAACCTCCATTGATCGGCGTTGACGCGAAAACAGTTGAAGGTTGGGTCTGCCCCGCAAGTACATACTGCACCGGCGCCACAGACTGGAAAATGTCATTGAAGATCTGTTTGTAAAACACCCCGCCCTGGATAACGCCGACGCCGCTAAGATAGTGCTCGCCAAGTAGGTCCAGGTTCTCAGCCCAGGTCGCCTTCAGGGAAGGATTGCCGGCGTTGAGATAAGGCGAGGCGGAGTTCTGAAGGGGGTTTCCAGGGTTAATCTGAACGTAAGGCGCGAGGTCCCCGTAGTTGGGCCGTGCTAGGCCGATACTGTACGCAGCCCGGAAATCCGTGTTGTTGTCGAGATTGTATTGCACGCTCGCGCTCGGCAGCACATATACATAGTTGTTGGTTGTGTAAATGGGGCTGATGTTGCCGGCCGGATCAGGTTGATACCCCTGGACTCCGTCCGTCGTCGACTCCACTCGCACGCCCGCGTTGTAGCGGAACCTACCGTGCGTGATGGTGTTCTCCAGATACCCTGCGTAGACGCGCTCGCTTATGTGGAAGTCGGCTCGCAGATCCCGCGCGCCGCCGCCCGGCGTTAAAGTGAACTGCCCAGGATTAGCATTGTAGAAGCCGATAATGTCAGTAGCCTGCGATTGCGGTCCCACCTGATAATTTCCGAAGTAATAGTTTGACTCATCGCGGTTACTCGGAAACTGGCTTAGTAATAGATTTGGAGAGTTCGCAGCAGCGGTCGGCTGGTTATCAAGCTGGTTCTTGATCACGTCGCGCACCTGAAAGCCGGCAGCCCACGTTCCGAAGTTGGATCCGAGCGTGTAGCCGCGCGTATAGTCGACCTGACCTTCGACGTCTCGCTCAAAAGTACGATTGTTCTGGAACTGTATTTGCTGGAGAGAATACTGATTGCCGTCGTAGATGCTGACATTGTTCGGCGTCGCAGTGACCTTGGCCCCGGGAAGAAAAGGGTCGTTCGTTGCAGTATTGAAGGCAACCCCACTCTGGGGCCCATTGAAAGCGCTGGTCGTAAAGCCGCCGGTAATCTTCGCCTGCGACAGGGCGACGTGGGCAGAAACCGTCGACTGGCCAAGCTCCTTGCGTCCACCGAGAGATGTGCTGAAGAGTTGCTGGGTAGGCCGCCGGTAAATGTTCTGGTATAGGACGTTGCCCGTGTTGTCAGTTTGTGTCGGCGTGACAAAGGCGCCGAAGTTCAGCTTGTTGATGCTGTCCTCCCCGAAATCGTCAAGGCGGGAGAACAGCCCCCTGAAATACCCCGTGGTCTGATCATCGAACTTATAGTCAAGCGTGCCGCCCGCCCCATAGCGCGAACGGTCGTAGTAGTAATCGCGCAGGTCGATCGTACTTGGGCTATTGACTGTGCCGACCGTAGCGCCGGCAGCATCGACGATGTTATTTACCTGTTGACCGGGTTCGATATCGTTGATCCCGCGAGCATTGTAATCGTAACTGCCGGTTGCCAAAAAACCCAGCTTGTTACCGAAGAAGCGCCGTCCATAGGTCCCAAACTGCTGGTTCTGCTGGCGAACCCCGTTGATCGGGGTGTGACCGAACAAACCCTGGACAGCGAAGTACGGTTGGTCGGTCGCCTGCCTTGTCACCAGGTTTAACGATCCTCCGATACCGTCGCCGTTCATGTCGGCGGTGAGCGTCTTGTTCAATTCGATGGACTCGACCAGGTCGGCCGGAATGGTATCGAGCTTGACGAAGCGCACGTTTTCCGGTGACGGCAGCTGGATCCCATCGACCGTTACATTGTTCAAACGGGGTTCCAGGCCGCGAATCTGCACATACTTGCCTTCCCCCTCGTCGCGCACAATGGAAACGCTCGGCAGCCGCCCCGCGGCGTCCGCGATATTCACGTTCGGCAAGCTGTTGATCACCTCCGAAGGCAGTACCTGCACGATATTCAGCGCCACGCGCTGCCGGTTCAAGGCTTCAGCCTCGCCCACCTCGCGCTCGGGCCGGACGGTTACATTACTGCTTTCACTGCCCAGCGTCATGACCGCGTCCGCCCTTGTAATCTTGCC
Organism: uncultured Acidobacteriaceae bacterium; assembly: GCA_964247895.1. Lineage (GTDB taxonomy): Bacteria > Acidobacteriota > Terriglobia > Terriglobales > Acidobacteriaceae > EB88. The sequence continues at coordinate 5,801 of CAXTWG010000020.1, forward strand.
TGCCGTGATGTCGATCTCTGCCGTGTACTGCTGAAAACCCAGGTAGGACACCGTAAGCGTGTAATGCCCCGGCTTCACACCCGCTACGATAAACGAGCCGTCCGGGCCGCTCACGGCCGTCTGGCCGCCCGGCTGCAACTGTACCTGCGCTCCCTGCAGCACTGCCTTGGTGTTTTCACTTACGTTCCCCGCCACAGATCCACGGTCTGCCTGCGCCCACGTCGAAACAGGCTGAAGAAGAGCGGCGGAAAAAATCGCGGCGGCGGCGAGTTGACCCGGAAGCAGTGCGGAGTGATCCCTGCGTGCAAAAAGCTTGATCTGAAACAAAATAAAGGCCTCGAAAAATTGTTTGAACAGGACGTTACCTCCCACTCCATCTCTAAAACCTTAAGACACCCTGAAGACATGCCATACCTGCATGAACATTCAACAAGCCTTCACAGGGCGTTCATAAAAGCTTCTCCGTCTGGGATTTCCGCACCTTCCGCGCACTTGGGTAGGCTTGGGTCATGAGTTCCACTCTGCAGGAGACGATTCGGGACCACGCCCGCCAAATAGGCTTCGCCGCAGCCGGAATCGCTCCCCTGCCCCGGCTCGGCTCGCCCGAAGACGAAGCGCACCAACGGTACTTCGCCGAATGGATCGATGGAGGCCACGCAGGCGAGATGGAATACCTCAAGCGCAAGGACGCGCTCGGCCGTTACCTGCGCGGCGCGGTCGAGCTTGCCGCTCCCTGGGCGCGTTCCATTGTCGTTTGCCTCGCCCCCTATGGCGGCGCCGCTGAGCATCCACTCTCAACCGACCCAGCGCCGGCCGGCACAGGTTGGATCGCCCGCTACGCCTGGTCAGGGAAACAGTTAGGGAACCAGTCAGGGAAACAGCCAGGCGGGCAAACGGAAGCCGGCACGCTCGCCCCCTCGGACTACCACAAGGTCCTGCTGCGTCGGCTCAAGAGCATGGAACACACGCTCAAGGGAGAGTTGGGCGCATTTCAATCCTGGGCATACGTCGACACTGGCCCGCTCATCGAGCGCGCTTTTTCTGCCATGGCAGGCGTCGGCTGGACCGGCAAAAACACATGCACGCTCAACGAGAAGCTCGGGTCGTTCTTTTTTCTCGGCGTCATCCTGACCAGTCTGGAAATCGAGCCGGACCAGCGCGCCACCCTCCCCGCCGACCGCTGCGGCTCCTGTACCCGCTGCATTGACGCCTGCCCCACCCAAGCCCTTATCGCGCCGCGGCAGATGGACGCCAGCCGCTGTATCAGTTACCTCACCATCGAAAAACGCGGTGCGATCGACCCCGATCTCCGTGCCGGCATGGGCCGTCAAGTCTTCGGCTGCGATATCTGCCAGGACGTCTGCCCGTGGAATGCGCGCGCCCGCCGCAGCACCCCGCCACCGCAGGATGCGGAACTCCAGCCGCGCGAAAGCCTCATCAACCCCGACCTAGCAACCCTCGCCGCACTCACCGAGAAGGAGTGGGAAGCGCTCTTCTTCGGCTCGCCCGTCAAGCGCGCCCGCTACTCCGGTTTTCGCCGCAATCTCGCGATCGCCATGGGCAATAGCGGCGACCGCACGTTTCTCCCCGTGCTCGAGCAGTGGGCGGGCGAGAACGACCAAGTTCTTCGCGAGTCGGCGGAGTGGGCGGCCACCCATTTGCGCGGCAGGACCGAAGCCCTGGCTGATCCAGAACCCTTTCCCGGTTCCACGCAGCCACTTTCGTAACCTTTGCTCTCTTTGTCACTGCGAACGGGCAGCACTTCTTTTGTATAAATGGAGAGAAGCAGCCGCTTCTCCGGCCCATCCAGGCGTCACCTTTTTCTTGCCGCAGCTGCCGGTCTGTTTCGTCCACTGGAAAGAGGCTTCTTGGCCCGTACCGCCCACCGCACAGCTTTCCTTTTTGCAACCCTTCTGCTCACCCTCAGCGGCTGCCGCCACCATGGCGAGCCGGGCGTCCCCGCGACCGATCACCCGACCGACACCACACTCGAGCAGGCTTTGCGCGTGGACGCCGGAGCGGGACGGCTTGCTTCCCTGCACTGGCCCGATTTTTCCGATTACAAACCGCTCGTCCAGAGCTTCTACGAGCAGCGCAAATGGGACCCGGCCTGGGTCGATGGCCACCAAGCCACCGCCCAGGCTGTAGCCTTGGCGGAGCTTTTCGCCCTGAGCGCAGGCAAGGGCCTCCACCCGGAAGACTACGACGCCCCATTGTGGCCGGCACGGCTTGCCAAGCTCGCCTCCGCCGACGACCGGCAGTTGGCCGAGTTCGACCTATCCATGACGGTTTGCGCCATGCGCTATATCTCCGACCTGCACGTTGGCCGCGTGAACCCGCAGCACTTCGCCTTCGGCGTAGACGTGCAGAAAAACAAATACGACCTGCCGAAGTTCCTGGTCCAACAGGTTGTCGCAACCGGCGACATGCGCGCCACGCTTGAACAAGTCGAGCCGAACACAGCCGAATATCGAAACACGATCGAGGCGCTCCACCACTACCGGCAGCTCGCAGAGCAGACCCAGGACGCAAAGCCCCTGCCCTCGCCCGGCGTTTCCCTGTCCCCCGGCTCGGTCTACACAGGGTCGTCCGCGCTCGCCGCCCGGCTTACGCTGCTCGGCGATCTACCGGATGGCGCTCCCGGCGAGGGCGGCTACACACAAGCGCTGGTCGCGGCGGTGCGGAGCTTCCAGCGCCGGCACAATTTCAACAATGACGGCCGCCTCAGCCCGCAGACCCTCGCCGCGCTCAACATTCCTCTGTCCACACGCGTCCATCAACTCGAAGACACCCTCGAACGCCTGCGCTGGCTCGGACCCGAATACGGCTCCGCTCCCATTGCCGTCAACATCCCGGAGTTCACCCTGCGCGCCTTTGACGAGGAGCACAAGGAGGAGTTTGAAATGCGGGTCGTCGTCGGGCGCTCGCTTGAGGACGACCACAAAACTCCCGTGCTCGTCCAGCAGATGAAATACCTCGTTTTCCGCCCGTTCTGGAACGTAACGCCCACCATCGTCAAGCAGGAGATCGTCCCGCATGTCCAAGCGAACAGGGACTACATCACATCCCGCAACTTTGAGGTGGTCGACCGCGCGGGCAAGCCGGTGCCCGACTGGACCCCGGATGCGCTCGCAAAAAACATTTACATGGTGCGGGAAAAACCGGGTCCGCAAAACTCACTCGGACTGGTCAAGTTCATGTTCCCCAACAAGCTCAATATCTACCTGCACTCCACGCCCGCGACCCAGTATTTCGCGCGCACGCGGCGCGATTTTTCTCACGGCTGCATCCGCCTCCAGGAGCCCGAAAAGCTAGCCGACTGGCTGCTGCGCGACCAGCCTCAGTGGACCCCCGAGGCGATCCACGACGCGATGGAGAATGGGCAGGACAACAAAGTGGTCGTTCTGAAACATCCCGTCCCGGTCCGCATTTTCTATGCCACGGCACGGGTTGCCGAGGACGGCACGGTACATTTCTTCGACGATCTCTATGGCTATGACAAGGACATGGAAGAGGTGCTCGCGAAAGGCGACCCATTTCCGGTCAAGCCGGTCCCCAAGCAACAGGCCGCAGATACCGAATAGATACGGAATGACTTATCGCCGAATCCTTATCGCCGAGTCCTTATCGCCAAGTCCACTTGCGTACCGGACCTACATCCACATGCACAAACTTCGAGTGTGGGTAATACCCCACGCCGCCCTGCCCGAGCGAAAGCGCGACCGTGTCCAGCTTGCGTGTAGAAACCCCCGGCACGCGGATATCGATGGCCTTGGACAGCATATGCTGCGAGTGCTCCGCCACGCCGCCGCCCCCTGTCTCGCGCAGGTACTCGTTGCTCCATGGCGTCCGGTAGCCGCAAACGATGTCGATGACGCCGTTTGGCCTGTGCAGCTTATTCATGATCGAGTGCAGCACGTCAAACTCGTGCGGGTCGTAGTCGGCCGTGTCGCCCGTCCGGTGGTCCCGTAGAAAGCGGTTCAGCATCGCAACAGCCGCAGGCACATAGCGGTCGCCGACGCGATAGGTCACGTCCACGGACTCGCCCGTGTGGAGGTGGTACATGCGCAGGTGGTACTGCTTCACCGGGTTCGGCGCGGCATCGAGCGGCACCGGCAGGAGCGCAGGAGAAACCGGGCCCGGTTCGTCGGCTCGGCCCACGGCAAGGCCACTTAGGGAAAAAACACAAAGGGCCAGCGCCTTCCATGTCGTTTTCGGCATACGGTACGACTCCCAAGCGAAAAGTTCGATAGGTTTACACGAAGTCTAAGAACAGACTAGCGCGGACGAGCGCCAAGCAGCAGAAAAACCGAGGACGTCTACTTCCCCGTTTGGACAGGCATAAGGCGGAAAGGAAGGCAAACGCAGCAAAAACCGCTCTTTCCTACAAGCGTTGCCTCGGGGCGAAGAGTACTTTCGTACTCGAACGATACCGGCCCAGCATAGTCTGGAAACATGCCCGTATGCGCCTTTCCAAACGGTTTTACTCGCTGAAATCGCTTTCGGCTCACCATCCTGCCTCTTGCCTGAAACAGGAGCGGACCTCCGAAGCCATTTGCGCCAGGGCCGCAGTGGTGGAATCATAAGCGAGAATCAACGGTAACGTGTGTGCGGACCGGGGACCCCGGGTCCTCCTTTGAGTTTGGCTTTGAGTTTGGAAAGGGAGCTTCATGGATCAGACAAAATCGGACGCGTTGGTCTTCTTCGGCGCAACGGGGGACCTCGCCTACAAGCAGATTTTCCCGTCCCTGCAGCGCCTAGCCAAACGCGGCAAGCTGGAAGGGCCCGTGATCGGCGTCGCCAAGGCAGGCTGGACACTCCAGGACCTTAAAAATCGCTGCCGCGACAGCGTAGAAAAGCACGGCGGCCTCGATCCGGTCGGCTTTCCCCTCCTTGAAAACTCTCTCCGGTACGTGGACGGGGACTACAACGATGCGGCCACTTTCGCCGAAGTGCGCAAGCAGCTCGGCGACGCCCGGCACCCTTTGCACTACCTCGCTATCCCACCCTCGCTCTTTGTCCGTGTCGTCCAGCAGCTCAAGCAGTCCGGCAGCGCCGATGGCGCCCGCATCGTTGTTGAAAAGCCTTTCGGCCACAGCGTCGAAACTGCCGCTGCCCTCAACAGTGCCATCCACGACGTCTTCCCGGAAGAGTGCATCTTCCGCATCGACCATTACCTCGGCAAAAACCCCGTCCAGAACCTCATCTTCTTCCGCTTCGCCAACTCCTTTCTTGAGCCCATCTGGAACCGCCAATACGTGGAAAGCGTCCAGATAACCATGGCCGAAAGCTTCGGTATCGGGGGCCGCGGTGCCTTTTACGACGGCGTGGGCGCCATCCGCGATGTGGTCCAGAACCACCTCATGCAGCTGGTCAGCAACATCGCCATGGAGCCTCCCCCCTGCCCCGACGTCGAAGCCCTGCGCGATGAGCGCGTCAAAGTGCTCAAAAGCGTCAAGCCCATCACCGCGGACGACGTGGTTTTGGGCCAGTTCGAGGGCTACCTCGATGAACCCGGCGTGCGCCCTAACTCCGGCGTTGAAACCTTCGCGGCCATGCGGCTCAATATCAACTCCTGGCGCTGGCGCGATGTTCCCTTCTTTATCCGCACGGGCAAGTCCCTCAACAAAACCGCGACCGAAATCGTGGCCAAGCTGCGCCAAACCCCCGCTGTTTTCTCTGACAAGCTTACCCCGCAAAACTATGTCCGTTTCCGCCTCAGCCCGGATCCGGTCGTAGCCATCGGCGGCTCCATCAAGGAGGCCGGCGAAGCCCTGCGCGGTTGCATGGTCGAGCTCGCGGCCTCTCAGCAGGCTGGCGCCAGCGACCTTTTACCCTACGAGGAATTGCTCGAAGACGCCATGCGCGGCAACCCGGTCTGGTTCGCGCGCGAAGACTACGTCGAGGAAAGCTGGCAGATCCTCGACTCCCTCCTGAAAGACCTGCCGCCGGTCCACACCTACAAGCCCGGTTCGTGGGGCCCGGAAGCCGCAAACGAGCTCACGCGTGACGTAGGCGGCTGGTCGAATCCAGTCTAGAACCCGGTCTTGAACCCAATCTGATGGGACGAGCGCGGGCGCCTCAACCCGCGCTGACCTCCCACAAAGCCAAGCTCGCCGGATAGCGGTCCCGCCCGCGATCCGGATCGATGGCAAGCCTTAGCCCGGCAACCCCGCTCAGGTTGAGCGTATACGTCTCATCCTGCTCCGTGGAGCCGCCCGGGCTGAAGTTCCAGCCTTGCCGTAGCACCTCGCGCTCCTGCCCACCCTCCAGCACTGCTACCAGCGCCCACTCCTGCGAGCGTTCGTGTTCCGTGTCCACACAACGCAGCCGTACCTGCCCGACCCTCTGCGGCTGGTCGAAACGGAGCGTCAGAACCGACTTGCCGGGCCTTGCCGCACGCCAGGGCCGCGCATAGGGCGCTGTAAGGGCACCCTCGATCGGGGACCCTGCCGCTTCCGAACTCACCTCAACCCGCGCCACCGCATCCAGATCGAGCGCATGCGCACCCGCCGTTTGCCCCCGCATTTCGCCTGTCACTTGCTTTCTCATACAAGCTCAGATGTGCAAGACGACCGAATCACCACTAACGCCAACAGCTCCTTCTCGAAACCTGTCCATCCGTTCTGCTATAACCATCTCTTGTCGCGTCCAATACAGATGTTTATGGCTAAACACCCTTCCCAGGCGGCGGAGCCGCTTCCGCCCAAACCCGAGCATGGCACCAGCGTTACCACGGCTTTCCAGCAAATCCGCGAGCTCATCGTTCTGGGCAGGCTCTCCCCCGGCACCTGGGTGGTGGAGGGCGACTTGGCCGAGCGGCTCAACATCAGCCGCACCCCGGTCCGCGCCGCCCTGCACTGGCTCCAGCGCGAAGGCTACGTGCATGAGCATCGCACCGCGAATAAGTGCCGCATCGTCGTTTCGCCGCTTACCAAGGAGGATGCAGGCGAGCTGTACTCGATCATCGGTCACACAGAAGGGCTCGCCGGCAGGCAGGTTGCTGCCGGACTGCCGGAAGACCGCCAAGCGCTCGCCGGAGCCTTGTTCGTGCTCAACAGTCGCCTCGCGGCAGTCAAGGAGAGCTCGGCCGGCCTGAGCTCCATCTTCGATCTCGACCGGCAGTTTCATGTTCAGCTCGTCGAAGCAGGCGCCGGGCCGCGCCTGCTCGCGCTCCACCGCTCGGTGGAGCCCCAGGCGGAGCGCTACTGGCGCCTGTACGCTTCTTCCATCCTTCACGACCTCCAGCTTTCCGTTGCCGAGCACGAAACCGTTATCGATGCTGTACGGGAAGGCGATGCAGACGCGCTTGAACAAGCGCTCCAGCTGAATTGGATCCGCGGCTGGGAGCGCCTCGGCAAGGTCATGGACGTGTTCGGCGAGCGCGGCAGCTGGTAGGGCTCACGACCGTCGACGTTACACGCCGGGAAACCGCAAATCCAGCAGGTCCAGTTCGCGCTCGAGCCTCCGGTGGCTTTCCCCGCCGATCGTTCCTTCCCGTTCCAGCCGCGCCAGCTCCTCCCGTTCCGCGTCGCGCAGCTTGGCCGACATCGCGATAAACGCCGCCTGCTGCCGCCCGGCGGAAGGCGGGCGCGCCTTTCCATTCTCAAGATCGTCCTCGAGTGCGTCCAGCCTTTGCCGGTAAAACCGCTCCATCAGCTCTGCCGCCGCTTCTTCCTGCTCCTCGGAGTCCGCTCGCGACACAGCAAGCGACCGCAGCGCGGCCGTGATCAGCTGCCTTCGCGCCCAACGCTCCTGCTCCCGCAAGAGGGGCGACTCGGAAACGCGAAGTTTTTTGATAATCCACGGCAGAGTCAATCCTTGGCCGGTGAGTGAAACCAGAATGGCCGCGAAAGCCAGGAAAAGGATACCCGCCCGGTGCGGAAATGCCCCGCCCGCCTCCCTCGTCTCCGGCAGCGACAGCGCCGCGGCCAGCGTCAACACACCGCGCATTCCCGCCCAGCCGATCACAAAGGTCTTTCGCGGGTCGGCGGCTGCCATCTCGTGCTTCAACCAGCGCCCGCGCACGTACCTGGCAATGTAGCCGGCCAGGTAAATCCAGACCAGCCGCAATAGCAGCACAAGCAGCGATATGAACGCCGCGCCCGCGATCAGCGTCGGCCAGCGCAGCGGCCGCATGCCGTCCAGCACGGTCGGCAGCTGCAGCCCAATCAGGATGAACACAATCCCGTTCAGCCCGAAGTCGATGGTGTTCCACACTGCATGCGACTCAAGCCGCGCTTCGGAGGTCAGTGCCAGCGAACTTCTGCGCCCTACGTAAAGCCCGCAGGCCACGGTCGCAAGCACGCCTGAAGCATGGATGCTTTCGCCCAGCAGGTAAGAAAAGTAGGGCGCAGCCAGGCTCACCAAAGTTTGCAGCGCCGAGCCCTGCACCGGCCTTTGAAAAAAAGAGATCGCCGCGCCCACGACCAACCCGGCCC
>CAXTWG010000020.1:14251-41957 GCA_964247895.1 uncultured Acidobacteriaceae bacterium
ATGCCCCCGGCTGTCAGTAGCAGCAGCTCCGCCGCGCCCCCGCCCAGCGAGGGCACTGCGCGCGTGCTCACCAGCTGCACGCTGTACTGCAAGGCCAGCAGCCCGGCCGCGTCGTTCACCAGGCTTTCGCCCTCGATCAGGTCCAGCATCCCCTGCGGCAGCCCTACGCGTCGTCCAATCGCCGAGGCGGCAATCGCATCCGTCGCGCATACCACCGCGCCCAGCACGGCTCCGGTTTCCAGGTCGAAGTCCGGCAAGACCAGGTGGGTGGCAACCGCAACACCGGCCACCGTGAAACCCACCGCCCCAAAAGCCAGCAGAACGATCGAAAAAAGATTGTGTCGGAACTCGCGCCACGAGGTTTGCAGCGCCGCCGAGTACAGCAGCGGCGGCAGCACGACCAGGAAGATCAGCGTCGGGTTGAGCGCAATATCCGGGAAAACCGGCACCAGCGAAAGCGCAAGCCCGCCCAGCACCATCAGGATCGGATACGGCACCTTGAACCGCTGTGCGCCTGCCCCCAGCAGCGCCGTGAACGCGACCAGCAAAAGCAAAAGCAGTTCTGTCGTATGGATGTCATGCGCGGCCATAACATTTCGACTCTAGAAGCGGTCACATAATCCCGCAAGCTCGGGCGATGCCCCAGATGAGATCCTCCGCAAAGCAGCCTTACAAAGGCGAGCCGAAGTCGCAAGTCTTTTTGTCGGACCGCTTCAAACGCATCCAAGTACCGCTGGCTTCGGTTCTTCTCGCGAGCCGGGATCGACCCCGTGAGGCCGGCCCGGGTACGAAGGTCACGATTTCCACTCGTTCCCGCGCCTCGGTCTGACACAATCTGCTGAAGCGCGAATCGAAATAAAGATGTGTGCGTCGAAGACGAGGAGCCTGCTTTGGAGCGTATAGGTACCGAAAAAGCGCCGAATGAACTGCCCCACCCCCGTCCGCAAATGCGGCGCGACCGCTGGGAGCTGCTGAACGGGGAGTGGGAGTTCTCCAATGGCCGAGACTCCTCCGCCCTCACCCACAAAGAAATTGACTGGAACGCGCGCATCGTGGTCCCGTTCAGCCCGGAAACGAACAAGAGCGGGATCGGCGACATGGGCTTTTACTCGACCGTCTGGTATCGCCGGACATGGACCCAGCAGCCGCTCGCGCCGGGCGAAAGGCTCTGGGTTCACTTCGAGGCCGTGGACTGGCGCGCCACGGTCTGGGTCAATGGCCACGAGGTCACTCTACACGAGGGCGGCTATACGCCCTTCGGCGCAGACATAACGGACGCCTTGATTCCCGGAACCACCCAGGAGGTCGTCGTGCGGGCTGAAGACGACCCTGCCGATTTGGCCAAGCCGCGCGGCAAACAAGACTGGAAGCTCGAGCCGCACTCGATCTGGTATCCGCGCACCACAGGCATCTGGCAGGCTGTCTGGCTTGAAATCGTGCCCGAAACCCGCTTCCACTCCATCCGCTGGTCTTCAAGCCTCGATCGCTGGGAGATCGCGCTTGAAGCTCTGGTCATTGAAGGCCGTACCACGGCGCAAACGCCCTTGCAGCTTTCCGTGCGCCTTTCCGTGGACGAGCACATCCTTGCTGAAGACACCTACCGCGTCATCGCCGGCGAGGTCCACCGGCGTATCGCGCTCTCTGATCCCGGTATCGACGACTACCGCAACGAGATCCTCTGGTCGCCCACAAGCCCCACGCTGATCGACGCCGCGCTTGAACTGCGCGACCTGGATGGCCGCGTCCTCGATACCGTCCACAGCTACACGGCGCTGCGCTCGGTGGCCACCCAGGGCGACCGCTTCCTGCTCAACGGCCGCCCGCTCAACCTGCGGCTCGTGCTCGACCAGGGCTACTGGCCTGAGTCCGGCCTTACCGCGCCCGACGACGCGGCGCTCATCAAGGACATCCGGCTGGTCAAGGCGCTCGGCTTTAACGGCGTCCGCAAGCACCAGAAAATCGAGTCTGCCCGCTTCCTTTACTGGGCCGATCGCATGGGCCTGCTGGTGTGGGAAGAAATGCCGAGCGCCTATCGCTACACCACCAAATCCATCAACCGGCTCACCCGCGAGTGGCTGGAGGTGCTGCAGCGCGACATGAGCCACCCCTGCATCATCGCCTGGGTGCCATTCAACGAGAGCTGGGGCGTCCCCGACCTGCCGGAAAGCCCCGCCCAGCGTCACTACGTCCAGGCGCTTTATCACCTCACAAAAGCCATCGACCCGAGCCGACCCGTCATCGGCAACGACGGCTGGGAAAGCGTGGCCACCGACATTATCGGCATCCACGACTACGACGACACCCCCGAGCGCATCGGCGCCCGCTACCGCATTCATGACGTCGAGGCCAAGCTCTTCCAGCGCGAGCGCCCCGGCGGTCGCTTGCTCAACCTGGGCCGTGACACCGTACCCGGCTGCCAGCCGATGGTCCTCACTGAGTTCGGCGGCATTGCCCTCAGCAGTGAGCCCGAAGACACCTGGGGCTATTCCCGTTCCGAGTCGGCGGAGCAGTTCCTGGATCGCTACCGCGCCCTGCTTGAAACCGTACGCCGCCTTCCCGCGCTCGCCGGCTTCTGCTACACCCAGCTCACTGACACTTTTCAGGAGGCCAATGGCCTTCTATACGCCGACCGCACTCCAAAAGCCCCCCTGGAAGTCCTGGCAGAGGCCACCAGCGGTCTCCTCCCCGACCAGGGCCCGCACATGGACGCGGCCTGGAAGGAGCATCTGCTTCAGGCTTAAGCGTCAGGCCACCAACTCGGCATCAGGATCGTACTGGATGCGACAAGGGCGTTGCCACCAACCCGAATCTCTGAGCGCCTGGTGAACGGGTGTGCGCCCTCGCGCACATTCCCGCACAAACCCGGCCAGGTCGGTCGCTTGGGGCTGGCCCGACCGCATATCGAACGCACCCGGCTCATAATCGCCGTTATCCCGCGTCACCAGCCCACTCCAAAAATACGACCCAAGCAGTGCCCAGAACGTAACCGCCATGCAGCCGGCAGCGAGCGCCCCTTGCCAGGCCTCCGCCGCCCAGCGGATTTGCTCCTCCACGCAGTCGCCCAGGTGCACCTCCGTGATCGCAACCGGCAGCCCGTATCGCTCCGCTGCTGCCCGCACAAGCGCCCCGGAGCCCTGCACCCCTTCCGGACGCACCCGCACTGCCTCCACATCCACAAACGCGCCCTCCGCAGATCGAAAAGCACGCGGGTACGCATCCATCCGGTGGTCCAGAAAACGGTCGCTGGTTACGTAGTAGTTCACGCCGACCACGTCGGGCGGACACGGGTTGTCGCGAAACCAGAGAATCTCCCGTTCTCCGATACCGCTCTCCAGCAGGTAAGCAAAAAGCGAGTGCCCGCGTTCCACCCTGCCGCAAAGCAGATCGAAAGGCAGCCACCTGCGCTCATTCCAGAGCTCCGCTGTGGCCGCCAGCTCAGGCGTCGACCACACCCCTCCCAGGTCCTCGGTCTGCACAAGCTGCGCGTCGGAGCGCACCGCCCGGATCGCACGCATGCTCAGTACGGTAGCCCGCGTCTGGTGCAGCAGGGCGCGCAGATAGCTCGCGCGTGCATGATGGTGCGGGTACCATAACCCGTACAGCCCCGCGAATCGGGCCGTCGTATTCGGCTCGTTCACCGGAGTGTACGCATTTACCCACGGGTATCGCGCAGCGACTTCCCCTGCATACGAGGCCAACTGCGGCGCAAACTGCGGGTCCACCAGGCTCGTGTGCGCCGGTCCGCTGCCATGGTGGACCAGCCCCACGATCGGGCGCATCCCCGCCTCCCGCACGGCCCCGAGATAGCCGTCTGCCCAGCCCCACCCCGGAGCGAACGCGTGCCGTTCCCAAATCACCCCGCAGCGCAAAGCCTGGATGCCAAGCTCCGCAAACAGTTTAAGGTCGCCGAAACGGGACCCGTGCCCCGACAACTCCATCTGGTCGAACCAACGGTCGCCGACCCGGTTGCAGGTATACTCCGCGCCGCCCCATACCTCGGGCTTTCCAACAGGCCGCACCGGCTAGGCCACCCGGTTCCCGTCACTCTTGGCGGCACGGTGGGTTTCCTCGCCGCCCAGCTCCACCGGAAGGGACAGCAGCCGCTTTTCATGCTGCCCGGGCCGGCTCCCAAGCTTGGCCGCCAGGCTTAAAGCCTGCGCCACCACCTGGTCCATGTTGTAGTACTTGTACGTCCCCAGCCGGCCGGCGAAGTGCACCAGCGGCTGCGCCTCGGCGAGCGCCCGATATTGCGCGTACAGCTCGGCATTTTGGGGCTGCGGCACCGGGTAGTACGGGTCGCCCTCGGCGGTCGGGTACTCATACACAATGCTTGTTTTCCGGTGCTCCTGCCCGGTCAGGTACTTGAACTCGGTCACCCGCGTGTACGCGTGCTCATTGGGGTAATTCACCACCGCCGCCGTTTGGAACACTTCCTTGTTGTGCGTTTGGTGCTCGAAGCGCAGCGACCGGTACGGCAGCTTCCCGTAGCAGTAATCGAAGTACTCGTCCACGGGCCCGGTAAAAATCAGCTCGCGAAAGCTGAACTCGTCCTTGATGTCCGCATAGTCGGTGTTCAGCATGACACGAATGTTTTCGTGGTCGAGTATGCGCTCAAACATCCGCGTGTAGCCGTGCAGCGGCATCGCTTGGAACTGATCCGTGAAGTAACGATCATCCTTGTTCGACCGCACCGGCACGCGCGCCGTCACCGATGCGTCGAGCTCCGACGGATCGAGATCCCACTGCTTGCGCGTGTAATTGCGAAAGAACTTCGTGTACAGCTCGCGCCCCACACGGCTCACCACCACATCCTCCGAAGTCCGGATTTCTACACGCGGCTCAGCCACTGAAGCGAGAAACTGCTCCACCTCCCCGCAGCTCAATGAAAGACCGTAAAGCGTGTTCAGCGTGTCCACGTTGATCGGCATCGGCACCAGTTGCCCATCCACGCTTGTCTTCACGCGGTGCTCATACGGCCGCCATGCCGTAAACCGCGAAAGATAGTCGAACACTTTTGCGGAATTCGTATGGAAGATATGCGGCCCATACCGGTGAACAAGTATGCCTTCGTCGTTGTAGAAATCAAATGCATTGCCGCCGATATGCGGACGCTTATCGATAACCAGCACGCGTGCGTTTTTCTGCGTGGCAAGTCGTTCAGCCAGAACACTTCCTGCGAAACCGGCACCCACTATCAGGTAATCAAACATAGGCAGCCTGCCATCCTTTTTCCGCGCTTACAACGCGCTACGCTAGGAGCACGTTGTGCCTGGACTGCGCACACGCGCTACTGTTTTTGGTCGCTTCTCTCGCGGGTTTGGATGCAAGCCTCGGGGTGCGTGCTGCATCCAAGCCGCGCTGTGCCTCTCTGCTCCAACTGTTGCGGATCCCCAAAAATCTCGCGCTTTCCAGGGAAAAACGCGCAATCTCCTCAGTTCTTCTCGAATACGAGAAAATAATCCTGCCCGTCGGCCTTGGTGAAATCATAGCGACCTACACGATGAAAGCCCGCCGCGCCCATTTCCTTGACGACCACCGCTTCATCCAGTCCGTGGTCCGCGCCATTGCCGTTCCGGTCGATGATGCCGACTTTCGCACCGGCCCGCAGTGCGGGTTTCAATTGACGGAGAAACACATCCGTATGCGCGATCTCGTGGTACACCTTCAGCATCAGCACCGCGTCCACACTATTCGCCGGCAGCTTCGGATCGCCCGGCGTGCCTTCGACCGTGCGCACATCCCCGAGCCTTTCCTTCGCGACTCGATCCTGGATCGCCCGGATCGCGGCAGGGTTGATGTCCTCCGCATAGACTTCCCCGTTCGGCGCGACACGCGCAGCCGCGCGCGCGGTAAACCACCCCGAGCCCGCTCCAATATCTGCTACGTTCGATCCAGGCTTGAGCCCGAGCAGGTTCATCACGCGATCGGGCTGCAACTTCTTGTCGCGATCCTTGTACTCGAAGATGGACAGGTCTCCCGTGTAGGGCGTGCTCGTTTGCCGTTGCGGCGACGCGCCGGCCTGCTGCGTGTATGCCGGATGCAGACTCGCAGGAACCAGAAGTGCAAGCATCAGAACGGCAAAGCGGCCGAGCCGCGGTGGCTTTTGAACAGAGGGCATATAACTCTAGAATGCGCCTTTGTTTCCCTGCTGTCCAAATCGCTCCTCGACGTATATGTCCTGTTTTGCAACACTTGGCCCGCATCAACGGTATCGCCCAGCTCGGCATCACCGCCCGCAGCCTGGCCCATCGCAGCGGTTCGTCAGGACCGTCTTGCCCCCCGCGGCGGCAAGCGCATACACCGGGCCGTAGCGCCCCAAATCTGCCGCGCGAGTCGCATTCGGCGTCAGCAAAAACAATCTTCCGGAACCGGACCACAACCCGTGCAGCCCCTCATTGCTGACGAAGATGTCCGGAGCATCTGGCCAGTGGCTGCCGTACCAGAGGCCGTTCACGCGCCCATCCACGACAGACACCTGCCGGCCTGTGTAAAAGTTCAACCCCGACCCGAGCGTGTACTCCCCGTCCAGCAGCACACGGTCGCCCGTCTGTAGGCTGCCGTTGATCGCCCGGGCCAGCGGCTCCGACCCGATGATGGGATAAAACCGCGACAACCCCGCATGGACGCACAAGAGCACGGCCACACTCGCAGCCGCCAGCGCCAGGTTTGCCGTAGTCTGCTTCCCTCGTGCGCGCAACCCATGGCTTACCGGACCGGCGACCAGCATCGCCGCGCAAAGCGCCGCGAGCGGACCACGAAAGAAACCCATCGCCCGGCCCGTAAAGTCGCCGATGTGCCCCATCGACAAGGTGTACATCTCCGGGTGCGCCACAAGCACGGACACAAGGTCTGCTCCTTTGGCGGGCGTGGGGGCAGTCACGGCAAAGTAGCCGCTCACCGCAGCCAGCACAACGGTAACGGGCAGCAAAGCCCAACGGCTCGCCGCGAGCGCCCAGCGCTGTGCGTCCGCATCGCCTTCTTCGGCGCGAGACAACGCAAAGCCGAGCAGCAAGGCCAACGCCGGCAACGCGGGCAGTGAGTAGTACTCCTGCCGCGAAGACATGGAGAAAAACCCAAACACAATCCCTGCCCAAAGCAGGGGCAGCAGCAGCGCATCCCTTTGCCTGCCGGCTCCCCTCCATCGCGCTGTTACGCCTGCCAGGGCTCCCGGCAGAAAGCAGATCCAGGGTGCCAGCCAGAACAGCCCGAGCAACAGGAACCATGGCACCGGCAGCTGACCATAATCATGCGGAATGCGCTTGCCGAAAAAACGCAGAACATGCTCATTGACGATGTAAAACCAGAACCAGCCCCGCGCGCCCGGCGATCCGGCCACCGCCGGATTTCGCAGAGCGGCAAGAATGTGCCATGGAGCCGCCAGCAGCAGAAACACCAGCGTGCTCGAGTACGGGGAAAGCTTGCGCAAGGACCGCAGCCGCCCCCCCACCGCGAGGTGAACCAGCACCAGGCCCACCGGAAACACAACGCCGATCAAACCTTTGGTCAGCACATTCGCCGCCAGCATCGCGGCAAAGCCCCAACAAACCCATCGCAGGCGCCTCCGGTCCACGAGCGGCTCGTCCAGCAGGTCGAGCGCCTCGAAGTACAGGTGCGCGCCCAAAGTCATCCACAAAGCCAAAAGCACATCAGGGATCAGGAACCGGGTAAACAGGTAAGGCCCCAGGCAGGTCGCCGTAATCAGCGCCGCATACCCGCCAGCGGTTTTGTTGAACAGCCTCGCTCCCAACCCGTATACGGCCAGAAACAATCCCAGCGTCAACACCGCCAATGGCAGCCTGGCTGCCCAGTCGTGCACGCCGAACAACCGCATCGACCCGGCCATCAACCAGTAAAGCAACGGCGGCTTGTCGAAAAATCGCACGCCGTCCACATAAGGCGTGACAAAATCGTGCCGGGCAAGCATCTCGCGGGCGCACTCGGTGTAAACCGAATCCACATCGTCCAGCAGCCCCGGCGAGAACAGCCCGCGAAACTCCAGCACAATCCATGCCGCGAGCACGCTCAGGAGCAAGAGCCCGGGCCGGTACACCGCGTGCACAGGCGAGGAACAAGGGCCCAGCTCACGGCGGTTCCCTACATTTGGTCTGGTGACGGCTGACCTGGCGATAAACTTTACCTTTCGTTGAACACGGAACTCGTTTGCATCTCACGCGCAGCTTTATGCGGCTGAACAAGCATATCTTAAGAACGTAAGCCGCAAGAAAATAGCCACCTATCTAGCCTACGGCCTCTGTATGCCTAAGAACATCCGGGAGGCTTACTGGTTACGGGTCTTTTCAGCGCCTGAAACTCGATCCAAGGCCAGGTTCAGCCCCAGCACATGCACGCGCGGCTCACCGAACAGCCCGAGCTGGCGCGAAACGACGGCTTGCTGCACCAGGGTTTGCACCGCTAAGGCCGCCATGTGACGCTCCCGCGCAACGCGCTCGACCTGGTAAAAGGCCGCCGCCGGTGTGATGTCCGGGTCCAGGCCAGACCCTGAAGCTGTCACCAGATCGACCGGCGCGGGTGTACCGTTTCCCTCGCTCTTCACGCTCGCATCCACCCGGTCCACGAGCGCCTTGTTCGTCGGCCCATAATTCGAGCCCGACGAGGCCGAAGCGTCGTAGCCCGTGCCCGCCGCCGAAGGCCGCGAGTGGAAGTACCCAGGCCCGGTAAACGGTTGCCCGATCAGCGCCGAGCCGACCGTCTCCCCATTGCGCACTACCATTTGCCCATTGGCGTGATCGCGCATCGTGAGCTGCGCAATGCCGGTAATGGCCAGCGGGTACCCAAGCCCGAGAACGACAGCCGTGATCAACGTGTACAGGCAGGCGGTAACGATGTGCTGTTTCATATCTGAACTCCTAAGCCAGGTGCAGCGTGAATAACAACATGTCGAGTAGCTTGATCCCGATAAACGGGACGATGATGCCGCCCAGTCCGTATACCAGCAGGTTGCGCTGCAGCAGCGCCGCCGCCGAAATAGGCCGGTACTTGACCCCGCGCAGCGCCAGCGGGATAAGCCCGACAATGATCAACGCATTGAAGATCACCGCCGAAAGCACCGCCGACTGCGCATTGTGCAGGTGCATGACATTGAGCGCGTTCAACACCGGAAACACCCCCGCGAACATCGCCGGGATGATCGCGAAATATTTCGCCACATCGTTGGAAATGGAAAACGTCGTCAGCGCCCCGCGCGTCATTAGCAGCTGCTTGCCGATGCCGACGATCTCGATCAGCTTGGTCGGGTTCGAGTCCAGGTCGACCATGTTTCCGGCCTCCTTCGCCGCCTGCGTCCCGGAGTTCATCGCGACCCCCACATCGGCCTGCGCCAGCGCGGGCGCGTCGTTCGTTCCGTCGCCCGTCATCGCGACCAGCTTGCCCTCCGCCTGCTCGCGCCGGATCAGGTCCATCTTGTCCTTCGGCTTGGCTTCCGCCAGGAAGTCGTCTACCCCCGCTTCCCGCGCAATCGCCGCCGCGGTCAGCGGGTTGTCGCCCGTGATCATCACCGTGCGGATCCCCATCGCTCGCAACTGGTCGAACCGCTCCTTCATCCCGCCCTTGACCACGTCCTTGAGGTAGATCACACCCAGCGCCTTGCCGTTTTCCGCGACCACCAGCGGCGTTCCGCCCTTGCGCGCGATCTCCTCGACCGACCCGCGCACCGCGCTCGGCAGCTGTGCGCCGTGCTCCCCGAGGAAGTTCGCGATCGCATCCACCGCTCCCTTGCGGATCGAGCGCCCATCCACCTCAATCCCGCTCATCCGGGTCTGCGCCGAGAACGGCACAAACTCCGCATTCATTTGCCCCAACTCACGCCCGCGCAGCCCATGCTTCTCCTTGGCCAGCACCACGATCGACCGGCCTTCCGGCGTCTCGTCCGGTAAGGACGATAGCTGCGCCGCATCCGCCAGCTGCTCCGCCGTCACACCCGGCGCAGGGATAAACTCCGCCGCCTGCCGGTTGCCGATCGTGATCGTCCCCGTCTTGTCGAGCAGCAGCGTATTTACATCGCCCGCCGCCTCGACCGCGCGGCCCGAGGTCGCGAGCACATTATGCTGCACCAACCGGTCCATCCCCGCGATGCCGATAGCCGAAAGCAACCCCCCGATCGTGGTCGGGATCAGGCAAACCAGCAGCGAAACCAGAATGAACACCGTCTGCGGCGCGCCCGAATACACCCCGAACGGCTGCAGCGTGACTACCGCCAGCAGAAAGATGATCGTCAACCCGGCGAGCAGGATATTGAGCGCGATCTCGTTCGGCGTCTTCTGCCGCTGCGCCCCCTCGACCAGCGCGATCATCCGGTCCAGGAAGCTCTCGCCCGGGTTCGAGGTAATCCGGATCGTCAGCACGTCTGAAAGCACCCGTGTCCCGCCCGTCACCGCCGAGCGATCCCCACCCGCCTCGCGGATCACCGGCGCGGACTCGCCCGTAATCGCCGACTCGTCCACCGAGGCAACCCCCTCGGTCACCTCGCCGTCGCTCGGGATCATCTGCCCCGCGCTCACCCGCACGGTGTCATCCTTGCGCAGGGCCGAGCTCGCGACCTCCTCGACCGCACCGCCCTTGCCGAGCCGGTACGCCGTCGTTTCCGACTTCGCCTGCCGGAGCGCATCGGCCTGCGCCTTGCCCCGGCCCTCCGCCATCGCTTCAGCGAAGTTTGCGAACAACACCGTAAACCAAAGCCAAAGCGTAATCTGTAGGTTGAACTTAAACTGAGTTCCCTGATCGATGAAAAGCAGCACCGTAGTGAGCACAGAGCCGATCTCGACCACGAACATGACCGGGTTGCGCATCATCACGCGCGGGTTCAGCTTCCGTAACGCGTCCACGGAGGCCCGGCGCACGATGCGCCCATCAAATAACGAACGGCGTTTGGCTTCGGATGGCATGGCTCTTCTCTCTTAAAACGTGTGCCCGGCGCGCAACAGCAGGTGCTCCAGCACCGGGCCGAGCGAAAGGGCGGGGAAAAACGTCAGCGCGCCGACGATGAGAATGACGCCCGTCAGCAGTGCAGTAAATAAGGGCGTCGTGACCGGGAAAGTCCCCGCCGTCGCCGGCGCGGTCTTCTTGCCCGCCAAATTGCCCGCGATCGCGAGCATCGGCACGATCATCAGGAACCGCCCAAAGAACATCGCTACCGCGAGCGAGTAGTTGTACCAGTGCGTGTTCGCGTTCAGGCCCGCGAACGCCGACCCGTTGTTCCCCGTCGCCGAGGTATACGCGTACAGGATCTCGCTCAACCCGTGCGGCCCATGGTTGGCCAGGCTCGCCAACCCAAGATTCGGCAGCAGCACCGTCACCGCGGTGAAGCCGAGAATCAGCAGCGGGAAAATCAGCAGGTACAGCATCGCCATCTGCACGTCATAGGCTTCAATCTTCTTGCCCATGTACTCCGGCGTGCGTCCCACCATCAGCCCCGCGATAAACACCGCCAGGATCACAAATACCAGCATCCCGTACAGCCCCGCCCCCACTCCGCCGAACACCACCTCGCCCAGCAGGATATTTACCATCGGCACCAGCCCGCCCAAGGGCAAAAAGCTGTCGTGCATCCCGTTCACCGCGCCGCAGCTCGCGTCCGTGGTCACGGTCGCGAACAGGGCTGTGTTCGCGATCCCGAACCGGACCTCCTTGCCTTCCATGTTCCCGCCCGCCTGCATCTCGGTCGCCCGCGCGTCCACCCCGTGCAGCAGCGGGTTTGCGTGCGACTCGGCCCAGTACGCCGTCGTCGTGCCCGCGAGCCACAGCACCACCATCGCGCCAAGCACTGCCCAGCCATGCTTGGGAGAGCGCGTCATCTGCCCTAGCGTCACCGTCAACCCCGCCGGGATCAGAAAGATCGACAGCATCTGGAGAAAATTCGACACCGGCGTCGGATTCTCGAATGGGTGCGCGCTGTTCGCATTGAAGAAGCCTCCGCCATTGGTTCCCAACATCTTGATCGCTTCCTGGGACGCAACTGGGCCCTGCGCGATCGTCTGCGTAGTTACGATCGTCGTTTTACCATCTGCGCCCGTAACCTTTTGCGGCTCAAGGAGCTTCACCGTGTCATACGGCTTCAGGTTCTGCACTACGCCTTGCGACACCAGCGCGAGCGCGAATACGGCGGAGATCGGCAGCAGCACCCATAAGGTCCCGCGCGTCAGGTCGACCCAGAAATTACCCAGCGTCCCCATTTCGCGCCGCGCGATGCCCCGCACAAACGCGATCGCCAGCGCCAAGCCCACCGCCGCCGACCAGAAGTTGTGGGTTGCGAGCCCCACCATCTGGGTCAGGTAGCTCATCGTCGCTTCCGGCACATAGCTTTGCCAGTTCGTGTTAGTCGTGAACGAAATCGCCGTGTTCAGGGCCAGCGCCGGTTCCACGCCGGCGAGGTGCTGCGGGTTCAACGGCAGCGCATGCTGCAACCGCTCAACCACATAGGTAAGCACCAGCGTCGCCGCGCTAAAGACAAGCATGGACCCGGCATATTCGGTCCAGCGCATCTCCTCCTCGGGCTTGACGCCGGTGAGCCGGTATAGGAGCCGCTCACACGGCCCAAGCGCGGGATCAAGCAGCGTCGGGCGCCGCTCGAACACACGTGTCATGTAGGAGCCCATCGGCCTGGCTAGCAGCAGCACCGCCGCGATAAACAATGCGATTTGGAGCCATCCGTTCAGGTTCATGGCTTAAAACTTCTCCGGGCGCAGCAAGGCGTACACAAGATAAACCAACAACAGTGCTGACACTGCGAGCAGAACGAGATTGAGCGTCATGAGCGGCCCGCTTTCAAACTCTCGCAGCCCGCTACATAAAGGTGCGCCAGAACCACCAGCGCACCGATTGCCAAAAGCGAAATCAAGTCACCCATGGCTTTGCTCCATTTCTTAAAAGTGATATACCAGGTCGCCCGCCACGGTGAACTGCGTGGTTTTGGTTCCCAGGTCATAGGAAGGGGCATTGTAGGAGTGCTCCAGCCGCAACTCGGGACGGAACGTCACGGTGGAACCGATCCAGTGATCGAGGCCGACAGTATGCTCGGAGTAGATGGTCTTATAACCCGTGCGTTGCCCGCGAACATCGTCCACAATCTCATTACGTATGTTGAGCGAGTCGTGATGGTGGTTAAAATCGCGCTCCAGGTAGTTCAAGAGCGCTGTCGAGGGCGCGTAACACTGCTGCTGGCCGGCCTGGCAGAGAGCGCCGTTCGCGCCCGTCTCGGGCGTGATTGGATTGTCGACATTGCCCGCCACGTTGGGCACTTGTTTCTCGTATTGGTAATAGCCTTCCGTAGCGCTGTGCCACTGGCTCTTGCCGAACTTGTGATACCAGGTAAGATAATACCCGTTCAGGTTGTTGTAAGCGTACTTGGCATTGTTGATAGCGTTGGCGCAAAGGTAAAGATTGTTGCCGCCGCCGTCAGTCCAGGTATAGGAAACACAGGCGGTGCCGGTCGGTGTCGCGTCCGCGACCCAGGGCTGGGCCTCGCATCCGGCCGAAAACCCGCCCTGCACCGTGAAGTGCTTGTTCAGCTTGAGCGTGCCGACAACGCCGGTCTGCGTGTAGCAATCGAAAGTGTATGTAATGGAGTGAGTGTAGGTGTAGTTATTCGGTGCGAGCTGCGCTTCAATGTCCGGCAGGGAAATGTAGCGGCCTACACGTACATTCAGGCCTTGGGCGACATGCGGAAACCACAGGTCGGCGTAGTACATAACCAGGTCATAGCCGTAGGTATTGTTCTTTTGCAGAAGTTGCTGGCTTAAAAAACCCTTCGCCGTTGTGTAGCGGTAATCGAGACCGTACAGGCTCGCCAGGCGAAAGCCGTAGTCGAAGTGGTCGTGCTGCGCCTCGTTCGGCAGCCGCTCGATATAGAGCACCGCCTGGTCGAGTTGGACCGAGTTGGGAATGATGTCGTAGGCTTCGGGGTTGTTGGCATACTTGCCTTTGTTCGAGGTACTGACATTGAAGCTCGGATCGAACCAGCCGTAGAACTTCGTGCGCGACTTGTTCCCGTCGATCGCCTGCATCAGCGGATAAGTACCGGTGTCGGGCGCGCCGATGGTTGGGCTGCCGCCATAGGGCCAGTACGCGAAAGGAAAGGGCGGCGAACTTACGGGAGCCGGATAGCCGACGGTAGTCTCGGGCGCGGGCGCGGAGTTGTCGCTGGGTGCCGGGTGCCAGTCGTCCTTATAGGCCTGCGCAAACCGCTCAAAGAAATTGCCGCTGGCTTTTGTGACGGGCTCGGTAGTCGGGGCTTCGGGATGCGGCGCGGTCACTTGCGAAAATGCGGGCTTCCAGCAAAGGAGTAACAAAAGTGCAACAAGAAGGGTGGAGCGCTTCACGGGTACAACCTCCACGACCGATAAGAAATGCCCAGGCCATAGAGAATCCGTAGGAAAGCTGTAAGAAATGCGTAAGTTTACTCCCCTGCCTCGCCGCCCGGCCGCAGCCGGTACCCGATCCACGGCTCGCTTTGGATATACCGCGCCCCTTCCCCGCGCTCCAGCTTCTTGCGCAGCTGCCCAATCAGCACCCGCAGGTATTCCGGCTGGTCCTCGCCCGCCGCGCCCCACACTGCCCGCAGCAGCGCCTTGTGCGTCATCACCCGGTCCGGGTTGCGCAGCAGCACCGTCAATAACTCAAACTCCTTCGGTGTCAGGTGCAGCTCCTGCCCGCGCAGCGCTACCGTGTGCGCGGCCGGGTCCACATCGAAGTCCCCCACCATCAGCCTTTCCTCCGCCGGTTCGTCCTCCGGCAGCCGCCGCAGCTGCGCACGCACCCGCGCCAGCAGCTCCGGCATGCTGAAAGGCTTTGTCAGGTAGTCGTCCGCGCCCTCATCCAGCGCCCGCACCTTCATCCCCTCCGTATCGCGGACGCTCAGCACAATAATCGGCGTCTGCGCCACCCGCCGCACCGCCTCCGTCAGGTCCAGCCCATTCATCTCCGGCATCGCCAGGTCCGTGATGATCAGGTCCGGCTGCTCCGCCTCGAACTTCTCAAACCCTTCCAACCCGTTCGCCGCCGTCGTCACCGCGTAACCGCTGCTCTGCAAGGAGGCTCGCAGCATCCGCGTGATCTGCCGCTCATCATCCACCACCAGGATGCGTCTCATAGCCGAAGCATACCCGGCTGCCGCCGTACACTGCTCCTCATGAACGGGCGCAGCTTCCGAGCGGTCGCGCGATGGTCCGTAGGGTTCGCCGCCCTCCTCTCCATCGTGCTCGTCTATCACGCGTGGTTCCGCGTCAACCCCACCACCGTCGCGCTCACCCTGCTGCTCTTCATCCTCCTCATCGCCGCCCGCTGGACCCTGCGTCAAGCCATGGTCCTGTCCGTCGCCGCTACGGTCTGCTACAACTTTTATTTCCTCCCCCCAGTCGGCGCGTTCACCATCAACGACCCCCAAAACTGGCTTGCCCTGCTCGCTTTCCTGGCCACAAGCGTCATCGGCAGCCGCCTTTCCCAGCGTGCCCGCGGCGAGGCTGAAGAAGCACGCAACCGCGAGCGCGAGCTTGCCGTGCTTTTTTCCCTCAGCCGCGACCTGCTCGCCACAGAAAACGTCGCCGAGCTCGTCGGCGCGCTCCCCGCGCTTATTCGCGCCGCCTCCCACGCCGACTCGCTCGTGCTTTTCCTCCTCGACGGCGACCGCGTCCACACTTCCGCAAACGACCCCACTTTCGCCCGCGACCCAACGCGCTTGCGTGAGCTCGCCCTGCGCCTCACCTCGACGGAGCTGGCGCTCGATGGCCACCCGGAAGCCTCCATCCCTTTGCGCGCCGGCGTCCGCCCCCGCGGCCTGCTTCTCCTGCGCGGCGCCACACTCTCCTCTGAAAGCCTGGAAGCCATCGGCGGCCTGGTCTCCATCGCCCTCGACCGCGCGCAAGCGCTCGAAGACGCCGCCCGGAGCGAAGCAGGCAAAAAAAGCGAGCAGCTCCGCACCCTCGTGCTCGACTCCATCACCCACGAGCTTCGCACCCCGCTCACCTCTATCAAAGGTGCCGCAAGCACTCTGCTTTTCACGCCTCAGATCGCGGAGGAGGATCGCCGCGAACTGCTCACCATCATCGACGAGGAAAGCGACCGGCTCAACCGGCTCGTCAGCCAGGCCGTGGAAATGGCGCGGCTCGATGCACACGAGGTTCGTATGAACTTCGTGCCCGTGCCTGTGCCCGCGCTCCTTTGGGAAGCTGAGGAAACCTGTGCCGCCGCGGCCATGCACACCCTGCACATGGACCTGCCGGAGCTGCCGCCCGTTCTCGTCGATGCCGAAATGATCGGCAAAGTACTTTGCAATCTGATTGAAAACGCAGCGAAGTACTCGCCGCCCACCGCACCCATCACCATCTCCGCCAGCCGGACCGGCGCGTCCGTTTGCTTCAGCGTCACGGACCGGGGTATCGGCATTGACCCATCGGAACAGCCGTTTGTCTTCGACCGTCTTTACCGTTCCCCGAGCCAGGCAGGTGTCACACCGGGCACAGGCATGGGCTTAGCCATCAGCCGCGCCATCGTCGAAGCACACAACGGTACGCTCTCGGTAACGAGCTCACCCGGCGAGGGCTCAACCTTTACCTTCAGTCTCCCGGTCGCGCCATGACTCGGAAGGATTTTAGATGTAGGGGGATTTGGCTCCGCAGGTAGGACTCGAACCTACAACCCTTCGGTTAACAGCCGAATGCTCTGCCATTGAGCTACTGCGGAATGCGGAACCGGCGCTAGGGGAAGACTTGAGTGTGCGCCCGGCAATTCACTTTTACCAAACGGAGCTGCCCGCCGTCAAAAACATCGGAAAGCTACCGCTAAAGAGCGGCGACCGGTTCCCCCGGCGAAGACAGCGCCCGCACCTGCGAGGCGGACCGTTTTCTGAGTGTTTCGCTTTCCGGTTACTTCGCTAATTGAGTCGCCCTCGCTGCGCCAGGATCGCCTCCGCCGCCCGGCGGCCCGAGGCCAGCGCGCCCTGGATGGACGGCTGCTCCTGCGCGTCCGAGCACACGTATACATTGTCCGTTACGCGGGTTGAGCTCGACTCCCACTGCGTCGCGCGCGCAAGCGGCAGCGCGTACTCGAGCGGGTATGCACCCACCGGCCGCCACTGGCTAACCTGCCCGGCCCCGAACCAGCGCTCCGCATGCTCCCGCACCGCCTGCTCCAGCGACTCCATCCCGCTATCCGTACCCGGGGCAGCCCCTACCACGGCCACCGCAATCAGCTCCTGCCCCTTGGGCGCGTAGCGCCGCGACACCTGGCTCATCACCGCCAGGTTGTTGATCGGCCCGCCGTCCGGCCCTTCCCCGTTCAACGCAAGAATCGGCCCCTCGATCGGTGTCTTTGGGGCGGCATAGTAGAGCGTTGTCGTCCGATTCCATGCACGCCCCGCCCGCCCTTGCACGCGCGTGTGCGGTACAAGCTCCGCCAGCAACGGCTGCAGCGCATGCTCGGCGACCGCGAACACCAGTTGCTTCGCCTCGATTACGCTCCCACTCCGGGTCGTTACCGTAAAGCGCTGCTGGCGGCGTGCGACGCTCTCTACGCGCGTGTTCAGCTCCAGCGTGCCCGGCGCCAGCTTTGCCGCCATCTGCTGCGGAATCCGCTCCATCCCTTCCAACGGGACCGCCGCTAGGCCCTCGGCAAACATCCGAAACAGAAATTGGAAGTAGTGCGCCGAGGTTTGCAGCTCGTTTTCCAGGAACACCCCTCCGAAAAAGGAAGCGAAGAATCGGTCGATCATCTTCACGGAAAACCCGAACTGCCGCAAAAACGCACGCGTGGAGGTGTCCGGCCCTTGGAACAGGGCTTCCGGCGCACCCCTGCTCACGCGCGCTCGCAGCCGCGCAATGCGTAGCTTGTCCCCAAAGGTCACCACATCGTCGAACATGAACTTTGCCGCATTGATCGGCTCGCGCCGCGGGTCGATGAACCGATGAAATTTGCCCCCGTGCCACACCAGAGCGCCCGGCGTGAACCGTCGCAGCTTCAGCGCGCGATAGCTCAGCACTGCTTTGGTTTCCGGATACGCCGGCAGCAGTATCTGGAAGCCTCGATCCAGCCGGAACCCTTCCACCAGGTCCGTGCGCACCCGGCCTCCCGGCGCGTCGCTCGCCTCCACCAGCAGCGTGTCGAATCCGGCCTTTTGCAGCAACTCCGCGCAGCGCAGGCCTGCAAGGCCGGCGCCCACGATCACAATATCCTTCTCCACGCGTTCCCTTTCGCTGTTCTAGGATGCCACGCAGCGTTAGTATTTCGCCTGCGCCAGCTCGCGAACGCACTCCTCGGCACGCTTCCGCAGCGCCAAACGCTCGCCCGCGCTCTTTTTCCGCAACGTCGCGTACTGCATCCGCATTCTCTGGTTGCGGCCCAGCAGTGCCTCGTGCTTTTCCAGGAATGACCAGTACAGTGCTGTGAACGGACACGAGCCCTCGCCGACAGCCAGCTTCGGGTTGTACCGGCACTGCCCGCAGTAGTCGCTCATCTTGTGGATGTACGCCGCTCCGCTCACATACGGCTTGGTCGCGGTCAGCCCGCCGTCGCCAAAGGTGCCCATGCCCAGCACGTTCGGCTCCACCACCCAGTCATACGCGTCGATATAGCCGATCCAGAACCAATCGGTCAGCTCGCGCGGCGAGTAGCCGCAGAGCACCGCGAAGTTCGACAACACCATCAGCCGCGTGATGTGGTGCGACCAGCCCTCATCCACAACCTGCCGCACCACTGTGTCCAGGCAGTTGAGTCCGGACGGCGTCCCCCAGTATGCCGCAGGCAGCGGCAGATTGGCGCCCAGCGCCGAAGGCCGCGCGCCCTCGTCTTTCCTCCAGTCCTCGCGCTCAGCTGCAGCCGGTTTGCTGTCCGGATCCGCTACAACCGACCCGCGCTTCGGTTTGGCTTCCCTGCGCGGCAACTCGCTCGGCGTCGTGATATTTCGGTACCCATCCGTGACCCGGTGCATGTGCCGCATGAACTCACGCCAGCCCAGGATTTGCCTTAAAAACCCTTCCGCGCTCGCCAGCGGAATCAGTCCCTTTCCCGCCGCTTCCACTACGTCCTCCACCACCCGCGCGGGCAGCAGCCGACTGATGTTGATAAAGGCCGACATCTTGCTGTGGAACATATCCGGCTCCACCGTCGCCATTGCGTCCTCAAACGGTCCAAACAGGGGCAGCAGATTTTCGAGGCTCCACCGCCAGGCCGCGTCGATCTCCTCGCGCCGCATGGGCAGGTCCCAGCCGTCGGCCCGTCCAAAGTGCGTCGGGAACTCACGGTTCACGATCTCCAGGCACGCTTCCGTAATTGCATCGGGCTTGTAAGCGGGCCGCCTTGGAACCGCAGGCGAGCCCTTATACGGTTGCCGGTTTTCCTCGTCGAACGAGAACTGCCCGCCCTCCGGCTTGCCCCCGCGCATCAGGTACCCGGTCTTTTCGCGCATGTGCCGGTAAAATCGGTCCATCAGGTGCAGCTTGCTCACGGGCTGCCCATCCGGCTTGCCATACACGGTGTCGAAGTCCTCCACGGCCGTTAGCCAGGTCGCATCCGGCACTTGCTCAATCTCAACGCCGCGCCGTACTGCCTCGGCCACATCGAGCCGCATCTCGCGCTCGGCCGGCTCCATCATCGTCAACTTCGGCAGTCCATGCTTCTCCTTAGCCGCCACAAGTCCGTCGGCAAAGATACCCGGCGTAAACATGTACACGACCTTGACGCCACGCGCCGCCTGCTCAAGCGCGAAATGCCGTTGGCTCGCCAGGATCAACACCAGTTTTTTCTTGTGGTACGGCCGGCGGCGCGCCTTGGCAAGCGCTTCCATCATCACGATCCCTGCCCCCTCCGGCGCGGTCTCGCTCAGCGGACCCACCGCGTCGGTCAGCCGGTCGTAAGGCACATACGTCCAGCGACGCCCGCGCACATCCGCTGCGCTCGGCTCCGCCGCCGCGATCTGCTCCTCAAACAATCCCATGCAATCAGCCTAATGGGTCAAGGCACACTTCTTCGATAAGCACGATGCGCTTTCCGTTTACACAAACAGGACTAGTCGCGATACTTGAACCATGCACGACAACCTACAGTTCGCAGCAACGCTGATCGCCATTTTGGGCGGCATCCTAGTCTCTCGTCAGGATGCGCGACGGCTGGAGGCCAAGATTGGTAAGTTCGCGGCGGAGCTGCGCGGCGAACTTGGCGGCCTGCGATCTAAGGTCCGCAAGGACATTGCTGACCTTCGCACTGAATTCACGCGCAAAACCGACACCATCGCGGCCATGTTGTTCGACCACGCCGAACGACTTACAAAACTGGAAGTCGGAAAGCAGTAAGCGCCTTGTTCACCCAAAGGCCCGGACCACTCTATTGCGTCCTTTCCGCTCGTCACCGGCTAGGCAAACAGCCGAACATCCCACACCCGCTCTGCAAAAGAGACCTCAGCTCGCGAAGCCAAATTACTTAGTCGACGCCGCCGAAGGATCGTTCAAGGTATAAATCACCTCGCCCTTCCGCGTGTAATGGAGCCGCTGCCGCGCCTCCACCTCGATCGCATCCGGGTCGGACTGCAGGTGCTCCACGTGATCCTTCAGCTTCGCGTTTTCCTCCGCGAGCTTCGCGATCCGCCCCGCCAGCACTCGGTCCTCGTCCCGCTTCGCCGCGTAGGCGGTTATCCCGTTGTGCCCAAAAACAGCGTGCCAGCCGAATGCGAGCCCGGCGGCGACGGCAAGCGCGGTCGCGACGCGTCGCCGGTTCACGACCGCGCCCATCGCCTCCTTGATACGCTTTACGGCCATCGATCACCCCTTTACTGCATCACCCAGGCCTTCGCCGCTTCGCTCAGCTTTTTGCTGTCTTCCTGCCGGCGCACTTCCGTGTACACCCGCACCACAGGCTCCGTGCCGGATAGCCGGTAGCAGACCCATGAGCCGTCCTCGAGAATCAGCTTCAGCCCGTCGGTTCGGACGATCTCGGTCACGCGCAGCCCTCCGAGCTCCGTCGGGTCGCCTTTGACCTTCTCAGTGAACTTGGTCTTCACCTCCGGGGTCAAGCGGAAGTTCTCGCGATGGGGGTAGAAGGAACCTACTTTGCCAAACAGCTCCTGGAGCTGCGCCCCAAGACTCTTGCCCCGGCGCGCCACCATCTCCGCCACCAGCAACCCAGCCAGCACACCATCCTTCTCCGGTACATGGCCGCGAATGGTCAGCCCGGCGCTTTCCTCGCCGCCGATCGCGATCTTGTCGCCCAGGATCAGCTCGCCGATGTACTTAAAGCCGACCGGCGTTTCATGGAGCTCGACTCCGTTCTTTTCGGCCAGCGCGTTGATCAGGTTTGTCGTCGCGACCGACTTCGCGACCCCATTCTTCCAGCCGCGCGTCTCCATCAGGTAGTCGAACAAGAGAGCGATGATGTAGTTCGGCTGGATATACGTCCCATCCTCATCCACGATTCCGAACCGGTCCGCATCGCCGTCTGTGGCAATGCCGATGCCTGCGCCCATCTCCTTCATCTTCGCCCGGCAGTCGTCGAGCAGTTCCCCGTCGGGCTCCGGCGCATGACCGCCGAAGAGCACGTCCCGGTAGTCGTGGACCGTCTCAACCTGCACACCGTGCTCTTGCAGGATTTGCGAGCTGTAGCCGCGCGCTGCGCCCCAGAATGGGTCGAATACGACCTTTAATCCTGATTTTTGAATCACCCTGAAGTCGACCAGCTCCGCCAGGCGCTTCAGATAGTCCGGCTTGACGTCGGTTTCTTCCGCCTTCACCACAGGCGCAGGAGGCACAACCTCCTCGCCCAGCCCGGCGATTGCCGCCTCGATCT
The DNA here is from genome assembly GCA_964247895.1 of uncultured Acidobacteriaceae bacterium. Lineage (GTDB taxonomy): Bacteria > Acidobacteriota > Terriglobia > Terriglobales > Acidobacteriaceae > EB88. The sequence continues at coordinate 36,032 of CAXTWG010000020.1, forward strand.
CACCGGTTGTCTCCGGCAGGGCGGGCGCGCCGTCCGGGGTTGAAAATTTAATCCCGTTGTACTCCGGCGGGTTATGCGAGGCGGTGAAGTTGATGGCTCCGGCTGCCTTTTGCTGCCGGACGGCATAGGCGATGGCCGGCGTCGGCGCGGCTTCTGGAATGGTGCGCGGCGTAACGCCGTGGGCGGCCAGCGTGTTCGCAGCTTCGGCGACAAAGGTTTCGCCCAGAAAACGCGGGTCGCGCCCCACCAGCACTGTATGGGGGCCACCCGGCTTGCTCGCCACGTACTTGCCGATACCGGTCACCGCGCGTCGGATATTCGCCATCGTGAACTCCTCAGCGACGATCGCGCGCCATCCGGAGGTTCCAAACTTGATTGGGGTAACCATGCTTTTGCCTTTTCTCCACTTCACAATTGCCTAACGTTGGATGCGGCGTCGAACGTTCAAAAATAGATTGTACGGGCGCTCTATTTGCTATTCTGTCTTCGGCTCGCCATGCGATCGCTCCTCCTCGTTTTCGCCGCCAGCCTCGTCCTTTTGCTTTGGGCGGCGTGGGCTATCGTGCGGGCTGTCCGGCGGCACGGCAAACCGGAAGCGACTGCGCGAAACGGTCCAAACCCGGCGCCCAAGCCGAAAGAGCCGGAAGACCAGTAAAGCAGGGCGGAGAAGGCTGAACCTATGCACGATGTGAAACCCGCGATTCTCCACTGTCCGCAAGCCGGCAGCGCTTTTCCGGTACTGCGCGCCTCCTCCACCGCCGCTGCGGTTCTAGTTGGCTCGCTGTTTGTTGCCTTGTGCGCGCAGGTGGCAGTGCCGCTGCCTTGGACGCCGGTGCCGATGACCATGCAGCCTTTCGGCGTCCTGCTCGTCGGTCTGCTGTTCGGCCCCGCCCTGGGCGCGGCTTCCCTGGCAGCATACCTGTTGGAAGGCGTTGCGGGCCTGCCGGTGTTCGTGCCCGGCTTTGGCGGGCTGCTGCCCTTGGGCGCGAGCGCAGGCTACCTGCTCTCGTACCCGTTGGTGGCGATGTTGGTGGGCCTGCTTGCAGGGCGCAGACCTTGGGGAGGTTCCAAGCCCAGCTTCGCGCGCGCGCTCGCCGCGGCTGCTGCCGGCAATGTGCTGATCCTTCTTTGCGGAGCCGCCTGGCTTGGCTTGGCGACCCATGGCAGCTTCCAGAGCGTGCTTGCCCTGGGGGTGCTTCCTTTCATCGCGGGCGACTCGCTGAAGGTTCTGCTCGCAGCCGGGCTCGCGACAGGGTGGTTTCACTGGGCGCACAGCCGGACGGGTTGCTAGGCTGGGCTACAGCGTATTCTTAAGGGTGTATAAGCGTGCCCCGGTCAAGTCCCCCAGAGGGCTCGCCCGGTTGCTCAGGAAAGGAACAAACCTACGGTGAGCACCACTTCCACTCTTCCCCGCGCGGCCGAGGACGTCCGCGAAATCTCCATCGCGCACTCCCCTGACTCTGATGATGCATTCATGTTCTACGGCCTTGCCACGAACAAGGTGCGGGTACCCGGCTACAAGTTCTCGCATGTGCTCTGCGATATCGAGACTTTGAACCACAAGGCCATGCACGAGGCCTTTTACGACGTGACCGCGATCTCGTTCCACGCTTACCCCTACCTGCAAGACAAGTACGCTCTGATGGCTTGCGGCGGCTCAGTCGGCGAGAATTACGGTCCCATGATCGTTGCGCCGCACCGCTACACGCATGACGAAATTAAAAAGATAAAAATCGCAGTGCCCGGCACGCTGACGACGGCGTTTTTGGCATTGAAGCTGTTTGCGCCGGAGATTGAAACAGAGGTCGTGCCCTTCGACCAGATCATCCCTCAGGTGCTCGCCGGCAGATACCAGGCCGGGTTGATCATCCACGAGGGCCAGCTCACCTACGGCAACAACGGGCTCAACAAGATCATCGACCTGGGTGTGTGGTGGCGCGAGCAGACCGGCATGCCCCTGCCTTTAGGCGGTAACGCGATTAAGCGGTCGTTGGGCGCGGATGCGATGCGGGTAGCGACCAAGGCGATCCGCGATTCGATCCAGCATGGACTGGACCATCGCGAGTCGGCACTCCAATACGCGATGCAGTTCGCCCGCGACCTCGACACCTCGCTCGCCGACAAGTTCGTCGGCATGTATGTGAACGAGCGCACACTGGACTATGGCAAGGATGGCCGCGCGGCGATTGAGAAGCTGCTCGCCATGGGGCATGAACGGGGGATCATTCCCCAAGTTGCGAAGCTGGATTTCATAGATTGAAGGGTTTGTTCCACGTGGAACAAACCTGTTTTCCTCCCTTCCAGCATCGGGTCTGGTTTGTAAGCCGCGGCTGCCGCAGGAGTTGTGAGAGCACGGGGTTCTGGAGTTCCCCCTGCATTGAGTTACCGGACTTTATGCTTTCGGCTGGCATAATGGAGGGCAATGTCCGTTCTTTCACCGGTGGTTTTGCCGCCTGATGCGCCCGCACTCCCTTCCCCTGCTGTTCAGCGCGGCGGGTCGGTCTGGCGGAGTCTGCGCCGGCAGCCCCTGGCGGGGGTTGGGCTAGGGCTGGCTGGGCTCTTTCTGGTACTGGCGCTATTTGCTCCCTGGATCGCGACATACCCGCCGTCGGCGCTCGACCTCCATCATCGGCTGATGGAGCCGGGTGCCGGACACTGGTTTGGAACGGACGAGCTAGGACGGGACACCTTTTCACGGATCGTGTACGGTGCGCGCGTTTCGCTCATCGTCGCGGTTTCCGTGGTGGTGTGCTCGCTCTCGCTGGGGCTGGTGCTGGGCGGGCTTGCGGGTTTTTACGGCGGGGTACTCGATACGGTTCTCAACATTTTCATCATGAATGCGTTTCTGGCGCTTCCGGGGATCCTGCTGGCGATTGCGTTTGTGGCCTTCCTTGGCCCCGGGTTGCCGAACCTGATCCTGGCGCTCTCGATCGGGGGCTGGGTAGGGTATGCGCGGCTGGTGCGGGCGCAGGTGTTGGCGGTGAAAGAGCGGGAGTTCGTCGAGGCGGCACGGGCGCTGGGGGCATCGGATTTGCGGGTGTTTACGAGGCACATCCTGCCGAACATCCTGCAGCCGCTTATCGTGCAGTCTGCCATCGGCATGGCGGGCGCGGTGCTAGCGGAGGCCACCTTGTCGTTTTTGGGGCTGGGAGTTCCCCCGCCTGCGGTCAGTTGGGGCGGCATGCTGAACGACGCTCGGTCGCACCTGTTCGACTCGCCGCATCTGGTGGTGTTTCCGGCGCTTGCGGTGATGGGGTGTGTGCTTTCCTTCAATTTTCTTGGTGACGCGCTGAGGGATTTTCTGGACCCGCGGACTCGGATTGAGATTGGACTTTAGAGGCAAAACCGCCTGCGCGGCTGGCTGGCACTTCGTGCCATGTATTTGGGGTTTTCAGCTGCTATGAAGATTGGAGTAATCGCCGACACGCATGGGCTGCTGCGGCCCGAGGTCCTGCCGGCATTCGCGGGAGTGGAGCATATTCTGCACGCGGGGGATGTAGGCGATCCGATGATCCTGGACAGACTCAGCGAGGTTGCGCCGGTGACGGCGATTCGGGGCAATATCGACCGGACGGGCCCGTGTGCGGCGCTGCCTGCGGAGGAGTATGCAACGCTGGGCGGCGTGAACCTCTATATGTTGCATGATGTGCATACGCTGGCGCTGGACCCAGGCGCGGCAGGGATGCAAGTGGTCGTATCCGGGCACTCCCACAAGCCGCTTCTTGAGGAGCGCAAGGGAGTGCTGTTCTTCAACCCTGGAGCGGCGGGAGCGCGGCGGTTTGCATTGCCGGTGACGGTGGGGTTTCTCCATGTGGAGGATGGCGCGGTCAGGGCGGAGCATTTCTCTTTACTCTGACGCTGCGACGGGCGTGGAGCATTTCCCTGAAGGTATACAGGGCTCAGCGACTGTGAGGGTAGCTTTTCCGTAAAGAAAAGCCACCTGGAGCTACTCTTCGCGCTCGACAGCATCAGGGAAAATGCTTTAGAGTCGCGCCATCATGAACAAGCTCGGTTTGGGAACGGCGATGAGTGCCGCAACTCACCAAATGAGCGTTTGGGTCGCAGCGGGCGCGGCCATGGGCGTGGGCTTCGGCTTGCTCATGAACAGAGCAGCGCGGACGCCTAACAAATAGGCCTTAAAGACAACCCACCACGAAGCGGCTGCGAACCGCGCAGGCGGTCTTGCTTTGCTAACTGCGTATACGCGGATTGACCAATAGATAGAGTACGTCCGTCAACAGGTTGACCATCACATAAGTCAGCCCGACCGCCAGCAAGCAGCCTTGCACCAATGCGTAGTCGCGATTGGAGATAGCCGACACGGTGAGGCGGCCGATGCCGGGCCAGGAAAAGATCATCTCCGTGACGATCGCGCCCGCGAGCAGGGCGCCGAACTGGAGGCCGAGCAGAGTAAGGATGGGGATGAGCGCATTGCGAAGGGCGTGGCGATAGACGACCGTCCGCTCCGGCAACCCCTTGGCGCGGGCGGTGCGGATGTAGTCCTGGCCCAGCTCCTCAAGCATGGCGGTGCGGACCATGCGGGTGAGAATGGCGGCGAGCGAGGCGCCCATGGTGAGGGCGGGGAGCACGATGTATGCGGGGCCGGCCGCGCCCGAAACGGGCAGCCAGCCGAGGCGGATCGAGACCAGCAGGATGAGGATGGGGCCGAGGGCGAAGCTAGGAAAGGAAAGGCCGAAGAGGGACACAACGCCGAGAACCTGGTCTTGCCAGCGGCTCCGGTGAAGCGCGGCGGTGATGCCGGCGGGCAGCGCGAGGGCGAGCGCGATGACCAGCGCGGTGACGGTGAGGATGAAGGTGTAGGGATAGCGCAGCAGGAGCAGGTGGGTGACCGAGTCGTGGAGGCGGATGGACGCGCCGAGGTCGCCATGAAAGACGCCGCGCCAGTACTGGGCATACTGGGTGAGGAGCGGCTGGTCGAGCCCGTACTGGTGGCGCAGGGCGGCGAGGTCGCCCGCGCGCGCGCCCTCGCCGAGCATCTGCTCGACCGGGTCGCCGGGGACGAGGTGGATGAGCAGGAAAACGAGCGAAACGACGAGCCAGACGACGGGGATGGTGTAGAGCATGCGCCAGAGGAGGGCGCGCAGGGCGCGGGTCGTATGAAGCATCGGTGGTAGTGTCGCATGGCGTTGCAGGTGTATGCGGCAGAATTACGTTTACCGTGAGAGGTAGCGGCCAATTAGCGTGCTCTTACGGCTTAGTAAACCTCAGTAAGAACCCGAAGCCTCGAGAGAAGCTTCCGGCCGTCGCATCCTTACCAAGCTATATAAGTAGGAAAACAGAACAGCTATGCTGATTGCGGTTGCTTTATATTGACTCGCGGGAGAATGCCTCATCGGGCAGCAAAGGGATTTTGTCTGAGTATCGAGCGAGAGCGTCCAGGGACGCTTGAAACTCCTCGTGGCTGAGCTTTTTACCCGGCGGAAGCGGCGAGATGTTGCCGTTCAGCTTTGCTTCGATGTAGCGATCCAAAGCCAGTCCGCGTGCTTGGGCCTCGGCGGCAAGCAGGGCGGCGATTTCCGGTCGGAGCTGGATCTCGATTTGCATGGGGTGATGGTAGCAAAGGTTGGGTTTGGTGGCACTGCGGACAAAAGCAGGTCCTTCGCTGCGCTCAGGATGACCCCACTTTTTGAAGGATTTTGCTCGCAAAAGCAAAGACCCGCTACGGAGTGGCCGCGAGCCGCTCGCCGGTCTATCGAAGGCGCAGTAGGCGGTTTTAGGTTTTGATTTCCTCAGCGGTTTGAACGGGCGCGTTCTCCACTCGCACCTTGCTGATTCTGCGGCCTTGCATTTCCTGGACGGTGAGGCGGTGCGAATCGTAGTCGACCCGGTCGCCGGGGGAAGGGATGCGGCCGAGCTGGGTGAGCAGGAAGCCTGCCAGGGTTTCGACGCCGGCGTCGCGGGGGAG
>CAXTWG010000021.1:0-25179 GCA_964247895.1 uncultured Acidobacteriaceae bacterium
GCGCGGGCGAGCGCCATGGCCGCGCTGAAGGGCAGCTTGAGCCAGGGCTCAGGGAGAGCCAGAGCGCGGGCCAGGGCAGCTGTATAGGCCCGCCAGGTTACCCCGTCGACGCTGCTCAGGTTATAGGCCTCGCCGCGCGCATGCGGTTCGGCGGCGGCACGCAACATCGCGCGGCACACGTCATCCACATAAACGAAGCCACCGCGGGCCCGTCCGCCATCGACCAGGAGCATGAGCCGTTGCCGCAGCATGGCTAGGACGTCCATGACGAAAGCCTTGCCGCCGGGTCCATAAATGCTTGCCGGGCGTACCACCGTGACGGGTATCCCCTTCGCGCTGTAGGCCCATACGGCTTCTTCTCCGTCGAGCTTGGTCCGGTTGTAAGGAAGTCCAATGTCGCGACGCGGGGTTTGCTCGTCGCCGGGCACGGCGGGGTAGCCGTATACATCGGTGGTGCTTACGTGCAGGAAGCGCTGGAGCTGCCGGGCGTGCCGCTGCGTCCACTCCAGCAGACGCGTAACGGAATCGACGTTCCCCTCTCGGAAACGCTGGATGGGAGCCCAGTCCGTAGAGCAGCCCGCGCAATGGAAGATGTGGGTTGTGGACGCAAGGACGCCGGCAAGCTCCCGCGGCGGTTCTGCAGCGGGCGAAAGGTCCAAACGAATTACACGGACATCGGGCCGGTTGGGAAGCAGGGAGGCAGGCCGGGCCAGGATGCAGACCTCGGCCCCTTGCGCCAGGAGCATATCCACAATCCGGTTACCCAGGAACCCGCTAGCGCCCGTAACCAGCGCCCGCGACAGGGTTTGCAATCAAGCCCCGCGCAAGGCCGCGAACACGTCGAGCGCGTACCCGAGCTGCGACTCGGTATGGGCCGCCGTGACGCACAAACGCAGCCGGGACGAGCCTTGCGCCACCGCCGGGAACATCACCGGCGAGGTCAGGATGCCCCGGTTGCGCAACTCGCGCGCGAACAAAGCCGTGCGTGTGTCGTCATACAGCATCAGCGGGATCACCGCCGTTTCCGACAGCCCTGTATCGAAATCGAGACTTTTAAGCCCATCGCGCAGGAAAGCCGCGTTCGAGCGAATGCGGTCGACACGCTCGGGCTCCTCCTCGAGGATCCGGATGGCCGCTCCGACCGCGGCCGCGGAAGGCGCAGGCATGGCGCCCGAGAAGATAAACGGCGCCGAGGCGTGCTGGAGAAAGATCATCAGTTCGCGCGAGCCCGCCACAAAGCCGCCGCCTGAAGGAATCGCTTTCGCGAGCGACCCGGTCCAGATGTCCACCTCGCTCGTGTCGACGCCGAAATGCTCATCCGTGCCGCGGCCGCCTGCGCCCAGCACGCCGGTCGCGTGGGACTCATCCATGAGCAGGTAGCAGCCGAACTCTTTCTTGATCGCGATCAACTCGGGCAGGATGCAAATGTCGCCGTCCATTGAGAACACGCCATCGGAGATGATGAGCGTCCGGTTGGCCCCAGGCCCATTTGCGGCCCCGTTTTTGATCTCGTTCCGGAGCGACTCAGGGTTGTTGTGCTCAAACCGCTGCACCTGCACACCGGCGAGGCGGCAAGCGTCCATCAGGCTTCGGTGCGAGAAGGCGTCCGCGATGACACGGTCCGCGGGGCCGAACAGGGATGAGATGACCGCAAGGTTGGCCACATAACCGGAGGTGAACAGCAGCGACGCTTCAGTGCCCTTAAAGCGGGCGAGCGCGCGCTCTGTTTCGTGATGCAGGTCGAGCGTGCCGGTCAGTAAACGGACCCCTCCGGTGCCGGTACCGTAGCGGCGGATGGCCTCAATAGCGGCCGCGTCGATGCGGGGGTCGCCGATCAGTCCCAGATAGTCGTAGCTCGAGAGCATGAGCATCTCGTGCCCGTCGGTTTCGACACAAGGACCGGTTTTGCGCGCCAGCGGCGCTTGAAACGGATATGCATCCATGGAGCAGGCCAGCGCCGCATTTTCAAACAGGCGGCGTGCGCGCGCATCCAGCAGGTCCTGTTTTTTAAAGCTCCACGTACGGCCTGCGGCAAAGTAACCTTCAAATATCTCACCCGAGGAGGAGCGGAAGTGCTTGGGGAGTACGCTTGGTTCTTCGGCCAGAAGACCCGTTTCTGTCGGCATGTTCATTGAAGACTCGAGGCGGAGCAGGATAGAGGTGAGTCTAGACGATGCTGGGTGTGAATGGAAGGCGGAGAACCATGGATTTCAAACCATGGGCAGCCCCGGGCCACCAGTCCGGACAGAACGAGGTATATCGCGGGTACGCATCAGCATGCTGCCCAAGACGCAGAAAAGCACGCCTGCGAGAAGAAAAACGAGGTCCCACAGGAGATGGTTCCCATTCTGGTAGACATGGTGCACCTGTAGGATCTCATGATCGATCACGCCTTCTACGACATTGAACAAACCCCAGCCCAGCAGCAGCGAGCCCGCAAAAGCGCTAAAGTGCGGCGGCGCGCCCAGACGCGCTCTTCGCCAAAAAAGGACGATACCGCACGCTGCGGTCATGAAGCAGAATGCATGGAACAGCCCGTCCCAGAACATGTTGACCTGCTCATGGATAAGGGTATCGCGTGGCACGACATTGGAAAGCATGTTGTGAAGCTGCAGAATCTGATGAAAAAGGATTCCGTCTACGAATCCGCCCATGCCGATGCCGATCAGGATACCGGCCAGCAGGAACTGCCGTAGATTTGCCGTGGTCATAGACGGGCTCTTTCATCCGAGTTGTCCGGGTTTACGATTGGCAGCCGGCTGAGCAGGAGTGCGCTGAGCAACATCACGGGGAAAGGAGCGACCATTATGAGCAGTCGTTCGCCGAAGGTGCTTGTGAAGAGCTGCTGCCGCAGTTGATGCCCTGCCGGGGAGCCGCAGGAGACACACGCAAGGAAGGAACTCAGAAGCGGTCCTGCGCCGGCAAGCGATAAGGGGCACACCATACTGAACCAGATGCGAAAGGCTGGAAGCAGGGCATGTTGGGATTGCCGAAAAGGATTGGAACCCGGGTTACAGCCGTGAAATGCAATGGCGCCTCAAGCCGCAAGCTCGCTAGACGCAGGCGACCGCCTCAATCTCGATCACTGCTTCAGGCGTGTAAAGGCCGGACACCTGGACGATGCTGTCCGCAGGGTAAGGCAGGGTAAAGTACTTTCGCCGCAGTGCTACCACCTCGGAAAAGTTCTTCATGTCGGTGACAAAGATAGTCACTTTCAGCACATTCGTAAGCCCGGAGCCTCCCGCCTCGAGCGCCCGCGCGAGATTGCGGAATGCCTGCTCACCTTGAGCACGGAAGCCGCCTTCCACGATTCTTCCACCCTCGTCGTACCCAGCTTGCCCTGAGATGAAGAGGAGGTTCCCGAAACGGATGCCCTGAGAAAGCAGATACGGTTGGTAAGGGTCGGGCTGTGTCTTGATTTGTTGAGGCATCCGTTCAGGCATCCGTTCAAGCGTCATCGAGCTCTCCTGTAAGTCTGGAAAGACAGGGGCGGCTGTACATACTAAATAGCTTCGAGCAGCAGGCAAGGAGGGTTAGTGTACCCGCGTGCGTTCCACCGTCGAATGTTTTCGATCGCACGGTGAGGGGGATGGCCGTGGTGGATCCTGTTGAACTTTTAAGGCCGCGGCGCACCTGGAGCAGCGGGCCGGCTGACGACATTGCTCCAGGCTTCTCCGAACGACCACGCGGATGCACCGAGAAGGACGACATCCTTGAGCAGGAATTCGCCGATGGGATCCGAAGGGGCCGGAAATCCACCCAGACTCGCATCCCAGGAGCCCGGCTCCAAAAGAAACGACAGCGTGGTCAGGAACATCCCAATGGCGCCCAGGCTGCCGAGCGCCGATACCCTGGCAGAAACGGGGCGCAGAGCAATACAAAGCGCGATTGCCAGTTCGCAAGAGCCCAAGGCTCGTGAGAAGGCTTGCACACTCAGGAAGTGGTACGCCCAGCCTAGAAGGGGGCTACGAGCGACAAGGGGTTCAATTCCGCTTGCTTCTACGCCGGTGAACTTCATGCAGGCCATCCAGGTAATCAGCAGGACCAGGCCATAACGGACTGCAACCTCGCCGAACTTTTCAGCATTTGTGCGGGTCGCCGCAAGGGTAGCCGCACTGCTTACAGCGATCGATGCCATACTGCTCCTGCGCCCGAGTTGGATGTGCTCCATCCCCTCAAGCGACTGCGTATTGTTTGAACACGAGGCGATTGTGAGTCGAGCGCAGCATACGACTAAACGACCCGCGACGCTTCCACGTACAAGCTTTGCACCTTACCGGTGCTGAACTCTGAGCAATTTTGATCATTGATCTCCAAATATCTCCAACATAGGGTCAGGGCTCGAAGCGCTTGTCGGCAGGCGAAGAGACCCAGATATGCTCACCGGCACTGGGCGAAGCAAGTAAGCTGAGCAGTATAGACCAGACAATTTTTACTCGTGAAGTTACAATTTTCACGTAAGCGCACTGAGGCGGCCGGGCTGGAGACTCAAGCTCCCAGGAAATCAGAGTTCCCCTTGTCGCCGTGCTCGCAACGGCATTTCATGCATATCGGTGGTCTTTTCAGCAATCACGCATTTGATGAACCATAACGGTCAGTAGACGAGGGGGAACGACAGTGGGATGGTTTTATCTCGTGCTGGCTGGGGTTTTCGAGGTTGGCTTCACTACAAGTATGCGGTTTATCGACAATTTCAAAAACATGCAAGCCACGCTCGGCTTTCTCGTGTGTGTAGCCCTGAGCCTGCTTTTTCTCGAATTTGCCAATAAAACAATCCCTCTTGGCACCGCTTACGCTATCTGGACGGGTACTGGCGCGGTTGGGACAGTTCTGATTGGAATGATCTGGTTTTCCGAACCTGCCACCCTCATCCGGGTGCTTCTGATCCTGGGAATCATCACATGCGCGATCGGCCTTAAATTCACATCCGGCCAGTAAGTGTCGGGGTACTTCTGAAATGATGTAGATTCCATGTGTCCCAGAGTCCGAGCTTTGTGTGCTTTAGTCCCACCATGAGGACTTCACTACATTCTTTATGATGTCATTACCGGTCGACCAGCTTCTTGCGGCGCTCGATGTAGGCGTGGGAGCGTTTTCGCTCTGCGATATTCGCCACGGGCATCAGCTTACATTCACTAAGTCGCCCGCTCCAAGCCTCCATTACTGTCTGACTGGGCAGGGGCAGATCCGACTCAAAGGCGGCGAGTCCATCGACGTTCGACAGCATACTTTTGCGCTGATTCCGGCGGATGTGGTGTACAGCGTTGCGGCGAACAAGAGCGATGACGGCTCACGACCGCACCCGCTGTCGCGAGCACCCTCGTTCTTTGAAAATGTTCCTACCATCCAGGCCGGTGACGGGGAGATCGGCCTCATCACGGCATGTGGGGAAGTGGGGACCGCTGCCGTATCGAGTCCCAACCTGTTTGCAAGGCTGGATCGCCCCTTGGTCGAGTACTTCGCCGCGCAGGATGGTTTGGAGAACCACTTTGTGGCCCTGCTGGCTGAAGCAGCCCGCCCCGGCATCGGAACACGCGCCATGCAGGAAGCACTGCTGAAGCAGTGTCTGACTCTGCTGCTGCGTCGAAGATTTGAACGGGAGGAAAATGTTCTTCCCTGGATTACGGCACTCTCCGATCCCGGGCTTGCTCGCGCGGTCGAAGCGATCCTTGAGCGGTCTTCAGAAACTTTCACGGTCGAAACACTCGCGCACATTGCCGGCATGAGTCGATCCACATTCGCGGCGCGCTTCACCGAGGCGCTTGGGCAGCCCCCGATGCTTCTGCTCACAGCTACACGCCTTCGCCGTGCTCGAGAACTTCTCATTGCGACCGAGAAAAGCGTCGCCGACATCGCCCAAGCCGTTGGCTTTGCAAGCCGGAGCAGTTTTACCCGCGCGTTTCGCACGCGATACAGCATGGATCCGCGAACATTCCGAAGCGGCCTCCTCAACTCGGATCAGGACAAAGGTCTTTAAGACATATGCGGCCACGGGATCCCTCTGCCGAGCGTAAGTTCACACCCTGGTTGCACTGAGCAAATGCACAGACGCCATCAGCACCAAGCTGCAACACTGGCTTAGCCGTGAGCCGAAGCGAGGAGACGCTCAAATGAGCGTCCGCTTGCAGCAGGTTGGAGGAGTGTTGCTGGGCGGGTGCTTTTAACACGCATAGCCATAGCGCAATAAGGCACGCGCGGAATAGGGATGTCGTACTCCACTTAGCATTCACGCGCAACCAGCCCCCGTTGGGGGCGAGTGCGGGAATCGATCAGATTATTACCCGCGATGGTGTTCAATCATGTTCGCCGCCAACTCCGAAGCAAGCGTTCGCCGGCGGGTATATGTCGTAACTTGAAAGCGCATTAGCCGATACTTGCTCATTTGTTCTGGCTCACGGCATCCGAGTGCACCCGAACGGGATTCGGTTATGCGAGCCCATACTCTTGGAACATAAGCCGGTTGTCGGCAACAAATCCTTGTGACCTGTATGTGTCCTAGACTCCGGGTTTTGTTTCGATTAGTCCTACATGCAAGAGTTGTTTAGAATCTGGCGCGATATCTTTCGCCTACCGCGTTCTGTCTTGAACGAAGCACTGTTCACAATTGATGTCCGGCAGGTTTGCTTGGGTGCGGCTTGCACTATTCAAGGGCGTTCACGCAAAAATTCGGTTGCGGAGCTCGGGAATGCATGATGTTTGAAGGAAAGTTTATGGTGCAAAACAACACACTTGCCTTTGATCCTTCCACCTTCCTCACCATTGCTGGCGCAGGACGGCGTATCGTGCAGCTCAAGCCGAAACAGACTTTTTTCTATCAAGGGCAGCCTGCCGATTGCGTCTTTTACCTCCAGAAAGGGAGAGCCAAGTTAACAGTCGTTTCAGGTTCAGGAAAAGAGGCCACGATTACTCTCCTATCTGCCGGAGATTTCGTGGGAGAGGAAGCGGTTGCGGCTGTGCCCTGTTTGCGCCCGGCAGCCGTGACGGCAATCACTTCCTGCTCGGCAATGAAGATCGCGCGTCCGGAGATGCTTCAGGTACTCGCGGCGGAACAATCCTTTGCTGCTCTCTTTATGAATTTCCTTCTGGCTCGAAGCACGCGCATCCAGGCGGACCTGATAGACCAGCTGTTCAACTCCAGCGAAAAGCGCCTTGCCAGGATACTTCTACTCATGGCGGAAGTCGGACAGCCGGGCGATCCGGAAACTGTGATACCGGCGATCACTCAGGCGATGCTGGCAGAGATGGTAGGTACAACTCGATCCCGCGTCAGCTTTTCATGAATCGCTTTCGAAAGCTAGGCTTTATTGAATACAACAGTCGAATCCGGGTTCATCCGTCGCTACTCAATGTAATTCTTTGTAGCCGGCCTTTCAGCGGCCATGTCCGAGCTCCGGAGTTGTGCAATCTCCAAGTGCACAAAGCAACTGAAACGACTGCAAAGACAGGAATGCCATCAATGAAAAACACTGAACTTGACAACCAGGTCGAAGGCTACGGTGAGCTGATTGCGACGAGGGGCACCGCCGAGTGAAGAGGTAAACGATCGCTGTCCGGCGAAGTCGCCGCGCAAACCCGGGCGGAAATTCAGCCAGGGTACAGGCTGGACGTTCACGCCGATATCCGCTTCGCTGTAAGTACCCGGTGTTATGTTGCGAATCCCGTGCGGGTCGGAAAACCACTCCTGGCGCAGGTTGAGAAACAGCTTTGGGTTGAGCCTGATCGCTGTGAGAACAAAGGCTCCCTGGGTGGGGGAAACCCTTTGGGTCGCGGGGTCGCGTACATCGGCGGCATAGTGCACCTGGAAAAGCTGGCCTAACCGCGGCGTCCATCTACGGCGCGCTTCCAGCTCCGAAACCGTCTGCCAGCTGCCCAGGTGGCCGGCAGTTGTGCCCGCCGGCTGCGGGCCGCTAAATACCGTGGCGATCAGCTGAGTGTCCTTGTTGAGGAATGGGCGGTAAAGAGCGCGGGCCACGTACACGGGGGCGCGTCCACGCAGGACAAAGACAGTGTTGTAGCCCATAAAGGTACCGAGGACCATATCGAGCTTTTCGGTCGGATGGATGGTAGCCAGAGCGGCTGTACTTCCGACCTCATACTTGATCCAGAAATACCCAAGCGAGTACATAGGCCGGTACGGCGCCATCAAGGTATCGAAGCCGATCGGCGCATTCTGGCGGCCCAGGTTCCAGTCAATGCCGCGCTTGTTGAGGCCGGGTGTATGCAGCGAAAAGTAAGCTTGCCGAAAATCTGTGCCGAGGTGATTCCCTTGAGGGCCGAAACTGTTCAGGGGGCGAAGCAGTGCTGCGTCCGAGCCGGCATAAAAATCCGTGCGGAAGCCCCAGGACCAAGGCTTTTTTGTCGTGGAGCGGTCCAGGATCAGCCACGCGCCGTTCAACAGAAACTCATTGCTGAAGCGGTTCGGTGTGGGGGCGATCGCAAGCAGCCCGTCCCCGGCATTTGTGTAGGAGTACCCGCCCTCCGTCCAGCCATAAAGTCGAAGGCGGTTACGGTGCAACCAACGTGTTGCGTCGCTTTCGGGCAGGAGCGGCTTAAGGACCTCGGGCGCCGCCTGGGTCGCGAACGGTCTACGGTCCGAGGCGGAGTCCTGCTGGCCGGTAAGCTCCTGGCTTTCCTGCGCTTCCGCAGCTGTAGGTTGCTGCGCGCAGGCCTCCGTTCGAGCTTGACAAAGACCGGCGCAGAGAAGACTGCAAAGCAACCGCGCGAGGAAAACGCATCGCAGGTTTTGTATCCGTATCATCTTCATGCGAGGAGCCTCCGCATACGCGAAACGTGAGCATGTGTCTGCCCAAGGACTTACGACCGGGCACGCCCGTGACCCGTTTCCCGAAGGGGAAGCGTCGACAGAAATGCGATGGCCACGCCGCCGATCCAGAACCATAGACTGGCTTTGAAGTGCTGGAGCGGGTTCACGGGATGGAGGAACCCTGGACCAAACAGCTTGACGAAGATAGGGCCGATGATCGCGCTGATGCCGAAAGTCATGAAGTTCATGGCTCCTGTGGCGCTCCCCTTCACTTCATCCGGATTGACCTCCTTGATGATTGTGTAAGGAATCATCGCCGCACCGGAGCCGACTCCGAAGAGGAAGCAGCTGAAACCGACAGGAAGGAGGGCCGGAAGATAGATGATCTGGAGCATTGAACCGAACATGACAACGATGCCCGCGAGTAGCACCGGTTTTCTGCTGCCGAAGCGATCCGCCAACCAGCCCAGGGTCGGGCAGCCCAGGACCCAGCCCATCGTCACCAGAGAGGCGGTCGTGACCGCGGTCGCATAGGTAAGCCCGTTATCCTTCTGGAAGAACGAAACGCCCCAGGTCATGGCTCCAATCGTCGTAGGGACGAAAAGCAGGCCTGAAATCAGGCCGCAGAGCAGGGATTGCGGGTTCCCGAACACCGTGCGGTAGGGCGAGAGAAAAGCCTGCATTGCTCCTTCCCGGCTTGTATTACCGGCTGCCCCACGCGGCGTGACGGCATATAGTAGGACGCCGATCGCAAGACCGCCGATGCCGAGAAACAGCCACACCGCCTGCCAGCGAAGGCCTCGCGTGAGCAAAGGCCCTACAGCGAACTGACCGGCAAAGCCGCCGACCATGCCGAGGCATTGCGTGGTGCCAATGGCGGTGCCAAGCCACTTGGCAGGCAGCCCGTGGGTTGCCAAGTACACGGCGCCGGTAAATGCGAAGGCGGACCCGGCCCCCTGGAGCAGCCTGGCGCTGTACCCGGCGGTGATATCCGGGACGGTGAACAGGACACACCCAACCCCAAACAGCAGAAGCCCGATCGGTACCGCGAGTTTCGCACCCACCCAGTCCAGCATTGCCCCTGCGACCAAACTGGTCAGGGAGTAGGTGTAGTAATACGTGCCGAGAAGAGCTGTTACCCCAACTGCGGTGATGGAGAAAGCCTTGCCAAGTTCAGGAACCATGACACTCGGCGAGGAGCGCGAGGCGTACTCGAGCGAGTAGAAGATGAGGCAGAAAAGCCATGCGAGGATATAGCGTTTCCTGTCAACGTTCGCAGCCGGAGCCGCGCCGGTTGCCTGGGCATTGTTTGTGGCCGGGAAAGCACCTGCCATGGAAGTGGCGCTTCCGGTGGAACGGTTCACTGGCGGCTTCATGGCAGTTCCTCGTTTTCACGGTGCGGAAGAAGACTCGGCAAGCAGATACGCTGCTTGCCGAGTGATTCTCCGGTACAAAGGACAGCTGTTTGGCTACGGTTGGGTCACGCAATCACCCCTACTCGCCGAAAAGACGATTGAGCAGGTTTGTTTTCGCGAGATCCACGATGGAGTCGCCACGGTCGTTCAGCACGCACCGGGTCAAGTACAAGCTGAAGCCAAGCGCCTGCTGGGGCGTGATGGTCGGCGGCATCGAGAGCTCCTGCCGATGTACCAACACATCGACCAGCGCGGGGCCATCGTGCGAAAACGCCCGCTGAAGTGCGGGCTTGAGCTCCTCCGGCTTGGACACGCGAACGCCGAGAAACCCGCACGCTTCCGCCACCTTGCTGAAGTCGGGGTTTGTCAGGTCTGTGCCGAAAGGTACGATGCCCGCCGACATCATCTCAACCTCTACAAAGGCCAGCGCGTGGTTGTTGAAGAGGATGATCTTGATCGGCAGCTTGTTCTGTACGGCTGACAGGAGTTCACCCATCATCATGGACAAGCCGCCGTCGCCGGACATGGAGATAACCTGCCGGCCGGGAAAAGCCGCTTGCGCCCCCAACGCCTGCGGCAGTGCGCAAGCCATGGAACCGTGCGACCAGGAGCCGATCAGCCTGCGCTTGCCGTTGAAGCGAAGATAGCGCGCAGCCCAAATGCTGGGCGTACCCACATCGACGGTAAATACCGTATCTTCAGCTGCCAACTCGTCGACAATGCGCGCCACATACTCCGGATGCAATGGCGAAGTTCCGGGCTTGCCTATCGCGAGGTGATCCAGACCTTTCCGGCTCGACTGGTAGTGAGCGACACTGTCTTTCAGGTGAGCGCTGTCCTTCTTTGGACCGAGCCGTGCGAGCAGCGCCTCTACTGTGTCCTTCACCGTGCCGATCAGGCCTACGTCTACCGCGGTCCGGCGGCCGATCTGCTCACCGCGCAGGTCTACCTGAATCTTTTTCGCCTTTTCCGGGTAGAACTGCGGGTAAGGGAAGTCGCTACCGAGTGTCAGCAGCGCGTCGCACTGCATCATGGCCCGGTAACCGGAGCCAAAGCCGATCAGGCCCGTCATGCCGACATCGTATGGGTTGTCGTATTCGACAAACTCCTTGCCGCGATAAGCGTGCACGATGGGCGCTTGTAGTTGCTCGGCGATGCGCAACAGCTCGGCATGCGAACCTTCACAGCCGGCTCCCGCCAGAATTGTCACTCGCCCAGCCTCGTTCAGCAGCGAAGCGGCCTTTGCCAGATCCGCCTCAGGCGGGACCATCTTCGACTCGTTCGCGAGGAAGCCGAGCGGCACGGCAGCCGACGGGCAGTCCTTGGTCATGACGTTGCCGGGAATCACAATGACGGCTACCCCGCGCTTGGCGATCGCGGTGCGCATGGCGATCGCGAGAATGCGCGGCATCTGGTCGGCTTCTGAAACCACGCCGCAATAGTGGCTGCAATCCTTGAAAAGCTGCTCGGGGTTCGTCTCCTGGAAATACGTCGTGCTGAGTTCCGTACTTGGAATTTGCGCGGCGATCGCAAGCACGGGAACGCGGCTGCGATGGCAGTCGAACAGCCCATTGATGAAGTGAAGATTGCCAGGTCCGCAGCTGCCTGCGCAGACCGCGATGCGGTTGGTAAGGTGGGCTTCTGCACCGGCCGCAAAGGCCGCCGCTTCCTCATGGCGCACATGCACCCACTCAATCTGCGGATTCGTGCGGAGGGTGTCCGTAACCCCGTTCAGCGAGTCGCCTGGAAGACCGAACACCCGCTTCACCCCAGACAAAGCCAACGTATTCACAATCACTTCTGCAACAGTCGCCATTACTCCTCCATGCGCATTTTTAGTTGATGGTCCTGCCCTGCTTATGGGCTGGCTCGATCCATAAGATCGCTCCTAACACCCTAAATGAAACGTCTGCACTGGAGTGCTTCGCTGACTCCTGTAATGAATTCTCTTGCTCAACACCTTGATGTCCCGCTCGGCCTGCTTCGGGCAGGGTACCAACCCCCTCTGTGCTGCCCCTACAAGGAGCGATCGTCTTTGGCCAACCTATCGCACTGATCGCAATCAGGACAGATCACGCTTTTGCTCAGTGCGGTGTAATGGTCTTGAACATAGGGCAGAACGCTTCCCATCGTTGTTCTTTTTGCACGGTTGTTGCTGTATCGCACGAAAAGCCATGCCAAGTAGAGGGCCTTCAGTTACAGCGTGCATGCATGCTTGAACAATTCAGTCTTTCGGAGGACAGGCAACATCCGCTCTTTGCCAACATCAGCCATGCCCAGTTTTCGAAGAAAGTTCTCAGAACTTGAAATCCAACCCGAGCGCGATGGCCGCTTCCACTATCCCTATGATGGACGCGACATTAAAGCAATCAAGATTCGCTGTTAACTTCCACGTATGCGATTCGCACCTTTCAATGACAAGTCCGGTCAAACGACCGCGCCCAAGGTAAAGCGGAATTCAACTTTTACGGCTGGAGCGCCATTGCGCCGGGCTTTCCCCTGCGAAGCGTTTAAACACTGTGGAGAAATGGGATTGCGTTTCGAATCCCACCATCAAAGCAATTTGAATAAGCGGTGTCGATGAACTCATTAAAAGCTGCTGCGCTTTCCGGATCCGCTCTTGCAGGAGATATTCATGTGGACGCAAACCCGTCGCTCGCAAAAACTGGCCGGCGAAATGCATTCTTGATAGATTCAGAACGTTAGCCAAAACCTGCAACGAGAGCGGTTCGGCGATATGCGCTTGAATGAAATCCTGGACACGTCTAACTTGCCAGCCCGCTAAACCGTGGCGTTTCAGGCTCTCAGGCGGGACGGACCGATTCGAATGTGTTTGTAGGAGAGCGGCAATAATAGCGATGCTGAGACCTTCAGCTTGAAGCCGATTCAGCGGGCTCGCTTCTTCTTGGGACAACGCCAGCGCGTGAAAAAGACCTAGAATCTGCTTGTCGGGACGGAAATCGCTACTTTGTTTGAGTTCCAGACCGGAAGTACTCAGTTTGAGCTCACTTTCGTCGAGCAGTTGCGTTACAAGCGGAACTGGAAGGAACATGTGGTGCAAGTCGGTAGGCCCGGATTTAATTACGCGAATACCGTCACCCGGACGCGCTATGTGCATCGCCCCGGGACGGGTGACACCGGAGAAAACCTGGCGACCGTTTACAAAAAAGGTCATGCTTGCGCCGATAAGGCTCATCCCTAAGGTGTAGAATTCGGCGGGACACGAAGCTGTTAGCTCCTGCTTGTCAGGCCTTGCATCTCGAACTCGAGTTACTACGAGCTTGGAAGGTTTTTCGGAATCAGCAAGCTTCGGAAGCTTCCGCCATTCCGAGGTGTTGGTCGTTACTCTCAGCTCGAGCGAGAAGGTCGGGGAACTCATCATGGCCTGCTGCACTCTCGGTTGAGGACATCGTTACAACTGCGGTCGTTTCAGCTCAAGTGCATGGCGGAAAGCGCCCCTGGTGATGGTTCAACTGGCAGATCGCGCGGTTAAGCATGAACATGGCCACAAACCCTACATGGCTGCAACAGGCTCAGACTCAAAGCCGAATGCAAAATCTATCAAAATGACAGAACTTCAAGAACCAATGACAGCTCAATCCAACTCTGCCGTTGAGCATATATCAGGGATTATGAACTCTGTTATGCGCGCCAGAATCTCTATTGCGTTTAGGACCTGCTTTTTTGAATTGTGACTAGGTTGTTACCTAAGAAGCAAGGACACTGGTGACTGTGGTTACACGTTTGCATCCCGAGCTAAGTCCAGGAAGGCAGGAATCAAGTGCCCTCGGCAGATACACTTTTATGAAGGGGAGTGGTAAACAGTATGGATTCTAGGATGGCTGGAAACGCCGCGAAAAAGCAGGCGCACGGCTCGCGAAAGGTAAATAGGCCGGAAGATCGGTACATGGCGCCTGCGGGCTCGTAGCAAACAGAGGGCTGTGTTTCTGCCCAGACCAGAGGAAATATTTTGCCTCCGAGACTGGAGCCGAATGCTATAGAGGCTTAAGATTTGGCGTCCCCGACGGGATTCGAACCCGTGTTACCGCCGTGAAAGGGCGGTGTCCTAGGCCACTGGACGACGGGGACGCGAAGTGCGCCACGAGCGG
Organism: uncultured Acidobacteriaceae bacterium; assembly: GCA_964247895.1. GTDB lineage: Bacteria > Acidobacteriota > Terriglobia > Terriglobales > Acidobacteriaceae > EB88. The sequence continues at coordinate 14,289 of CAXTWG010000021.1, forward strand.
GCGGCTCAGATAAATATACAAGTGCGCCTCGCGAAATCAAAAAGTCGATCCCCATTTCGTTTGATCTCGTTATCGCAAACGGGAAATCCAGCATTCCCCTGTGTAAGAAACACCGCCACTTTCCGCTTCTTCCCTGCATCTACCTGCAAGACATTTGCCTGACTTTGAGGCAGCTAGGACCGTTTTCGATGGCGACGCTGACTGCAACGATTACGAAAGCTGATCTAGTGGAGGGAGTTCTGCCTCTCGGTGATCTTTCGCGTCGCGATTGCGAGGTCATGGTCGACACGGTTTTTGACGCCATTACCAACGCGATCCGCCGCGGCGACAAGATTGAAGTGCGCGGCTTCGGCTCGTTCCGCATTCGCGAGCGTAAACCGCGCATCGGACGCAACCCGAAAACGGGAGCCAAGGTCGACATCCCAGCCAAGCGCGTTCCTTACTTCAAGCCGAGCAAAGAGCTGCGCGACCTGATGAACCCAGCCTTTTCCAGTAAATCCGCTGCCTAGGCGCGGGCAATGACCGCCAGCATGCGGCCGGTAAACCCGCCTTTGGCCCGGTAGGAAAAGAACAGGTCCGTGCGACAGCTTGTGCACTTGCCAACCGCCTCGACAGAGTTCTCCGGCAGCCCGGCGTCTATGAGCTGCCGACGGTTTGCCTCCTGGAGGTCGAGGTGCAGCGCAGGCCCCAGATCGCTGTGGCCGGGCGCGCGCTGGGTCAAAAACAGCATCGGGTATTTCTTCCGGATCGGATCCGAATCGTACACCTCATGAAAGAGTGCGTCTGCGTAGCGAAACTGCGAGCGGAACTCGTGCTCTACTTCCTCGCCGACTCCGTAACAACAGGGGCCGATCGCCGGGCCGATGGCGGCGCAGAGGTCTTCCGGTTTCGACCCGAACTCGAGCCGCATGCGGCCGATGCCGTGCTCGACGATGCGTTTGAGAGTACCGCGCCAGCCCGCATGGAAGGCGGCGACCGCGCCCGTGCGCCGGTCGGCAACAAGCACGGGTACGCAATCCGCAGTCTGGATTCCCAAGGCGATGCCAGGCTCATCCGTCAGCAGCCCGTCGCCGGTGAGCTGCGCGTCCTCGCTCCCCTGTGCGCGCCCTACCCGGTGCAGGATTGCGGAGTGCGTCTGCTTCAGTGTCAAGAGCGGCAAAGGTGAACCGAACACATGCCCAAGCAGCCGCGCCCGGTTCGCAAGCACGTTTTCGCGCGCGTCGGATGCGCTGAAGCCAAGGTTAAGGTCTCCCGCCTGCCCATATGCTGTGGTGATCCCTCCGGTACGCGCCGCGAAGCCATGCCTTACCCCAAGAAATGCGAGCCCCGGCGCGGTTAGGGCAGTCACCTCATCCACGCGCGCGCTCCGCTGCTGCGGCTCGGGAGCCTCCTGGCGAGGGTGGCGCGCCTGGGTGGTGTACCCGGCGCGTAAGAGCTGTCGACGGCCGTGTTGCATGCCGGCATCAACCAGCAGCGCGTCTATCTTTTCAAGGGCTTTCGACGCTTCGGTCGCTGTTATGGAAGAGTCCATACCGCGATTTTAGTCCCTGCATGCATTTCGTGATTGACGCGGAGCGGCCTGCATACTAGGTTCCATACAACAGCTAGTACAAAGTCGTATCGCTTCATCTCCTTCGCACGATGCATAAGGAAGACGTTTTTACGCGGGCAGCCCTGCCTGCGCGTCTGCCGCCATTCCCGCTACCCTATCTTTGGAGGCTTCTTGACCCACCGCGCCCGCGCGCTCGCCGTCCCCGCCCTGCTGCTTTCCGCCGTTTCCGCGCACGCCCAATCGACCGCGACCATCTCCGGCAACGTCACCGACCCTTCTGGAGCAGTGATGCCTCGCGCGCAGGTCACCGTGCATGGACTGGCGACCGGCGTTGACCGCAAGACCGTTGCCGATTCGGCAGGCGATTATTCCGTGCCCTCGCTCCAGCCGGGCCTTTACAGCGTCACCGTGAGCGCGCCCGGTTTTGCTGACTCCACCATCCCGAGCGTTTCCCTTCAGGTCGCACAAAATCTGACTGCCGACGTCAAGCTCGGACTCGCCTCGGCGGGCGAGCAGGTGCAGGTGGAAAGCTCGGCTTCCATCATCGACGCGCAAACCATTACAGTCGGCCAGGTGATCGACCAGAAAACCGTGCAGGAGATCCCGCTTAACGGTCGCCACTTCCTCGACCTCACGAATCTCACGCCCGGCACCGTGGTGCCGCCTGTGACCGGCGGCCTGACCACCGCCAGCCGCGGCTTGGGCGCGAACTCCTTCAACACCGCCGGCCAGCGCGAGGACTCGGTGAACTTCCTGGTCAACGGCATCAACTTAAACGACCTGACACAAAACCAGATCACCTTTCAGCCATCCATCAACACCACCTCCGAGTTCAAGATTGCCAACTCCACCTACTCGGCGGAGTATGGGCGCTCTTCCGGTGCTGTCGTCAATGTCGCGACCCGGTCGGGAACCAACGCCTTCCATGGGGAGGCGTTCGACTATCTACGCAACAACTACTTCGACGCCCGGAATTATTTCAATCGCAAGCCACAGCGGCAGAACCAGTTTGTCCGGAACAATTTCGGAGGGGCGTTTTCGGGCCCTGTTTGGCGGGACCGCACGTTCTTCTTTCTAAGCTACGAGGGGCTGCGCCAGCAGCAGGCGCTGCCGCTGACCAGCGGCGTGCTCAACACCGCACAGCGGACACAGCTCCAGAACAGTGCCATTCCCGGCTACAACGGTCTTCTGCGGTTCATTCCAGTGGCTACCGGCGCCAGCAATATCGTCACCGGTTCAGCGGCGGGGCCGGTCAGGACCGACCAGTTTTCGGGCGATTTATTCCACACGTTTAGTCAAAAAGACAATGTCCATGCCTACTATGCATGGCAGCAGGACGCACGCACCGAGCCCAACCTCCAAGGCAACACTGTCGCCGGCTTCGGCGACCACCGGACGGCTCACCGGCAAATCGGCACCATCAACGAGGTCCACATCTTCTCGCCGAATGTTGTCAACGAGGCGCGGCTGGGCTTTAATCGCATCGCCATAGCATTCACGCCGAATGCGCCCGAAAACCCGGCAAATTTCAGCATCCAGAACGGGGTTCCGTTCAATGCGGCGCTGCCGCAGATCACCGTCTCCGATATCGGGCTCAATTTCGGTGGGCCGGCCGGGTTTCCGCAGGGCCGCTTTGTCACGACCGGCGTTTTTTCAGACACGGTCTCCATCAACCGCGGCAAGCACACAATCCGGGCAGGCGGCGAGTACCGCCGCGCGATCGTGGACAGCTTCTCGCAGACCGCAGGCGCGCTCAATTTCGATACAGCCAACAACTTCGTCCTGGGCCGCGCCAACAGCTTCAGCGTGACGCCAACGCAGGTGGCCAGCCGCATCTTCGCGAATGCGGTCGGCGGCTTTGTCGTCGACAATTACAAGATCACGCCTCGTTTCAACGCCGAGATCGGTTTTCGCTACGAGTGGAACGGGACGCCCACCGACGGCGGGAATCGGCTCGTCAACTTCCTGGCCGCCGGCAGTACGCTGACCCCGGTGCGCCAGCCTTACACACAGAACTACAACTATGAGCCGCGCGTGGGCTTTATCTGGGACTTGCGCGGCAACCAGCAAACCATCCTGCGCGGCGGCTTCGGCATTCAGGCCGACCAGCCTGTGACCGGCGTTGCCGGCAACCTGGCAGGAAACCCGCCGTTCGCGAACCCTGTCAGCTTTGTGGCGCCCACGGTCGGCGGCGCAAAGGCATACGCGCCGGTGAACACGTTGTTCTCCGGCGCGACCCTTGCCGGCACGTCGCCCAGCGCGGTCAATCCCCTGCTGACCAATGCCTATGTGGAAAGCTACAACCTGAATCTGCAGCAGCAGCTCGGGGCGGGTGTGGTCACCGAGATCGGTTTTATCGGGTCCGAAGGTAAGCACCTGCGCATTGCGCGCAACCTCAACCAGTTCATCTATGACAGTTCCGCCGGCATCAATGGCCCAGGCCGCCGCCCATTCGCTCGACTTGCGGCGAACAGCCCGGTGCGTCCGGGTTCGCCTGTAGGAGCGATCACGGAAATCGATTCCAACTCCGTTTCGAATTACAGCGCACTCTGGTTCACCGTGCGCAAGGCGCTTGCCCACGGCTTGCAGGTCAACTCGACCTATGTCTGGTCCAAGTCGCAGGATGACAACTCGCTTGGCTCTCAGGGCGGCTTGTCGCTACAGGACAGCACGAACCTGCGCGGCGATTACGGGCTGTCGGACTTCGACGCGCGCAACCACTTCGTCTTCTCGGGCACCTGGAACCTGCCCTTCCACGGCGACCGTTTCCGGGAGGGCTGGCTGCTCGCCAACATAACGCAGCTACAGACAGGCAACCCGCTGAATGTGGTGACCACGTCCGCGTTTGACGGGAATCCTTCTGTGGGCACAATCCGGCCGACGTTGCTGGCCGCTCCATCCGTCGGACGCAGAGCCACGCTCGCCAATGGCAATGTGCCCTATATCACTGCGGCCACAGGCACTACCGGTCCGGCCGGCTCACCGACTGTGTGCGCGACCCGAACCGCGGGCTGCATTTTCTTTGCGCCATCAGTAGGCTACGGCACACTGCGCCGCAACGCGCTGACCGGGCCGGGTTTTGCGGATTCGGATATTTCGATTGAGAAGACAACGAAAGTTGCGGAACAAACCGCGCTGGTGCTGCGCCTAGACGCGTTCGACATTGTGAACCACGCCAACTTCAGCAACCCCAACCTGACTGCCACGACTTCAGCGACCAGCACCTTTGGGCAGATCACCGCTACACGCACGGCAACCGGCGATGCCGGTTCATCGCGACAGCTGCAGTTCGCGGCGCGTTTTGAGTTTTAGCGGTGGGCTTCGCGGCGGTGCTTTCTCACTGACCGACACTTCCGCTTCAATTCAGCTTTCCGGGCGGTCGTTTTCCAGCTTGCGGGCGCGTTCGCGGGCGATCTCGTCGAGCTGTCGCCGCCAATCAAGGGTGTCGAGAAAGCCTCGTTTTTCTCTCCAGTTTTCCTCGACGATGATGTGCAGCTGCAGGAAGACGCGAGTGCCGAGCAGGGTCTCGATCTCCTTGCGGGCCGAAGCGCCGATGGCCTTGAGCTTTGCACCGCCCTTGCCGATCAGAATCGCTTTTTGCCCGTCGCGCTCGCAGTAGATGGCGGCGGCGATGCGGGTGAGCGGCAGCTTTTCGTGGCCTGGGTCGGGCTTGGACCGGCGTGTGGGCACGGGCGGCTCTTCCCACTGCTCGATGACGACGGCGCTTGCGTAGGGAACCTCCTCGCCGGTTTCCATGAGAATGCGCTCGCGGATGAGCTCGGCGGCGAGGAAGCGCTCAGGCTGATCGGTGAACTGGTCCTTGGGGAAGTAACGCTCGCCCTGGGGCAGATACTCCACCAGCTTTTCGACCAGTGCTTCGAGCCCGTCGCGCTTGCGGGCGGAGAGCAGCAAAACTTCCTTGAAAGGATGAAGCGCGCTCAGCTCGGTGATCATGGGCAACAGCTTTTCGCGCGGAACAAGGTCGATTTTGTTGATGAGGAGGAAAACCGGGCAGTCGAGTTTGCGAATGAGCTCGAAAACGAACGCGTCCTCGCTGGCTTCTTTCCTCGCTTCCCTGCGCCTGCGCTCGGGCGTTTCAGCTGTGGCGGGCGCTGCGTCAGCGGGTTGGGGCAGCTCGGGCTCCGCCTCCGGCAACTCGGGCCGCGCTTGCGGAAGATCGGGTTTTCCCTGCGGAAGCTCCAGACGGCGCGAAGCGTCCACAATCACCATCACCACATCGCGGCTTTCAAGCGCGTCGTAGACGACCTGCATCATTTGCTTATCGAGCAGCGTGCTTGGCTTGTGCACGCCGGGGGTATCGACGAAGACAATTTGCGCGGCGGGGTGCCTGCCCTGTTTGGGCACATCGACGATGCCGTGGATGCGCGTCCGCGTGGTTTGCGGTTTGCTTGTGACGATGGCGACCTTTTCGCCGGTGAGCGCATTGACGAGGGTGGACTTGCCCGCGTTGGGGCGTCCGAGGATGGAAACGAATCCGCTTTTCAAAACTTTTTCCTTTCAACTGCGGCTTTGTTCAGGCAGCAGCGCTGCGGGACACGCGCATGCGCTCGATGCGGCGGTCGGTAGAAGCGATAATTTCAAAGCGCAGCCCATTGTCCTCGACCACTTCGCCGGGCATGGGGATGCGGCCGGCGGTTTCGCTCACCAGGCCGGCGACAGTGGTAGCTTCGTAGTCTTCGGGTGCTTCCCACCCATCGCCGAGGAGGTCCTCGAGATGCGCCACTTCAAGGTCACCGGGGACGCTCCACACACCGGTCCTTTCTTCCAGAACGGCCTCTTTGTCCTCGCCTTCGTGCTCATCGGCGATGGTGCCGACGATTTCCTCGACCAGGTCCTCAATCGTGACCAGGCCGGCGACGCCGCCGTACTCATCGATGACGATGTTCATGTGCTGCTTTTCGCGCTGCATCTCGCGCAGGGCTTCGTTGGCGCGCTTGGTTTCCGGGATAAAGGTCGCAGACCGCGCGATGGAGCCAACCGTACGGGTGTGGGCCTCAATATCGGTGATCTGAAGCGTGTCGTGCGCGAAGACGATGCCGGTAACCTGATCAAGCGTCCCTGTGAAGACCGGCACCCGGGAAAAGGGATTGCCTTCGAGAGCCGCGAGCAGCTGCTCGATCGTTACACTCTCCGGTACGGCGAAGATGCGGGGACGCGGCGTCATGACCTCGCGGACGATCTTGCCGCCGAACTCAACGGCAGAACGGATCAGCTCGTGGTCGCCCTCCTCGAGAATGCCCTCCTCCTGCCCGGCTTCGATCAGCGCGTCGACCGCCGCGGCGCCGCTCGCGTCCTCTTCCTCCTGCGTTTGCGGCTCACCGGCCAGGGCGACGATGGAAAGAAGGAAGGAGATCACGAGCGTCACCGGCAGGAAGAGCGCGATGAGCGCGCGCAGGGGCCAAACAAAAGGGAGCAGCCAGCGGCCATGCGTGCGGGTGAACAGAACGTAAGGCAGAAGGCGGTTGAAGAGCACAATCACGAGGGTGACGGCGAAGACGGCTTCAGCGAGCTCAGGCACGGAAGGATTGCCGGGCCGGTTCAAAAGCAGAATCGCCAGGATAAGGGTGATCAAAGCCAAGGAAAGCTGCGCGAGTACAGCAGCCGAAAGCGCGATCTGTTCGCGGCTGAAACGGATGCGCGGCTCGACGCGCTCTTCCCACACATCGATGCTTTGCTGGAAGTCGCGAGAAAGAAACCTGCCCATCTCCGAGTAGAGCCGATCGATGTAGGAGGCGAGCGTGAGAACCACGAGCAGGACGACGATGAGGAGGAACAAAAGGACGATCACCTTGCAGCTTTCCGGGCGCGGTCGATAAGACCTACCGGCAACCCAAACTGCTCGCGTAGTGCGCGCTCCCGTCGCGCCATCTGCCCGGCGTCACGCTCATGATCGAAACCGGCAAGATGAAGAAGGCCATGGAGAAGAAGGACGCGGACCTCTTCGAGCAGCCTGTGGCCGAACTCTTCAGCCTGGCGGGACGCGGTTTCAACCGAGACGGCGAGATCGCCGGCAAAGACCTCATCGCCGGATGGAAAGGAAAGAACGTCTGTGGACTGGTTTTTACGGCGGAAGCTGCGGTTGAGCTCCTGGATGCCGGCGTCGGTCGTGAGAAGAACAGAGATTTCGCCTTTGAGTGGAATGGCAGCAGCGGCCTCGCGCACAAACCCGGACAGCTCCCGCTTGGGGAGCGTGCCGCGGGCCACACGCAGTTCCGGTGCAATCACGATCATGATGGCGGCCCTTTTAATCTCACCGGGCCCGTTCCTGTCTCCCTACGTCGTGCAAATGGCAACAGGAGAGCGACGCTCTCCTGTTGTGTAGATGGTACCGCACCGGTTCAGGATTTACTGAGGTTTACTTTGGGGAGCGCCCGCGCCGGACTCGCCGTTCATGCCGAGCGGCATCTGCTCAGCGCGGCCGAAGTGGTCGTAGGCGCGGATGATGCGCTGGACCAGATGATGCCGTACGACATCACCGTCCTCGAAATGAACGAACTTAATGCCGTCGGTTCCAGACAGGATCTGGATGGCCTCGACCAGACCTGACCGGCGCGGGTTGGGCAGGTCAATTTGCGTCACGTCGCCCGTGATGACGGCCTTGGAGTTGTTGCCGAGCCGGGTAAGGAACATCTTCATCTGCTCGGAGGTAGTGTTTTGCGCTTCATCCATGATGATGAAGGCGTCGGAAAGCGTACGTCCGCGCATAAAGGCGAGCGGCGCCATCTCGATGATATTTTTCTCGATCATTTTATCGACGCGCTCGGGTTCAAGCAGGTCGTAGAGCGCGTCGTACAGCGGACGGAGATAAGGATCGATTTTCTCCTGCAAGGATCCGGGCAGGAAGCCGAGCCGCTCGCCGGCCTCAACCGCGGGGCGGACCAGGATGATGCGGCTGACCTTTTTCGCAAGCAGCGCGGCTGCGGCCATGGCGACAGCGAGATATGTTTTGCCCGTACCGGCGGGGCCCACGCCGAAGGTCATGTCGTTTTGATCAATTGCCTCGACGTACAGCCGTTGGTTGACCGAGCGAGGCTGCACAATGCGCTTGATGCCGCCAGAGGATCGCTTGCTACCGGCCTCCATGAGTGAACGGAGTGTAACGGTGGGGTCACAGACGACCAGCTTGAGCAAGGCATGCAGCTCGCCGTTGTGCGGGTGGACGCCGCGTTGGCGGAGGTGCTCGAAGTCGGCGAAGATGCTTTGGACCCGCTCGATGGCAGCCTCGGGGCCGGCAACTTGGACCGCGTCGGCGCGCAGTTCGATGCGGACATCGAGCTCACGCTCTATCAGCTTGAGGTTTTCATCGCGAGTCCCGAACAGGGGCTCGAGGTTGGGCGTGATTTCAAGCGCTTTGGTGGTCATCAATGGGCGAATGGACCTCCGTCCGCCGGCCGTAAGCGGCTTGCGGCATGGGTTGAATACGTGCCTGTATGGGAAAGAAGCAGCACAAAGCCGGAAGCCTGGGGAGCAGGCGTAAAAGCTGAGCCGGGGCTGCAACGAGGGTCGATGCGAGGAGACTAGCGCCGTGCGACGGCACAGTCAATGGCCGCGGCATGAATTGCTTGTGACAGGAATGCAGACGGAAAAGCGGCGGGACAAAGTTGTGGAAATCACGGCCAACGTATGCCCAATCCTTTACCTCCAAGCAAATAGAGGCGGTCACTAACCGCCGACGAGGGCTCCCCATGGGTTTTCTTACGCCGAACGACATTCAGGACTTCCGCTCCCTGTACACGCTCCAGCTTCGCTATCTGCTTTCCGCGGAAAACCAGATTGTGGATGGGCTTGGATCCATGATCAAAGCTGCGCAGGACGAACAATTGAAACAGGCGTTCCAGTCGCACATGCAAGAAACCGAGCAGCAGGCCAAGCGCTTGGAAACGATGATCGGCGAATTGGACGGCGAAGTCGACGATAAAAAGTGTGCGGTAACAACGGCGCTGATCGCAGCCGGAGCAAACATTATCAGTGAATCCAGGGAAGGGCCGGTGCGGGACGCGGGCTTGATTGCAAGCGCACAGAAGATCGAACACTTCGAGATCGCTTCCTACGGCTCTGCACGGGACTGGGCGAACATCCTGGACATGCCGCAGCACGCGCAAATGCTCCAGAAAACTCTAAATGAGGAAAAGCATGCGAACGAGCTGCTAAATACGATCGCGCAACGGATGAATCCTGTCGCTGTGCATGCGTAGGTTGGTTTAGGCAAAAAGGGAGGGCCGAGTAGGCCGTCCCTTTTTGAATCAGGAGTGGGAGTTTACTTGGCGCTTGCGGCTGTACCGGGGGCAAGGAATGTATAGGTCGCCGTATACGGTACTCGCGCTATCGTGCCGATGTGTACCGTGTCGCAGCCGGTAGACGGAGCCGTACCGCCTGTGGTGCTGGACCGCACAATGGTGCTGACAGAGGAAAGAACGCCATTATGCGTACCAAAGGGCTGGGCGGACAGGACGAGCGAAGGAATGTTGTTTGGATCCTGAGAAGGAATGGTTTGAGTGGTGGTGCCGAAAACGCCGCTACCATCGTTCCACTGCCATACTGGCCCAATGCTATGTGTGGCGACCTGCTCGACACTGTTGCTGTTGGGAAATTGGTAAAGAAGGGCGTCAGGGCCCAGATAAACAAAGGCTGGACTTCCATTTACTGGCTGGCAACTGTACAGCTGTGCACCACGACCATATGCTTGCTGTACCTGCCGCAAGCCGGCCGTCGCGGCTGCAATGGGGGAAGCTTGGGCGAGCGCCGCAACGGGCGCGAGAAGAAGAGCAGCATAGGAGAGCAGAGCGAGGGTGCGCATACCGCTTAGGACGCGAATCCGTGGACAAAGGTGACATGCCCATAACGATTTAGAGAGCTGTCCTGCTTGACCGGGAGGGTGGGCTGGCCTACATTTGATGTTTGCGGGCATTTAATCCGCTGCTGATCCCTGTAAGGAAGTAGAGAATTATGGCAAATCACGTTTCTTCGCTCAAGCGCGTCCGGCAGACCAAGCGTAAAACCGGGGTAAATCGCGCGAATAAAAGCCGGATCCGCGGCAGCCTGCGCCTCCTGCGCGAAGCGATTCAGAAGGGCGACGCCCAAGCGGCGGCCGAGCAGTTCCGCGCGACGGTGTCGGCTCTGGACAAGAGTGTGCAAAAGGGCATTTTGCACAAGAACACTGCTTCGCGATACAAGAGTCGCCTCCATGCGCGCGTCAAGGCGATGTCGGTTCCAGCCGTGGCTTAAGCTGGTTTCCAGGTAGAGGGGCCCCCCCCCGTGGGGCCGCATCCAGTGGGGATTTTATTTAGCAAAAAGAGTGGGCGTTAACATGCACGTTAG
>CAXTWG010000021.1:25189-38840 GCA_964247895.1 uncultured Acidobacteriaceae bacterium
GGGGGGCCCCCCGGGGGCTTACGGGGGTTCCCTGTTCGCGGCCCCCCCCCGGGCGGGCCCTCTACCTGTCGCTATTGAATTTCGAAAACGTCTTCGCCTTTCCCTTCCAGTTGAGCGGCGCGTTCAGCCAAGGCGCGAGCCAGGGTAAAGAACTCCCCCGCGAATGCCGCGCTCTCACCCAAAGCAGCAACAGGCGTGCCACGATCACCGCCCTCCCGGATGGCTGTGGCAAGCTCAACCGCGCCGAGAAATGGCACTTTGAACTGCTCCGCCGTACGCACAGCGCCACCCTTGGAGAAGATGTCGATCTCTGTATGGCAGTGCGGGCAGGTGAAGTGGCTCATATTTTCGATGATGCCAAGCACCTCCACATTGACCTGACCAAACATCTCGATCGCCTTACGGGCGTCCTGGAGGGCTACGTCGGAAGGGGTGGAAACTACCACGGCTCCGGTAAGCGGGACGGTTTGGACGAGTGAGATCACCACGTCACCTGTACCGGGCGGTAGGTCGACGAGCAGGAAGTCGAGCGCGCCCCACTCTACCTGCTGCAGGAATTGCCGGATGATTTGGTGGAGCATAGGGCCACGCATCACGAGCGGTTTGTCACCCGGCGAGATGAGCCCCACCGAGATAATCTTGACGCCGTGGGCGAGCTTGGGCTCAATCTGGTTGTTCGGGAGCACTTTGGGCTGGCCCTCGCTACCGAACATGAGTGGTACATTGGGGCCGTAGATATCGGCGTCTATAAGTCCGACCTTCGCCCCGAGCGCCGCTAGGGCGATTGCTAGGTTGGCGGCAACCGTTGTTTTGCCCACACCGCCTTTGCCGGAACCGATTGCGATGATGTGGCGCACGCCGGGTAGGGCGACTGGGCCTGCCGGCGGAGTGTTTCCATGTGCCATTTTGCTTTCCTCTCAGGTTAAGGCAGGGGCGAAACTTTGCCGGCGGCCCGACGGCGCGCCAACTCGAACTGGCGCTGCTCGCGACGGCGCCCCGCATCCTCGAAACGACGAGCGTCTTCCCCATCGGATGCTGCCAGCACAGGGATGGGCGTGGGCGTGCCGGCGGAGGTTACCGCCACAAAGGTTAGATATGCTGATGCTACATGGCGGAGCGAGCCGGCCAGCGCGTTTTCTGCCCAAACCTTCACGCCCACTTCCATAGAGGTGCGATACCCTCGATTCACACGGGATTTAAGGATCAGGAATTCACCCACGTGGACAGGGGCGATGAAGTCGATGTGGTCCATTGAGGCAGTAACGACGTGCGAACGAGCGTGACGGTACGCGGCCATAGCGGCCACGAGATCGATAAAGTGCATCAGGCGGCCGCCTAGCAGATTCCCGAGCGTGTTGGCATCATTAGGAAGCACAAGTTCGGTCATCTCGGACTCCGAGCTGCCGGGGGTGCGTAGAACGCTGCTTTGATCGGTCATGAGTCGTTTCAGTCCCTGAAAAAGCCGTTGAAGCAGTTCGGTAGAATGGACTTGCTTCAGTTTCAGCGCTTGCAAGTCTTTGTGCAACCCGAGCGCTCCCTCCCATCGGCAGTGGAATCTAGATCAATGCATAAGGAGTCCGCATGGACAAAGCGGCAATGTTGGGTCAGATTCTCGAGGCAAATCCAAAGGACGCTTTCGCGCGATACGGGCTCGCGATGGAGTATGCCGGGCAGGACAAGTTCGAGCAGGCCATTGCTGAGTTCGGCACCCTGTTGCGCGACAACCCCCAGTACACGCCAGGCTACTTTATGGCGGCGCAAACCTTCGCGCGCGCGGGTCGACCCAATCAGGCGAAAGAGCACCTTCAGCTCGGCATCGCAAACGCTCGGCGCGAAGGCAATGGCCATGCGGAGCGTGAAATGCAGGCCGTGCTCGACGAACTGGAACTGGACAGCTGACGTGAACAATGCCCTGCCCCGATCCCAAGCCAGACCGCTGACCTCGGAACGCTGCATCCCGCTGTGGCAATCACAGATTTTTAGTGTTCACGACCTGGCCTGAAAGGCACGCTTTTCATGAAAATTGCTTTGTTTCCTCTCGATGTGGTGCTTTTTCCCGGCATTCCCTTGCCGTTGCACATCTTTGAGGAGCGTTATAAGGACATGGCGCTTGAGTGCCTCGGCGGCGAACTTGAGTTTGGGGTCGTCCGCGCGCAGCCCCAGGGCTTAGCTATTGCCGGTTGTATCGCAGCCATCGCGCGGGTGTTGCGGCGCTACCCTGATGGGCGCATGGACCTGCTTTGCGAAGGCAAGCGCCGGTTTGAGATTGAACAATTGGATGATTCACGATCGTTTCTTCAGGCTGAAGTCGATCTCTTCGACGATGAACCGCTGGACACGTCGCGAGAAGACCGGGCTGCGTGTGTAGCTTTGCATTTGGAAGTGCTCGCGCTGGCCGGCATCGGACGGGAAAGTTACGCCTTCGACCTGAACCGGTCGCTTTCCTTCCAGCTGGCCTGGGAACTACCAGCCGACCTCGGCTTTAAGCAGGCTCTTCTGGTCAGCCGTTCGGACCGAGAGCGCACGGAGATGCTGCATGCCTTTTACGAAGATATTTTGCCCAAACTCAGGATGGGATTGAGCGGCCGCCCGGATGCTTCCCGCAACGGCCACGGGCCTATCATGTAGCCCTGCTTATACGGCTTGCGCGTGAAAAGCCGGGGTAGAAGGGTAGTCAGTTATCCTTAAGCAAAGCCGGTCCATCCTTCTGCGCCCATATCTGATGGGCGCGTGGACGGGCAGAAGCCGTGAATCGAAGCGCCTCAGCGCTTCCTTTCGCTTTCAGGAGTTCTTCCCTTATGCGCTCGCCATCATCCGCTCCTGCATCGCCCATCACTGGACACGAGAGTCTGCCTAACACGCTAGGCGTCTTGCGGAGCCATCCTTCCTACGGAGAGGTCCGGCTTAAAAGCCGATCCGTCAAAGACGAGATGCGTGAAAATCTACTCGTTCGGTTGCGCGAGGGACGCGGGTCCGGGAAGCCGCTTTTCCCGGGAATTGTGGGCTACGAAGACACTGTCGTGCCGCAGATTGTGAACGCGGTCCTGTCACGGCACAACTTCATCCTGCTGGGGCTGCGCGGGCAGGCGAAAAGCCGCATCCTGCGCGCGTTGACCCATCTGCTGGATGAATGGACTCCATACATCGCGGGCTCGGAAATCCGCGACAATCCATGGAAACCGCTCGCGAAGCACTCGCGCGATCTGATCGCAGCGCATGGGGACCATACGCCCATTGCCTGGCTGAACCGCAATGACCGTTATGTGGAAAAGCTCGCGACCCCGGACGTGACTGTGGCCGACCTGGTGGGCGACCTGGACCCGATCAAAGCGGCGCGCGGCGGACAGGACCTTTCTAATGAGCTGACCATGCACTATGGCCTGCTGCCGCGCGCGAACCGTGGAATCTTTGCTATCAACGAGGTGCCCGACCTGGCGGGGAAAATTCAGGTGGCGCTGTTCAACATCATGCAGGAAGGCGATGTGCAAATTAAGGGCTACCCCGTACGGCTGCAGCTCGATGTAGCTATCGTCTTCAGCGCGAACCCGGAGGACTATACGGCGCGTGGCAAAATCGTGACGCCGCTCAAGGACCGGATCGGCTCGGAGATCCGCACGCACTACCCGGAAACCTTGGCGGAGGGCATCGCGATTACGGAGCAGGAAGCCTGGGCGGAGCGAGGCGCCGGCAACATCGAGATTCCGCGCTACATGCGGGAGATCGTCGAGCAGATCGCGTTTACAGCGCGGGGCGACAAGCGCGTCGATAAGCGTTCGGGTGTTTCGCAGCGGCTGCCGATCTCAACGATGGAGCTGGTTATTTCAAACGCGGAGCGCCGGGCTGTGCTGCACGGAGAGGAACTGGTTCTGCCGCGCATCAGCGACCTGTACACGGCGATGCCCGGCATCACGGGCAAGATCGAGCTTGAATACGAGGGCGAGATGCGAGGGGCGGATGTGGTGGTGCGGGAGCTGATCCGTGGTGCGCTCGGCTCAGTGTACGACGGCTATTTCGCGGAAACGAACACGCAGCAGATTGAGCAATGGTTCAACCTGGGTGGCTCGCTCAAGATCGACGATACGGAGCCGTCAGCTGCGATTGCGGGTGAGTTGAAGCAAATTCAGGGCTTGTTCGAAAAGCTGCAGCCACTCGGCATCAAGGCCTCGGACGCGCCGGAGCAAATTGTGGGAGCGGCGGAGTTCCTGCTGGAAGGCATGGTGGCACACCGCCGGCTGAGCCGAAACGAGGAGCGCGGCTTTGCGGCGGGTGAGAAGGGTAAACGCAATGATCGTGAACGGGCCGCCGGCAACGACGAGCAGGCGTATGAAGCCTGGCAGACACGGCGGTCTAAGCGGGGCGGTTTGAATTAAAAGGTGCAGCAAAAAGCCCCGCAGAAACGGGGCTTTTTGCTGGTACAGGCTCGTTAGACGAAGCCCAGGTTGGGGTTGGAGAAGTTCGACAGCCCTGGAAACATGCTGGGCAGCGCGGATGCGGGTACGCCGAACCAAGCAGCCAAAGTAGCCATGTACTGCGAAAGTGCAAGGGTCGGCACGAAGCGGCCCGAGCCGTCGAGATCGTCCGGCCCATTCAGCTGCAGATTTGGGAAACCGCCATAAATCCTGCCCCCCTTGACCGGCCCGCCCAGAACGAAGTGATGACCACCCCATGCGTGGTCGGAACCTCCGGCACTGTTGATGGCCAAGGTGCGGGAGAAATCCGATGCCGTGAACAGGGCGACATTGTTGTAAAGTCCGATCTCCTGTGTGACTCGGGTGAACATATCGACGAACTGGTCCATGATGCTGAACAATCCAGGCTGGAACTGATCCTGCGCCGCGTGTGTGTCAAAACCACCTGCTTCGATAAAGAAGATCTGCCGGCGGGCGCCGATAGCACTATGGAGTTGCATCATCGTCGCGACGGTATACAGCTTGCTGGAAAGGGGGTTGCTTGAAGCGAAGTTGGTAGTGAACCCTTTTGCTCCCGACAAAACTCCGTTGTAGAAAGCGTTGTATTTGTAGGACTGCTTGTAAATCTGTTCGTCCGCCTGGATCAGGCTTACACCGTTGTTGAAGTTGAGCAACTGTTGGGCCGCGTCCGCCCGCGGGTAGCAGGCCAGTCCTTCAGAGCACCAGGCGCTCACTTGCCCGGCTGAGCCGCTCGCCGTGAACGGGACAGCCGATATGCCATGTCCGAAGCTGGTAGCGTTGCCGAGCAGAGTCACCATCGGCATGCTGGGCGTGTTGTAGGTTGGCCCTAGCAAATCAGCTGCCAAGCCCGACCAACTCTGGTTCAGGCTCGGAGCGAACCCGCCAGTTTCCCAGGTCTCCTGTTGGGAGTCATGGGCAAAGAGTTGTTTCGGCACCTGCACTGTAGAGGCTTTGAATTGCGCCGCAGTGGTTGGCTGCACAAGCGGGCCTACGTTCGCAATCACCGCAGCCTGGCCAGAGTTGAAGGCCTGCTGCAAATGAAGAAACGCGGGATTAAGACCATAGCCGGAGCCGCCGAGGGAAAGCAGCTGCCCTTGGCCGACGGCGCTGGAACCGCGCGCCTGACTATAGGCAGAGTACTGGGAACCCGTGATTGGCACGATCATGTTGTTGCTATCATTACCGCCGCGCATAAACAGGCACACAATGGCTTTGTAATCGGAACTGTTCGCCGACTGAGCGAAGGCCGACATGGTCCGGAGCGGGGAAAGGCTCGACATTTGAGCAAGCGACGCCCAAGACGCGGTTTTCAAGAAGCTTCTGCGTTGCATGAAATTCTCCGTATGAAATGTCTTGCGTTGGATTAGAACGTCACCCGGTACTGTGGAGAAGTTACAATCAGGTAAACGGCACACCGTACCATGGTCGCCACGTCGTCATACTTCACAGCGTTGATGATAGATTGCTGCATATCCTGGGTCATAGTTCCGTGTAACAGAAGGGCATCCAGAATGTTCACCAGATTTGTTGGGCCCCACTGCGCGGCAACTTGGTAGAAGAGACTGGAAGGACCGAGGTCTATATTGAACTGATTTGACAATGGGGGCCCGGCATTGAAGTTGTTGTTCAATGCGTCCTGTAGATGCAGCCCGGCCCAACCAATGGTAGAGGCATTCTCATTCTGGAACTCGGGCGCCAATAGCCCGTTCCCAAGCTGAAAATCGGGAGAATAGAATCCAAATACGCTTACAGCATTATGCGGTGGCTCGTCCATGTTATTTAGCCAGATATCAACTCTTGAGTCATAAAAGCTGATATTTGGGAAAGCAGCGGTTGATGTAGCCCCCAAAGAGCGCATGGCGCCTGCCCACCAGAGAATGGGGTCGCGCAGCTTGCCTCCATTCGGGTCGAGGTTAGCGAGCGAATCATTGGCGCGGGCTTCAGGGTCGAGAAGGAGAGCCCGAATTACCGCTTTCATGTCCCCACGCACACCGGCGCCGTTGTTGATGAACACACCTGCGACCCGGCTGATGTATGCCGGCGAAGGATTACTGCGAACCAAGCTTTGAATGAGCCGGCGACTGATAAAAGGCGGCAGCGAAGGATCATTGAAAACGTTCTGGAGTGCAGCATCGAAATCCTGCTGCGCACTTTGCCCTGCCGGCAAAACTGTTCCCCGAAGCAGGGTTTTCGCTACTGTGCTGTGCCTACCTGCGAGCGGGACCATGGGGCAGTTTTGGCCCGGGGGGCTCGGATACCAGTATCCCAGGGGACCCGAAGGAATGCCGCAACCGTTATCCACGGCGAAAGTCCATCCCGTGTAAGCAAGCGCAAAGTTCTGCACCTGATCCGGCGTGTACGTGGGAGTGGGTTGGCCGGCGCCGTCCAGCTTGATGGACCCATCCTGATTGAGAGCCGTCGTACCAATCGAGAACAGCTGCATGAACTCACGGGCAAAATTCTCATTCGCGCGTTGACCCTGCGCCGGGGCAAAACTGTTGCCCATGTTGAGATACCAGCCCATTGCCGGGGAAAGCGCGACGTCATGCATCAGCGTGTACCAATTTTCGAAAGCATCCCTGGACAGAATGTTTAGAAAGTTCGGCATGTATCGCGGGTCGACTTCATTCACTGAGACCACGAAAAGCTTGCTCAGTTCAAAGGCGACACGTTGGCGGATCTGATCCTGGCCGAAGAGGACATCATTCCACCAGTAATACTCCGCAGGGCAGTTGAAAGAACCGCAATCACCTGGACTGACCGCATTCGGATTGGCAGGCGGCATAAGATAGGGGGCCTGCGCGAGCTGCTGGTCAATATATGCACTGACCCCTATCTTTTCTACATTGAGGATATCTGCCACCGTAGGTCCGAAACTGGCTTGATTGAGAATACGGCCAGCAGCCTGCAAGGAGGTGGAAGTTGGCGAGTTCCAGCCAGTGTCGACAACGGGACTGGTCTGCGCCCATCCCGCAATGGCGGGCACTGCGAGGACGCTCGTGAGGAATGCGCGTGCCATTTTCGAGCTTGGCCCGTACAACCGTTTGCTGCTGAAAATCATCTGCTCTGCTCCTTCGCTGTGAGTACAGTAATTGAAGATTCCAGGGAGGTAAGGGGTATTTCTTATGATTTTTTGTTAAATGGCATCTTTACCCTGCTTCGCAGATATTACCCGCAGTTTCTGAAGATATGACATGCCCCATAGTGTGTATTTCGTGCCGACGTAACAGTACCAGCTAGGGATAGTCGCGGTTCTCCGTGCGGCTTTGGTAACGGTACTCTCACGCGCAGCTACCACTTTGCGGCTAGCAGAAGGTTTTAACCGGTCGCCACAATGACTTTCCCCTGTGAACAGGCGAGTTGCACGCCCTTGTTGAAAAGCGGAGAATTGGACCATGAAGCGCGTGCGATACACAAAATACAACGGTGATCTGGCAGCTGAGCTCGATATGGAAGATTTGCTCGAAGCATTGCAGGATTATCTCCTGGATTCGGGCTTCCGCAACCCCATGACGCAGTTTCAGGATCTCGATCAGACAATGGAGGATATGAAGGAAGCCCTCCGACGCGCCATCGAGTCCGGTGATTTGTTCGATGAAGCCACGCAGGAGAAGGTAGAGAAGTTACAGGCAGAAGGTAAGTTTGACCAGTTCCTCGATCAGCTCATGGATCGCATGGAACAGGAAGAATATATCCGCAGACAAGGTGAGCCATCTGCCGAGCCGGGGCAAGGCCAAGCCGGCAATGGCGACGGCAATGCTCGTTTTGAGGTAACCGATAAAAGCCTCGACTTCCTCGGCTTTAAAACTCTTAGCAGCCTGCTCGGCTCGCTTGGTAAAGCGAGCGCAGGGCGGCACGACACACCGCATTATGCGACTGGGATCGAAAACAGCGGCGGCTCGAAGCAGTACGAATTCGGCGACACGCTCAATCTGGACACGACCGCAACGCTGGGCGCGGCGATCGCGAGGCAAGGCACGCACATGCCACTCGAGCTTGAATACTCCGATCTTCAGGTCCACCAGTCTGAGTATCAGAGCTCCTGCGCCACGGTTGTCATGCTGGATTGTTCGCATTCCATGATCCTGTACGGTGAGGATCGCTTTACCCCAGCCAAGCGCGTCGCCATGGCCATGTCACACCTGATTCGCACGCAGTACCCGGCCGACTCACTCTCGCTTGTGCTCTTCCACGACTCCGCCGAGGAGCTGCCGATCTCGCAGCTGCCGCGCGTCAAGGTCGGTCCGCACTACACCAACACCCGCGAGGGGCTGCGTGTGTCACGCCGCATCCTCGAGCGCCAGCGCAAGGACATGAAGCAAATCGTCATGATCACCGACGGTAAGCCCTCCGCTCTGACTCTGCCCGACGGCCGCATCTACAAAAACGCCTTTGGCCTCGACCCGCTGGTGGTAAGTGAAACTCTGGAAGAAGTGAACCGCTGCAAGCGGTCGAACGTCATGATCAACACCTTCATGCTCGCGAGCGACTATGGGCTGATGCAGTTCGTGCAGAAGGTGACGCAGATGTGCCGGGGCAAGGCGTACTTCACCACCCCCGACACCCTCGGCGAGTACCTGCTGATGGACTACATGCAACGGAAGATGAAGACCGTGCACTGAAGGATTGGCGATCCGCATCAAATCGGCATGGCTGACACACTTACCCGCGAGCAGCGAAGTGAGCGCATGCCACTCATCCGCGGCAAAGTCGAAGCGGTGCGCGATTGGGATGTGATTCGCGAGGGTCGCATCGACGTTGTGTCCGGCGGTCCGCCCTGCCGGCCGTTCTCTGTTGGGGGGAAACACAGGGCGAGTAACGATTCCGCGAAATGTTCCACACGCCACCCGAGCGGTACCCGAAGCGCGGCCGAAAGCATTCATTATCGAGAACGTGCAAGGCCTGACTCGGTCCACCTTTCGCAAACATTTTCAGTATGTCCAGCTTCCGATGGAGCCCCTCCCACGATCGCGCGCAAAGATGACGAGGACTGGCTGGAACATTACATCCGCCTGGAGCAGCACCATACAAGAGCGGCAAACGGGAAGACCTGCACTACCGAGTGGTCACGCGTCTGCTGAACGCAGCCAATTTCGGGTTCCGCAAAAACGCGAGCGGGTCTTCTTCGTTGGATTCGAGAGAGCTTGATCCCGTGAAGCACCCTGGATTTGTCTTTGACCCTTCAAGCCCAAGAGTAGCCGCTCGCGTCATTGGCATCACGATGGTTGCTCAACCTCGCCAAAAGCTTGCAGGCCTTCACCGCTTTTACGGCTCAGGTGTGTATGCCTTGTACTACAACGGATCCCATCCAGCGTATGCTGGCATTTCCCAACGTGAGCACCCCATCTATGTCGGCAAGGCCGACCCTGCCATTCCCGCCAGCAGAACTGCCCGCGAGCAGGGCGAACAACTCGCACGCAGGTTGGGTGAGCATCGTAAGAACATCGAGAAGGCGACAACCACTCTGGACATCGCCGATTTCGACTACCGCGCGTTAGTAGTGCAATCCGGGTGGCAGACTGCTGCGGAGAACTACCTCATTCACCTGTTCAAGCCGGTTTGGAACAACGAGATGAAGATCGCGTTCGGCCTCGGCAAGCATGGCGACGATCCCGAAACTCGCGCAAACCTACGCTCGCCCTGGGACACGATGCATCCTGGACGGGCTTGGGCGTCGACTGCGGACGCGCGCTCGCAATCGCAAATCACTGAGGCCATTCAGACTCATCTCGACAAGTACCCGCCACTGACCACACTGGACGAAGTGCTACGTCAGTTCCTTGATGAAATCAGGGCGCTGTCTCAGAGTTCAGAATGCTGAGCGGAGGCGCGCTCCAGCCGAGTCCTCAAATTACCCGCGAGGGTTGCGACTGTCTGCAGCTTGGCCGTTAGGTGGGCGGAGACCAGCGGCTCGGCTAAGGCGAGCTGGGAGTGCAGCAGCAGCCCGGTGACCGTATCGCGAAGTTCATTTTCAATTGCGGTAGAAGCGGCACGCATGGCTAGATGCTGCTCCATTTCGCGGCGCTGGAGTGCGGCGCGGACCTCACGGATGAGCCGGTGAGTGCCGGAGACGGCAAAGTTGATTTGAAGCGGGATGGCGAGGCCCGCCTGCTTCCAAAGCATCTCGGCGCCTTCCGGGCTGGCCTCGGCGACAGGCTCGTCGACGACTACGATCGAGTATTCGCGGCGACGGAGAGCGGCCATACCTTCCCGACGGCTCGGAGCCACGTCTACCGGCAGGCCGAGTTGTTTGGACAGGCTTGCAGCGCAGTGCTCCGCCCCTGAAATCCCTGTAATAATGAGTGCGCTTTGCATTCCCTTTCCCTTCTCCACAGCCGGTGTTGGACCCCCGGACCGCCCCGTACTTGTGAGCCCGTTTGTTTGGGGTGCTTATCCTTGTGCTGAGTGCATCGCGATCATGGCCTCGCCGATACCGTACTCCTTGAGCTTGCGGTAAAGCGTGGTTTTGCCGATACCGAGCAGTTTCGCGGCCTGCAGTTTGTCGCCGTTCAAACGACGGATCGCGTCTAGTATCGCGTTCTTTTCCATTTCGGCGAGCGAGGTTACGTTCGGGTCGATCGCCGCTGCTTGCAGCTGTTCGCGCAGGGGCATGGTCAGCTTGCGCTGGTGCATATGGAAGTCAATCAGCCCGGTCGGCATATCGCCGAGTTGCACAAGCGTACCGGAGGTGATGGAGCAGGCGCGCTCAAGCGCGTTTTCGAGCTCCCGAACGTTGCCCGGCCAATCGTATTGGTCCATAACGCGCAGAGTCTCGTCGCTCAACACATAGCGCTTGCCATCTTCCTTGCCGATGCGGTCGAGAAAGTGCGCAGTGAGCAAGGGAATGTCCTCGCGGCGTTCGCGCAGGGGCGGCAGGCGGAGGCTCACGACATTGAGCCGATAGTAGAGGTCCTTGCGGAAGCGCCCCTGCTCGACCATCTGCTTCAGGTCGCGATTGGTTGCAGCGAGAACGCGGGCACGCATGGAAACACGGTGACTCGCGCCGACGGGCCGCACTTCACGCTCCTGGAGGGCGCGCAGGAGTTTTGCCTGGAGGTCCAGCGGCAGCTCACCAATTTCATCGAGGAAAATGGTCCCGTCCCCGGCTGCGACGAGTAGCCCTTCTTTATCGCGATTTGCGCCGGTAAAAGCGCCTTTGACGTAGCCGAAGAGCTCGCTCTCAATCAGCGTGGGCGCGAGTGAGCCGCAGTCGACGGGCAGGAAAGGCTTGGTCGCCTTGACGCCGTTGCTGTGGATCGCGCGAGCAACGAGTTCCTTGCCCGTACCGCTTTCGCCCAGAATCATAACGGGGTGGTTGCTTTGCGCGACTTTGGACAGGATGCGGTATATCCGGTCCATTTCCGGACTCTGACCGATGATGGTTCCGAGGGCGCCTTGTGTTCGCATACGCTCGCGCAAGCGCCGGCTTTCGGAATCGAGTTGCCTACGCTCCGCGGCGCGCTCGAGCACAGCCGCGAGCTCGTCCATTGCGAATGGCTTAGTCAGGTAGTCGGTCGCGCCGGTCCGCATCACCTCGACGGCGGAAGTGACCGTAGCGTACGCCGTCATGACAATGACGGAGGTTTCCGGCCGGACCGCCTTGACTTCATCGAGAAGATCGATGGACTGCCCGGAAGGAGCCTTCAGGTCGAGCAGGAGCACATCGGTGCTGTTGCCGCGCAGGTAAGCGCGGGCGGCGTCGACAGAGTCGACAGTGTGGGGCTGAAAGCCTCGGGCGTTTGCGATTTCGCAAACGGCGGAGCGAACAGCCGCGTCTTCATCCAGGATCAGTACATGTAACTTCGCTGGCGACTGCGTGGCCATAGGTTTCGGTGTGGTGCCCTGAGTATTGCGCTGATTCTAGGGTTTCCAGCTGGATTGCTCTAGTTACGGAAGTGCGAAGTTCGGTTTACTGCCCTTTTGTGAGGCAGGGGAGGCGTAGCTCGAAGGTGGTGCCGCGTCGCCGTGTGCTTGCAACACGCACCTTGCCGCCTGCGGCTTCGACCAACTGCTTGACGATCGCGAGCCCGAGACCACAGGCTTCAGGGATCCCCTGCTTGGAGCTGAAACCTGGTTGAAATACCTGCCCGAGAGCATGGGCTGGAATACCGGGACCATCATCCGAGACGTGAATCAAAACTGCCGGGCTTGTGAGCGAGAGCGCGCGCCGCACAAGGATACGGACCGTGCCGCCATCCGGCATCGCCTCGCTTGCATTCTTGACGAGGTTGGTCAGGACGCGGCTGAGCGCATCGGGGCCGATCCTGAGCGGAGGGAGATTACTTTCACTGGAAACGTGGACCATTGTTTTCGATCCGGCGATGGTTTGCAGAAGGCGGGCACAATCTTTCACCGCATCGCCGGCGCTGCGGGTATGTCCTTTGTCCCCGGTCTCCAAGGGTTTTTTACTCTTGCGCCCAAGGTTCTCAAAACTGGAAATAAGCTCGTTTAGTGTTTGGCCGATTGCAAGCAGGTCGCTTGCAAGATGCGCGTGGCCGGGCTGGAGAACACCGGGCTCGCCCAACAAGCCCGACAAAAGCTGAAGCGAGGTGAGGGCGTTGCGCGCATCGTGCGCAAGGGCTGCCGTGGGAGTAAGCCCGGGCATGCCAGCCTTTGGTTTGGACTCAACCAGCACAGGCCGCAGCCGCCTCGCTTCGGTCAACAATGCAGCAGATTCTCCGGAAGCAGGACGCAGGAAGGGCAAAAGCTTGAAGCCGGAAGCGACAGTTGGGTTTAGCATGGGTCTCCTGAGTGAAGCCGGGCTTCCCGCCCTGCTCGCAACGACCCTCATTGCAGGTTTATCGCCAAAGCATTCACTCTTACTAAGTCGTTTCTTTTGAATAATTTACAGGTTACTCTTTTGTGCATCAGGAGGAGCACGGGCATCATGGATGAGCCAAAACGGGACACGATGTCATCCGCTGAAAGCTAAACCCATGTTTATCAGAGACTTAGCTTATCCGTTCTGAAACGGAACTACCTGCGCATTCCCATTCTGGTCTTTTACTCCGCCCTACAATGAAGGCATGACAACCCCAGCCGCTCCCTTTTACCGCCAAAATGGCCGTCTACCTGCCGAACTTCGCCGATTTTCTTTAACGCCTGATTACGTCGGTACTGCGGAGGGCTCCGTTTTAGTTGAGGTTGGGCAGACCAGGGTGCTTTGCAACGCCTCCGTGGAGACAGGTGTGCCGGCCTGGATGCGGGGGCAAGGGCGGGGG
>CAXTWG010000022.1:0-26023 GCA_964247895.1 uncultured Acidobacteriaceae bacterium
GGTTTTGAGTAGGGGGCGGCGCGGGCGGCGTTGCAGCCGGCGGGTGGGGACATCCACATCACGGGGCTGGGCGGGTCGTCGGCGCCGTGGGCGATCGTCGTTGTCCTGACGCTGCTGACACTGATTCCATCGCTGCTGTTCTGCATTACTCCGTTTGCGCGGCTGCTGATTGTGTTTCATTTTCTGCGGCAGGCACTGGGGCTGCAGACTACGCCCTCGAACCAGACGCTGATCGGGTTGTCGCTGATCCTGACGTTTTTCGTGATGCAGCCGACGGCGGCGGTGATCTACCGGGACGCGGTTTTGCCGGTCGAGGCAGGCAAGCTGACGCCGCTCGACGGGGTGGTGCGCGCGGGGGAGCCGATGCGGCACTTCATGGCGCATTACATACGAGCGAAAGATGCGGAGCTGTTCTTGGAAATCGCGAAGGAGCCCAAGCCGAAGACGGTGGAAGAGATGAGTTTTCGGGTGATGCTGCCGGCGTACATCCTGTCGGAGCTGAAGGCGGGTTTCCAGATCGGGACGGTGCTGTTTTTGCCGTTCCTGATCGTGGACATGGTGGTGGCATCGATTACGACGTCGGTGGGCATGGTGCAGCTGCCGCCGGTGGTGATTTCGACCCCGCTCAAACTGCTGCTGTTCCTGATGGTGGATGGGTGGCACCTGTTGATCGGCGCGCTGATGCGGAGTTTCAACTAGATGGGCGTAGACGAGGTGGTTGAGCTGGGGCGGGGGATGCTCACGGAGACCGTGATCCTGCTCGCGCCGATTTTGCTGGTGGCCATTGCGGTGTCTCTGCTGGTCAACATCCTGCAGGTTTTGACTTCCCTGCAAGACCAGACGCTTTCGACGGTGCCGCGGCTGGTGGCGACCGGCTCGGCGGTGTTTCTGCTGATGCCGTGGATGTGGCGGCATCTTTCGAGCTACACGGTGCACTTGTTTTCCGATTTCCACCGGGTGTTGCAATGATGGCGATTCCGTTCGGCAACATTCTTGCGGGCTTTCTGTTCATCGGCGTGCGCTTGACCGGGCTGATGCTGTTTGCGCCGTTTTTCTCGAGTGACGCCATCCCGATGCGGGTCAAGGGGGCGCTGGTGTTCGCGCTTTCGTTGTTGCTATACCCGGCGGTGGCGCCGAGGTTTCCGGTGTTTTCGCTCGACCAGTGGCCGATTCTGGTGTTGAGCGAGCTGCTGGTGGGGGCGGCGACCGGGATCGCGACCTCGCTGGTGTTCGACGCGGTGCAGATGGCGGGGCAGATCCTCAGCGTGCAGATGGGGTATTCGCTGATTTCCATTCTCGACCCGCAGACCAAGGCGGAGTCGACGGTGGTGGCGACGTTTCACCAGCTGATCGCGATGCTGATTTTCCTTCGGCTGGATGTGCACCTATGGCTGCTGCGGGGGCTGGGGGAGAGCTTCGCGTATCTGCCGCCGGGCTCGGCGCACCTGAGCCCGCAGTTTGTGCGAGCGGCGCTGGCGGCGGCCTCGGCGGTGTTCGCGGTGGGGCTGCAGCTAGCGGCACCGGTGCTTTCGGCGACGTTTTTGACGGACATTGTGCTGGGGCTGGTGGGACGGGCTTCGCCGCAGCTGCCGGTGCTGCTGCTGGGGCCGGCGATCAAGAGCCTGCTGGGATTGCTGATTTTGATTGCGGCGCTCAAGTACTGGCCGGCGGTGTTTCGCGGGTTGTTCGTAAATGCGGTGCATGTGTCGGAGCGGCTGCTCCATTTGGCTGTTTGAAGCAGGGTAGGAGACGATGGCCGACGAGAGCAAAACCGAAAAAGCGAGTCCCCAGCGAAGGCAGAAAGCCCGCGAGCAAGGCTCAGTGGCGCGCTCGCGCGAGCTGCCGGGGGTACTCGCGATGGCGGGGGCGGCGGGAGCGGCGATGCTGCTGGCGCGAGGAGCGGCGGAGCACTGGACGACGTTTTACCGGGAGCTGCTGGACTCGGCGAGCGCGGGGGTGGAGCCGAACGGGCCGGCGCTGTTCTGGTCAGCGGTGGAGGTGCTGCGGTGGACGGCGCCGGTGCTCGCGGGGGCGTGGGTGCTGGCGTTCGCGGCGCAGTTTGCGCAGGGTGGGATTACGTTCGCGCCGGCGGCGCTCGCGATCAAGCCGGAGCGGATGAACCCGGCATCGCGGCTGGGGCAGATTTTCTCAGTGGTGGGGCTGGGAAACCTGTTGAAGTCGTTGATCCCGTTCTCGGTGATGGCGTGGATCGGAATAAGCACCTTGATGAGCCATTGGACGGTGATGGTGCATCCGGCAGCGTCCTCGCCGCGCGCGTTCGCGAACTATATCGGCTCGATGGCGTTCGGGATTACCTGGAAGTGCGGGCTGGTGCTGCTCCTGTGGTCGGCGGTGGATTACCTGCTGATCTGGCAAAAGAACGAAGGGGACCTCAAGATGTCGCGGCAGGAGGTCAAGGAGGAGATGAAACAGTCGGACGGCAACCCGGCGGTGAAGAGCCGGCTGCGCCGGGTGCGGAACCAGATGCGGCGGCGCAATTCGCTGAAAGCGACGAAAACCGCGACGGTGGTGGTAACGAACCCGACGCACTACGCGGTGGCACTGAGGTATGACCCGGTGATGGCGGCTCCGGTGGTGGTCGCAAAGGGACTGGACCTGCTGGCGCAGCAGATCAAGGCGCTGGCGACCGAGGAAGGGATTCCACTGATGGAAAACCGGGGGCTCGCGCAGGCTTTGTACAAGAGCGTCGAGGTGGGGGACGCGATTCCCTCGGGGCTGTACCAGGCGGTGGCGGACATTCTGGTGCTGGTGTTCAAGGCGCAGGCCGAGGTGCGCGCGCAGGAGGCGGCCCGGCGGTCGCGCAATGCGTCGGGCGGGGTGGTGCAAAGCCCGGCTGAAAACTCTGGAAAAGGTAAGGGAACACGATGAAAGCCGCACCGAAACAGCCATTACGTACGGCGCTTCGCGCTTCCGGGGACTGGGTAGTCCCGGTCGCGGCGGTGCTGATGCTTTTCGTCATGCTGGTGCCGCTGCCCGGCTTTGTGCTGGACCTTCTGCTGACGATTTCGATCACGGCGTCGGTTCTGGTGCTGCTGACCTCGATCCAGATCCTGAAGCCGGTGCAGTTTTCGGTCTTCCCTTCCCTGCTGCTGCTGCTGACGCTGATGCGGTTGTCGCTGGACCTGGCGAGCACGCGGAGGATCCTTCTGCACGGCTCGGATGGGCCTTCGGCGGCGGGGCATGTGATCGAGGCGTTTGGGCAGTTCGTGGTGGGGGGCAACTATATTGTCGGGTTTGTGCTGTTTCTGGCGCTGACGGCGATCCAGTACCTGGTCATCAGCCATGGCGCGGTGCGGACGGCGGAGGTAACGGCGCGGTTTACGCTGGATGCGCTGCCGGGCAAGCAGCTGGCGATCGACGCGGACCTGAACGCGGGGATGATCAACGAGCAGCAGGCGCGGAAACGCCGGGCGGCGGTCGCGCAGGAAGCGGAGTTTTGCGGCGCGATGGACGGCGCGGCGCGATTTTCGCAAAGAGACTCGCTGGCGACGATCATGATCATGGCGATCAACATCGTCGCGGGCTTCCTGATTGGGGTGTTTCAGCAGGGGATTCCGTTTGCCGAGGCGGCGAAGACGTACACGATCCTGACGGTGGGGGATGGGCTGGTCGCGATCCTGCCGTCGCTGCTGGTGTCAGTGGCCGGGGGCATCGTGGTGACGCGGGCGGCGAGCAAGGACTCGCTCGGCGTGAATGTGAGCCGGCAGATCCTGGGGAGCCCGCGGCTGCTGCGGATCGCGGGGGGCGTGCTGTGCGCGCTGGGGCTGATCCCGGGGCTGCCGAAGGTGGCGTTCTTCGCGCTGGGCGGGATTTTGTTCTTTGCTGCTTATAAGACGAAGGTCGAGCCGAACTTGGAGGAGACCGACGATGCGTCGCCTGTGCCGGGGCAGATGGGGGCGGGGGCGCCGGGCGGCCCGACTGTGGACCCAATGGACGCGGTGCTGAAGCTGGACGAGCTGATGCTGGAGGTGGGGGCGAACCTGGTGCCGATGGTGGACGCGGCCCAGGGTGGGCAGCTACTGACGCGGATCAAGGCGATGCGGAAGAGCCTGGCGCAGCAGCTCGGATTCCTGGTGCCCTCGATCCACATCACGGACAACCTTGGGTTGAAACCGGGCGAGTATGCGGTGCACCTGCGGGGGACGGAAATCGCGCGGGCGGAGCTGCGGAGGGGGCAGCTGCTGGCGATCCACTCCGACCCGCAGGCGCCGGCCCTGCCGGGGATCGAGACGCGGGAGCCTGCATACGACACGCCGGCACGGTGGATTGCACCCGAGCTGCAGGCGCAGGCGATCGCCTCAGGCTACGCAGTGGTGGATGCGACCTCGGTGCTGGCGGCGCACTTGGCGGAGCTGATCCGGCGCAACGCGTATGAGCTCTTGACGCGCGCGGAGACCAAGCGCCTGGTGGACCGGGTAAACGAGTCTCATCCGAAGCTCATCGAGGAGCTGATCCCGAAGCTGATGACGCTGGGCGAGGTGCAAAAGGTACTGCAGCAGTTGCTGCGGGAGCAGGTATCGATTCGGGATACGGGGTCGATCCTGGAGGCGCTGGTGGACACGGCGGCAACGAACAAGAACCCGATCGCGCTGGTGGAAGCGGCGCGGCATGCGATTGGGCGCTCGCTGGTGCGGCCGCTTTTGGACGAACAAGGAGCGCTGAAGGTGATGACGCTGGACGCGGCACTCGAAGAGGAGTGCATGCGCGCGGCGAACCAGGCAGGGCCGACGGGTGCGGGGGCACTCCAGGTGAGTGTGGCCCGTAAAGTGCTGGATAGTCTGCGTGGGACATTTGGAGACACGATCGGCGACGCGCCACCGGTGCTTTTATGTGCTTCGCCGGGTCGGTTTTATCTCCGGAGGCTCATGGAGCCGTTTTTGCCCAAGCTGGTGGTGATTGCGCCGACGGAAATCCCACCGATGACGGCGGTGCAGTCGGTGGGTGTGGTGCGTTGAGGCAGGCGGGTTGGAAACCGGTGAGAAAGGCATGAGGGAATGATGGGGACACAGGCTACGTACAACGAGTGGAAGGCGGGAACGCTCCCGGTAGACGACCGCAACCAGATGATTTTGGACGAGCTCCCGCAGGTGCACTTTATCGCATCGCGCATTGTTGAAAAGCTGCCGGCGAGTGTGCAGCTGGAGGACCTGGTGAGCGCGGGCGTGCTGGGGCTGCTCGAGGCGTACCAGCACTACGACCCGGCGCGGAATGCGCAGTTCAAGACGTTTGCGCGGTTCCGGATTCGTGGAGCGATCCTGGACAGCCTGCGGACACTGGACTGGGGATCCAGGAACATGCGGCGCAGGGCGCGGGAGATCGCCGAAACGCGGCTGCGCCTGGAAGCGGCTTTTGGGCGCTCCGTGGAAAAAGGGGAAATTGCCGCGGAGATGCGGATCTCGCTCGAGGAGCTTGAAGCGGCGCTGACCCAAATCGACTCGCTGCAGATTGTGAACCAGCACGCACTGCTTTCGACGGAAAACGGCGAGGTACAGGACCTGATTGAGTCCGCGCCGAGCGCGGAACCCAATCCGTTTGAGCTTTGCCTGCGCGGCGAGCAGAAAAAGCAGCTTGCCCGCGCGATCGGCATGCTGAATGAGCGCGAACAGCTCATTCTTTCTTTGTACTACAAGGAAGAACTGACGATGAAGGAAGTAGCCGAGGTGGTCGGGATCGCGCTTTCCCGGGTGTCGCAGATCCACAATGCGGCCTTGGTGAAGTTGCGCGCGGCGATGCGGGCTTCCGGAGCACGGCCTGTGCCAGCGATGGAGCTGCGCATTGCCGCCAGCGCCGCCGCGGGAGCTTTTTAGCCATGGCGGCCCTCAGCAAGGAGCCTGTGCCGATGGAGCAGCGAAGCATCCAGCCGTGCAATTTCCGCTCCGCGGGCAGGTTATCGAACGAAAGCGCCCGTACGCTCAAAACGCTGCACGAGGCGCTTGCGCGCAACCTGATGAACACGCTCGACGTGTATCTCGGCACGGCGCTCGACATCAAGCTGCACTCACTCGAGCAGTTGTCCATGGATGATTACCGCGCCACTCTCCAAACATCCGGGTATGTGCTTCCGTGCGCCCTTGCGCCTGCTTCGCACACACTGCTGATTGAGATCAACGCCGCGCTTTTGTACGCCATGATCGACCTCCTGCTGGGCGGTACCGGGGGCGCGCTCGAGGACGCCCGCGAGTTCACGGAAATCGACGAGGAGATCGCCCAGGGGGTGGCCGCGCTGGTTGCCCAGCAGGTGGAACGGGCCTGGCAGCCGATCGGGGTTTCCGTCGCGCCCGGCGCGGCCGTCCGGCCTGCCATGGTGCACAAGCTGTTTCCGCCTACCGAGAAAGTACTGATCGTCCGCTTCGATGTGGCCCTTGCCGGCATTGCCGGTTCCCTCCACATTGCGTTTCCGGCTTCGGTCGGCGGCCATCTCGTTCGCAATATCAAGGCCGACCCCGCAGCGGCCCGGGGCCCGATCCGCTTCTTCCCGCGGCTTCCGCTGGAGGAACGCATTCTGGATTGCCGCTTCACGCTTTCGGGTGGGCTGCCTGAGGTGCGGGTGCCGGTACGCGAGCTAGCGGCGCTGGCTGTGGGCGCTGTATTTCGGCTTGGCGCGCCGGTCGAGGCGACGGGTCGTCTTGCGCTTGAAGGCAAGCAGTTTTTTGAGGCTGTCCCGGTTCGCAGCGGCAAGAACAAGGCCGTAGAGCTGATCGCCGCACTGCCCCAGGCGACCTGGGCCGAGGATTAGCGCGGCAAAAGCCCAAGTTGCCCAGCAAGGCATAACGTGTGCCCCAGCCAAGGCGATGTATACCAATCCAAACCAGCGAACACGAGAAACAGCACACTATGGACTCGAAAAAGAATCACGAAGCGCACGCCCAGTTTGCCGCCGTCCTCGCCCCTCTCGTTGCCGCGCAGCTTGGCAGCGTTCTTTCCGGGGAGCTCGCCGCGAGCGCGCCTCCGCCTGAGGCGACCCAGTACCTGGCTGAGGCCGCTCTTACGCTCCGGCTCCAATTTGAGGGTGCGCTTGCCGGCGAGTGCTTCCTGGTGCTTGGCTCCGACGATGCCCGCCTCCTGGTCGCAGGCGCGGAGGATACAAGTGCCGAGGAGGTACTGCGTTCGGCGCTCCACGGGCTGGCCGAGCCTCTCGCCGCCGCTTTATTTTCGCGCTACGGTTCAGTGCGCATCCTTCTCGCCGAGCCTGCGCCGGCGTCCGAGGATGCTGTTGCGATTGCATTTCTAAGGGGAGCGGCGGGGGGAAACGCGGAGTTCACCCTGGCCCTCTATGCGAATGGCGAGCTGGAGCGTGGTTTGTCTCGCCTGGCGCGTGTGCGGGCGGCAGCCGAGGCGTCCGGCTACACGGGCGGCAACCTGGGTCTGGTCATGGATGTGGAGCTGAATGTGGCGCTCCGCTTCGGGGAGCGCCAGCTTTCGCTGCGCGAAGTGATGGACCTGACCAGTGGCTCGGTTGTGGAATTGGATCGTGAGGTGGACGAGCCGGTGGAGCTGATTCTGGATGGACGGGTGATCGCGCGCGGAGAAGCCGTTATCGTGGACGGCAACTACGGCGTCCGCGTTACCGAGGTGCTGCACCCGGTTGTTCTTTAGAGCACTTCACAGTTATTGTGATCTGCCCAGCATTGTCGAAATGCGGCTTTTCTTGACGGAAAAGCCGCGCGAAGATTCGCTCCCTCACCCTACTGTGAAAATGCTTTAGGTTTCCACACTGATTGCGAGCAAATTTCAGACCTATGCGCACTCGCTCCAAAACCGATCTTCGCCGGCTGCTGCCGGGGCGCTTGCCCGAGCGAAAGCCGGGCGGGTTCCGTCGCAAGCTTCTCGCCTGGGGAGAGCGCCGGTTTCAGCTGCGTTTTCATGCTTGCGAGGGTGAGCCGGGTTGCCGGCGATTCACCGTGGCGCACCCCCGGCTCCGGAAAGACGGCATTTTTCTGGATGCGCAATGGCTTTGCAGCCTCCATTGCCTCCGCACGGCTCTCGCCCGGAGTTTCGCGACGCTCACGATGTCGCGGGGCGGGATCCATCCCATGCCAAGGCTGCCGCGCATGCCCTTCCGTCTTCTTCTGCTGCAAAGCGGGGCGCTCACCGAAACGCAGCTTGCCGAAGCGCTGACGCAGTCCGAACGCACAGGCTTGCCGCTCGCCCGGGCGCTGCTGACCCTAGAACTTGTGACTCCCGCGGCTTTGGCCGCCGCGCTCGCCGCCGAGAATGGCTGCGCTTTTTACTCCATTGCGCCTGCTCCCGTGCCTGTGGAAACGGAGCTCCCACCGTTGCTCGGGACGCAGGCCGAAGCCGTCACCGTGCATGCGACGGCTTCGCGCATCCTCGTCGGCTTCGTTCACCGGATCGACCGGGATTTGCTCCGCGCCGTGGAAGGAATGGCGGGACGTCGCGCTGAGCCTTGTTTTATCACCGCCGAACAGTACGCCCGGCAGCGCGCGCTTACGGCTCAGAAAACGGCCGCTCCCCACCTTTCGGCGTTCCCGCCCGAGGCTGCCGATGCGCTTGTCCAACAAGCGCTGGACACCAGCGCCGAGCGCTTGCTGCTTGCTCGTGTACGGGACCTGCTTTGGATTCGCATGCACTGCGCCGGGGGCCACCAGGACCGCTTTTTTCAGGCGCCCGAGGAGGTTTTTCGCTCGCTACCGGCCCACGCTCATCCCCGAAGGCAGAAAAAGACGCAAGCGCTCTAGAATTCAGCGCAGGAATGCCGATAACAGGTCGGACGCATGCAACCGACCTCAACCAACGCGGCGCTTTCCACCCTGACAGGCTCCGCACGCGCTATCGTACCGCTTGCGCCTTCGCCGTCTGCTCCCACGCTGCTGGCTACCCGCCTGCAACTCGAACTGCTTTTATCCGGGCGCACCGGCACCGCTTCCGTCGATCTTCGTGAGGCGGCCGGGATCCTTCTCAATGATCTGGGCGCGACTCTTGAAATTTTCCGCCTGGCTGGGCAAAGCTCTTGTTCCAAATTTTGCCGGAACGACATATTTTGCGAGCACCGGTGTAGCGGGGAAGCAGCAGACGGCTCAGTTGCCAGCCGCTTGGAGGATTGTTTGGCAAGCCTGGGCACGGAAGCCTGGCTCGAAGCCGTTTGCGCGAATGCCGTAGAGCGTGTGGCGAGCACGGCGCCTCACCTCGCCCAACTTACCGCGTTTTGGGAGCACGCCCGCTCCATCGCGTATGCCTGTTGGATTCTTGCCGAGCAAGACGAAGATGTTTGCCCGGAGGAAGCCTACCTCGTTGGGCTTTTTCACGAGGCCGCGCGGCTGCCCGTTCTGCTGGGCTGGCAGCCTTCCCAGTTCAGCCGGCCGCCCGCGCGGCTGGGTGTGGAGATTGCCGCAGCGCGGGAAAACAGCTCCCTCGTCAGCGGCTTTCACCGATGGACTCCACCTGCCCTGGCCCAACTCGCAGCCCATTTCCGGCTCCCTGCCTATCTGGCCTGTCTTGTCACTACGGCTGGTGGGGCGACTCGCTGGAAAACCTTGCTTGAAACCGCGCATGCGTGGTCTCGCGAGGGGAGTTTGCCTCTTCCTTGTAGCGCTTAAAGCGTTTTTCCCTAATGCCGCGCAGCGCGGAGAGTATCTCCACGTGGCTTTTTATGGAAAGCCACCCTTATAGTTGCCGGGCCCTGTATACCTTCCGGAAAAGTGCTCAGCAGCAGTGCGAGTTCTCGCCAGCGAACGCCGGCGGAATGCCTGTTCCGCAGCCCAACCGCCATGCCACTGTGTAGAAATGCCGCGAAGTGTGCAAAATCCTCATCCTGTTCTCACAAAAAGTAAAAACCCGGCAAGAATTGCCGGGTTTGAATGGCCCTCTTCGTGCATATGTTCCTAGCGAGGAGCAACGATGAACAGCGGAATCTATGCTGCCTGCGCCGGGTTGATCGCGCGGACCGACTCAGTGGATGCGATTGCCAACAATCTCGCGAATGCGAGCACCGCCGGATTTCGCGCCCGCGAGGGCTCATTTTCGTCCGTGCTCGCGGAGTCGGGCCGGCGACCGCTCGGCTCAGTGCTGAACCAGGTGACGAACAACTACGGGGTACTCGGGGCGACCCGACTGGACCCGACGCAGGGTTCGCTTTCGACGACTGGGAATCCGCTTGATTTAGCGATCCAGGGTCCGGGCTATTTTGCCGTCCAAACAGCGAACGGGACGGAGTACACCCGGAACGGGAGTTTTCGCGTTTCGCCGCAAGGGCAGCTGGTAACCCAGACGGGCGAGGCTGTGCTGGGCCAGGGCGGAGTGATCCAGCTCGCGCCGGGCGCGGTTTCGATCAGCCCGGATGGCATTGTTTCGTCGAATGGGGCGGTATCTGGACGGCTACGCCTCGTGGAGTTCGCGCCGGGCACCGAGCTGGGGAGTGCGGGCACGAATTTTTATACCGCGCCGCAGACAAGCGTTCGCACCGCCACGACTTCGACCGTGCAGCAGGGGGCGCTTGAGAGCTCGAATGTGAACCCGATCGGCAGCGTTGTCGCCCTGATCGACGCGCAACGAGCTGCCGAGTCCATGCGCCACGCTCTCACGCTTTTTGATACTGAACTGAACAAGACAGCCGCGCAGGATCTTCCGCGCGTGACCTTTTAAGGAGCTTTAGAAAACATGATCCGCGCCCTATACACCGCCGCCAGCGGCATGACCGCGCAACAGCTCAACCTCGACGCGATCGCGAACAATCTCGCGAACTCAAGCACCGCCGGCTTCCAGCAGCGCCGCGTTCAGTTTTCGGACCTGCTGTACCAAAGTCAGATCTCCCCCGGGGCGGCCGCCTCGCAACAAACAACGGTAGCGGCTGGACTTCAGGTCGGCTTGGGCGTTCGCTCTACCTCGACGGAGATCATGCAAACGCAAGGAAATCTGTCGCAGACCGGGAACCAACTCGATCTGGCGATCCAGGGGCATGGGTTTTTTCAAATTCTACTGCCGAATGGGCAGACTGGGTATACGCGCTCCGGCTCGTTCCAGCTGGATGCGCAAGGCAATGTCGTCACGACGAACGGCGACCCCCTACAGCCTGCGGTGACGATTCCGCCCGATGCCACGGCGATCACGGTGGGCGCTGACGGTACGGTGACCGTGACCCAGCCGGGGCAGACGACGGCGCAGCAGGTAGGGCAGATTCAGCTGGCGCTGTTTGTGGATCCGGGTGGGCTCGACAGTGCCGGGAACAATATTTACCTACAAACGACGGCTTCGGGCGATCCAATTATCGGCGCACCCGGCGGCACCGAAGGCATCGGCGCGCTTCAGCAGGGGACGCTCGAGCAGTCGAATGTGAGCGTTGTGGATCAGTTTGTTCAAATGATCGTCGCCCAACGGTCGTATGAGTCGAATTCGCGGGTCGTCAAGGCCGCCGACGAAATGCTTCAGCAGCTGAATCAGCTCTCACAATGATGAAAACACGCCACGAGAAGGCTGGCTGCCGCGCAGGCGGTTTCCGGTCTTGGGACATGATCTTGGGACATGAAAAGAACGCGCTCGCAGGAGTTCCTATGCAACGTTTCCTGATCGCCGCACTGGCCGCCGCCGCCCCGGTTCTCCATGCCGCGCCTCCCTCCTTCATTCATCTTGAAGAGGTGACGCGGGCCGTAGTCGCGGCGCACCCTGAACTGGCGGGCGACTCCATCGAACTGCCGACTGCGATTCCTACCCGGGAAGCTGCGCCCCAACTCGAAGCGGGTCCGGTCGAGCACTGGAGTTCGACCCCAAACCAGCCGGGTCATGTTCGCCTGCGCTGCTTGTCGGAAACTGTCTGCCGGCCTTTTTACGCGACCGTGCATCTCCGGCTCCTACAGGAGCAAAGCAAGAACGCGGAGCCGAACCGGACGGAGCGTGAAAGCCGGCTTGCCCCGACAGCCGAAGCCACGCTGATGCACGCCGGTACGCACGCCTCCATGCTGATCGACAGCGGCCGGATTCACCTTCGGATTCCCGTTACATGCCTCGCGAGCGGCGGGCTCGGCGCACCAGTTCGCGTATCGGGGCCGAAAAGCAGCCGCGTGTACTTGGCCACGGTGGTCGACGGGACCACTGTGCGGGGGACCCTTTGATGCGTGCACTTGTGCTTGCCGTACTTTTAAGCGCTTCGACTGCGTGGGCGGCCGATGTCACCGACCTCCTGCCGAAAAAGCTGCAGCCGAAGAAGCCTGACGCGGCCCAGCTGCGCGCTGACTATATCGATCGGCTGGAGCAGGCGAATACAGCCGCCCCTTATACCGGCTCGGTAGGCAGCCTGTGGTCGCCCGCCGCGACACTTTCGGATCTTTCCTCCGACTACAAGGCGCATACCCTGAACGACACTGTCATCGTGCGCGTCTCGGTTCAGACGACCGCCGCGCAGAGCGGCAATGTGAACAGCCAGCGCCAGTTCTCGACGACATCGGGGATTTCCGGTATTGCGGGCGGGATTGCCACCCACGGCGTCAATCCTCTGCTAACTGCGCAGAGCAATACCAACCTGAAAGGGCAGGGGCAGACCGCGTCCAACACTACTTTTGTGACGAGCCTTACAGGGCAGGTCATTGCGGTGCTGCCGAACGGCAACCTTGTCATTGAGGCTGAGCGGCAAATATTCATGAACAATCAGCATGAGAATGTCGTCGTGCGCGGGGTGGCCCGGCCGGGCGACATTTCGCCGGCGAACGTCGTACCCTCGACCGCCCTGTCCAACCTGGAGATCGAGGTGCGCGGCAAAGGCATCATCTCCGATTCGACGCGCTCCCCCAATCCACTGACTCGGGCCGTTCTTTGGCTCTTCGGTTTCTGACCCATGCTGAATTTTGTCCGTTTTCTCGCTTCCCTCGCGCTCCTCAGCGCTTTCGCGGCTGAAGCCGCGCCACCGAATCGCACTGTACTTT
Organism: uncultured Acidobacteriaceae bacterium; assembly: GCA_964247895.1. GTDB lineage: Bacteria > Acidobacteriota > Terriglobia > Terriglobales > Acidobacteriaceae > EB88. The sequence continues at coordinate 12,894 of CAXTWG010000022.1, forward strand.
TGCGGGACGTTGCCGATGTAGAGGGCGTCCGCGACAATCAGCTGGTCGGTTACGGCCTGATCACGGGGCTGCGCGGCACCGGAGACCGGCAGCAAACCTTTTTCACCGTGCAAACGCTTGCAAACGTGCTCCAGCGCATGGGCGTTCAAATCAATCCTGCACAAGTGGTCGTGAAAAACGTCGCCGCGGTGTTTGTGACAGCGACCTTGCCCGCTTTTTCAAGTCCCGGCATGAAGATCGACCTCACAGTTTCTTCGGTCGGCGACGCCAAAAGCCTGGAAGGCGGGGTGCTGTTACTCACGCCGCTGCACGGTCCGGATGGGCGCGTATATGCGGAAGCGCAAGGGCCGGTCCTGCTCGGCGGCTATTCGGAAGGGGTGGCCGGCAATCTTCGGTCGGTAAACCTGCCCACGACGGCGCGCATTCCGAATGGGGCAATTGTGGAGCGTGGAGCCGCGGTGGACCTGACCCAGTTCCGTACTGTGTCGCTCATTTTGCGGAATGACGACTTTACGGCCGCGCGGGATGCGGCGGAGGTAATCAATCAAAACCTGGGGCACCCGGTTGCGACGGCCGTGGACAGCCGGCGCATTCTGCTTGACGTCGCCGCTGCCGGTGAGGCTTCGGTTCCTTCCCTGATCTCCAGAGTGCAAAATCTCGCGATTTCGTTTCATGAGCCGGCGCGGGTGATCGTGAACGAACGCACGGGCACGATCGTGCTCGGCGGAGATGTGAAACTGTCTCCTGTTTCGCTGCTCCACGGTTCACTCACGATCGAGGTGGCTACGACCTTTGCCGTATCGCAACCCGGCCCCTTCAGCAATGGAACAACGCAGGTGGTTCCGGAAACCAGCCTGGCCGTAAAGGACCCGCCCGCGCAGTCCATACGGCTGGACAACGGCGCGAATGTAGATGAGTTGATCCGGGGTCTGCACGCCATTGGCGCCACCTCTCACGATATTGTCGCGATTCTCCAGGCGATCAAGGCCGCGGGTGGATTGCAAGCCGATCTTGAGGTGATTTAACGATGAACATTCAGGCAATTTCCACACCTGCGCCCACCCAAACCGACGTTCAGCTTCGGGAGGCCGAGGGCAATGGCAGCTCCGGCGAGTCTGGAAAGATCCAGAAAGCCGGACGCGATTTCGAGTCGATCCTGCTCGGCTCCTGGCTCCAGGGCGCCGAAGCGAGCTTTGGCTCTGTGCCCGGCAGCGAGGATGAGGACGAAGGCGGCGAGCAATTGAAGGGCATTGCCGTCCAGCAGCTCGCTACCGCCCTGGCCGGTGCGGGAGGGATTGGCTTGGGCAAACTGATCGCCGAACATCTTCAGGAGGCGGCGAAACCGCCGACAAAAGCATGAGGGCGCTGTTCGACCTCGAATTGCACAGTTAATCGTGCAAGAACCAAAAAACTTTCATCATGGCCTGAACGGAACTGGGAATTGTGCCGATATGGCATTCGTCCCATCCGAAAGGAGCCATGATGTCGATCGATCTCACAGGAGTCGCAGCCGTCACTGGGCTCGAGGCCACTGCCGGAGCCGGAAGCAAACCAAGCACCCGCACGACCCCAGCGCCGGTTCCGCAGGACACCACTTCTATTTCGCCGCAGGCGCAAACGCTTTCGGTTCCTGCGCTTACCTCCCATGCTCTGGCTACCGCGAATGCCCGGGCCGCCCGGGTGGAGGCTTTGCACCACGCAGTTGCGAACGCGGCTTACGCCATTGATCCATCATTGATCGCCGAGGCAATTCTTTCGGCAGATATTTAGTACGCGCGATACCCGAAGGCAAGAATGAGATACCAGACGAAAACCGCAAATACCGAACGAGAAACTTCCGAGTGTCTCGAGGACTTTAAAAGCCTGAGCGAGGAGCTGCGCCGGGCGATTGCTTCTGTCGCGGCGCATGATTTAGCCGCTTTCGAGGCGAGTGTTCGGCGGCAGCTCGAAGGCGCGGCAAGGCTGCAGGCTGCGCTTTTGCGCCTCGGGCAGGCTGCTTGTGCGGCAAAGCAGCAGGTACCGACCCGGCTGCGTGGCCCGGCGCGGGAGCTCGCAGCGCTCAACGAAGAGTACGCTGCGCTGCTTGCGCATTCCGGCGACTCCCTCCGGCTTCTGGTGTCGCTTCACGGGCACAGGCAACAAAACAGGTCAGGTTATTCATGGCAAGCGTAATGGGAGGAGGCTTCACCAAATGGGCGGATTGAATACAGCGCTATCGATTGCCAGCGGCGCGCTCGCTGCGCAAGAGGCTGCGATTGAAACAGTGAACAACAATATCGCGAACGCGACCACGCCGGGCTACAGCCGTGAAACGGTGAACCTATCCGCAGGAGCATCCATTGCTGTAGGGAACCTGAATCTCGGCACGGGCGTGAGCGCGGACAGCGTTACCGGGGTGCGCGATCAACTGCTCGATCTGCGGATTCAGCAGCAGACCTCGGCACAATCTTCCGCTTCAGCGCAGAGCACGGTGCTCGCCTCTGTCCAGGTTTACTTTTCAGCCTCCACCAGCAATATCGGCTCCAGCCTTTCCGCATTTTTCTCGAGTTTATCCGCCCTTTCCGCGACCCCGAACAATGCCGCGGCGCGCCAGACTGCGATCAGCAACGCGCAGGACGTTGTCAATCAGTTCCACACAACGAGCAACGGGTTGACCGCTGCCCAGAGCAGCCTCAACACGCAGGTTGCCGGAGACGTCAGGCAGATTAATGCGCTTGCGCAGCAGATCGCTTCCGTGAACAAGCAGATCGGGACCGCGAACGGGGGAAGCGGTCCAGCGACGCTGCTAGACCAGCGCACGGAACTGGAGCGGCAGCTGGCTACCCTCACGGACGTTTCCATCACGCGCACGCCGGAAGGCGATACGGTTACAACTGCGGGCAGCGCGACTCCGCTCGTCGTGGCCGGGCGCAGCTATCCGCTGGGTACGACCACGAGCACTGGCGGGCTGACGCAGGTCGTGGACAGTCTCGGGACGAACATTACGAGCAAGCTGTCCGGCGGCGATCTCGGGGGGGCGCTTCAGGTGCGTGACACAGCCATTCCCGGGCTGCTCAAGCAACTCGACGCTCTGGCGAGTAACTTTGCCGATGCCTTCAACGCAGCACAGGGGAGCGGGCAGGACCAGGCCGGCAACCCCGGAGGCCCGCTGTTTACCCCGCCTTCAGGCGTCGCCGGGTACGCCGCGAGTATAACGCTGCACACCACCAACGGCAGCGCGATCGCGGCGGCGAGCGCCAGTGGCGCCCCTAGCGGAAACGGCAATATCCCCAACCTTACCGCCGTTCAAAACACGGCTCCCGCCGGCGGCCTCAGCCCTACCGACGCGTATGCCGCCCTGGTCAACAGCGTCGGGAATGCCGCTTCCACGGCCAAGACCCAGTCCGACGCCCTCACCTCCAGCCTCGCCCAGCTTAAAACGCAGCAGAATTCAGTTTCGGGCGTTTCCATCGATGAGGAATCCGCCAATCTGCTTCGCTTTCAGCAGGCATATCAGGCCTCGGCCGAGGTCATCTCGACGATTCGTTCCTTGTTTTCCTACACAATCGGAATTCTTTCCAGCAGCGGAGGCTGACTGACATGCGCGTATCTTCCAACCTCGACGCAAGCATCCTTCTCGGCATCCAGCAAAGCGCGTCGGACTACCAGACGGCATTGCAGCAGGTGTCCACTGGCCAGCGGGTCAATCTGCCCGGCGATGACCCAACTGCATCCGCCCTCCTGGTGCGAACGCTAGCTGAAAGCGGCAGCGTCGACCAGTACACGAAAAACGCGAGCGCCGCGCTCGGGCAGGCCCAAACCGCCGATTCGGTGCTCACCTCCGTAGTCTCTCTGTTGACGCAGGCCGTGACCCTTGGCACCCAGGGTGCTACAGGCACCAACACGGCCGAAAACCGGAAGGCGATCGCAACGCAGGTACAGGGTGTTCTCGCGAGCGTTGTCGCCGCCGCGAACACCACATATCAAGGTACGGCAATTTTCGCCGGCACGGCCTCAGCCCCGAGCGCCTTCGTTCTGAATGCTGCGGGAACGGGGTACACCTACCAAGGAGACTCGGGGGTCAGCACGGTGCAGGTGAATGACAATCTTCAGGTGCAGGTAAATCTTCCGGGCGACCAGGTTTTTACCAACGGGAGCGGAAGTGCGCTTGGCTCGCTCGGCCAGCTCGTTACCGCGTTGCAGAGTGGAACGAGCGCGGACATATCCAATGCCGCGGCCAGCGTCACCACCGCCCTGAATTACATCACCGCCCAGCACAGCGTTTTCGGCAGCTCCGTGAATCAGATCAACGCCCAGGAAGCTTTTCTTGCGCAGGAGAAGATCACGCTCAGCACACAGGCGACCAATCTTGTCGGCATCGATTACGCCACGGCTGCCGTAAATCTTTCGCAGGCCTCGACGCACAACTCCGCCGTTCTGGCAGCCGCCGCGAAGGCACTGCCCAACACGCTGCTCGATTATTTGAAGTAAGGAGGAATTGAGTAAAGCCCGCACTCCGGCGTACCCTAAGCAGACGAGGCGAGCGCATGGCTACAGCTGTCGAACTACCCGCAATTCAGACCGGAACTCCGGGCCGCTTCGGCGTTTACGGGGGACGGTATGTTCCTGAAACCCTCATGGCCGCGCTTGAAGAGCTCGAAGAGGCCTATGTGGAGGCACAAGCCGACCCGGCTTTCAGCGCCGAATTGGCAAACCTGCTCGCTACCTACGCCGGCCGTCCCACCCCGCTTTACTATGCCCGGCGGATGAGCGAGCAGCTCGGGGGAGCGCGCATTTATTTGAAGCGTGAAGACCTGCTCCACACCGGCGCTCATAAGATCAACAACTGCATCGGACAGGGCTTGCTGGCCCGGAGGATGGGCAAGCGGCGCATCATCGCCGAAACCGGCGCCGGCCAGCATGGTGTCGCTACCGCCACGGTTTGCGCGCTTTTCGGCATGGAATGCGTGGTGTACATGGGCGAGGAAGACATGCGCCGCCAAGAGTTGAATGTGTACCGGATGCGCCTTTTAGGCGCGGAGGTGCGCGGGGTTACCTCCGGCCAGAAAACCTTGAAGGACGCAATCAATGAAGCGATGCGCGACTGGGTCACGAATGTACGCACGACCCACTATCTGCTTGGCAGCGTTCTCGGCGCCCATCCCTACCCCACCATGGTGCGCGACTTTCACCGCGTCATCAGTCGTGAGGCCCGGGCGCAGATGCTGGAACGGGAAGGCCGCCTTCCCGATGCCGTGGTTGCCTGTGTCGGCGGCGGATCGAATGCGATCGGCGCGTTTTACGAGTTTCTTCCCGATGAAAACGTTCGCTTGATCGGGGTCGAAGCAGGGGGACGCGGGTCGGGTCTCGGGGAGCATGCTGCCCGTTTCCTCGCAGGCGGGGGCGGTGGCGTTCCTGGGGTGCTTCAGGGTACGTACTCCTATGTGCTCCAGGACGAGGCCGGCCAAGTTATGCCGACACACTCAGTTTCCGCTGGGCTCGACTATCCCTCGATTGGACCTGAGCACGCCGCGCTGCACGACGCGGGACGGGCGGAGTACACCAGCTGTTCGGACGCCGATGCACTCAACGCTACCGTCGCCTTATCCCGCACGGAGGGCATTATCCCGGCCCTGGAAAGCGCCCACGCGCTTGCCGAGGCCATGCGTCTCGCGCCAGAGATGAGCGAGCGAGCGATTCTTCTCGTCAACCTGTCCGGCCGCGGCGACAAGGATCTAGGAATCCTCACGCGCGAGCTCAAGCTCGAAGGAGCATGAGCTCATGCCGCTTCGGTTCACGCGAAAACCCGGTCTCGTCGCGTACCTGACCGCAGGCGACCCCGACCTCGCCACCACGCGCACGATCGCACTCGCAGCGCTTGACGCCGGGGCCGATGTTCTCGAGCTTGGGGTTCCGTTCTCAGACCCCCTTGCGGATGGGCCCGTGATTCAGCGCGCCAGCGAGCGGGCCCTGCTTCGCGGTACGACGCTGGCCCAGGTGCTGGACCTTGCCGCGGACCTACGCAAGGAGCGCCCCGAGGCCGGACTCGTCATTTTCTCCTACCTAAACCCTGTCGTCCGTTACGGAATGGAGCGTTTTTGCGCCGATGCTGCCCGATCCGGCGTCGACGGCGTTTTACTCACGGACATGATTGTCGAAGAGGCAGCGGAGTACCTGCAGTACACGGCCCGGTATGGGCTCGCTCCTATTTTCCTTGCCGCACCGACAAGTCCTGACGCACGATTGCGACGCATCGCCGAAGTTTCGCGTGGTTTTATTTACGCGATTTCGCGGGTCGGGATCACGGGAGCCCAGCATGCGATGAGCTCCGATGCCGCCGAGCTCGCCGGGCGTCTCCGACGCTTTACCGATCTACCCATTGCTGTCGGTTTCGGCATTTCGCGCCCTGAGCACGTCGAGGCTGTCGGCCGCTTCGCCGATGCCGCCGTTCTCGGCTCCGTCCTCGTTTCCATCATCGAGGGCAGCAGCCGGGAGATCGCGCCGCGGGCTGTTGGACGATTTATCGAGGGCCTGCGCTCTGCGCCGGTCCGCTCCTAGACGCTTGCAAAAACTCGAATCCAGCCCAGGAGCTCCTCCGTGGACATCACCCAATGGCGCCTCCGCATCGATGAACTTGACCGTCAACTGGTCGAGCTCATCTCCGAACGCGCCCGCGCGGCGCAGGAGATCGGCCGCCTGAAGAAATCCTCCACGCTTCCCGTGTACGAGCCCAACCGCGAAGCCGTGATTTTCGCGAATGTGCGTGCGGCAAACAAGGGGCCGCTGCCCGATATTGAACTCACACACATTTATGAACGGCTGATCGACGTCATGCGTGCGCTGCAGGCAGATGAGCTTGCAAGCGAACTCGCCAAGGACCCCAAAGGGCGCCAGCCGGGAAAGGATTTCCAGTGATCGTAGCGATGCAGGAGGGCGCAAGTGCGGCCCAGATTGAGCATATTGTCGAGCGTCTTGTTGAGGACGGATTCAAGGTACACCGCACGACGGGAGCGACCCAGACGATCCTTGCCGGGGTGGGCCGGCCGGATTCATTCGACGTAAACGAGTACCAGGTATTGCCGGGGGTGTCCGATGCTTATCGTATTTCCTCGCCTTACAAGCTTGCCGGACGGAATTTTGCGCCGGAAGGAACGGAGATCCGGTTTGCGAATGGCGTGACGGTCGGCGGCCCGGAGGTGGTGGTGATGGCCGGTCCGTGCGCGGTCGAGAGTCGCGAGCAAATCTTTGCTTCGGCGGCCCTGGTGAAGGCAGCGGGAGCTCAGTTTCTTCGCGGAGGGGCTTACAAACCGCGTTCCTCTCCGTACTCGTTTCAGGGCATGGGGCTCGATGGACTGAAACTGCTCGAGGAGGCAGGCGCCAAAACGGGACTGCTCGTCATTACGGAAGTCATGGAGATTGCTCAGATTGAGCCCATGCTGGCCTATATTGATTGTTTCCAGGTAGGTGCGCGCAATATGCAGAACTTCAATCTTCTGCGAGAGCTGGGGCAAACCCGCAAGCCGGTTCTGCTCAAGCGTGGCCCCGCCGCCACGGTCGAGGAGCTGCTGCTTTCAAGCGAGTACATCCTTTCCGGCGGCAATCGAGAGGTGATGCTGTGCGAGCGTGGTATCAAGACTTTTGAAACGTATACCCGCAATACGATGGACATTTCCGCCATCCCCGTAGTCAAGAAGCTGTCTCATCTTCCAATTTTCGGGGATCCTTCCCATGGCTGCGGACGGCGCGATCTGGTGCCGGCCATGGCCCGCGCGGCAGTTGCGGCGGGGGCAGACGGTTTGCTTATCGAAGCGCACCCGGATCCCGAGCGGGCGATTTCCGACGCAGCCCAAACCCTCAACCCCGAGCAGCTGGAAAAGCTCATGGGCGAGCTGCGGGCGATGGCACCGGCCTTGGGCCGTCGCCTGGCAGGCTAACTCCGGGAAACCGGGTCACTTCCGTTGCCCGTAGCCCGGGCCCGAGGAGCACGATGCACACAGAGCTGAACAGGCGCGTGGTGGATACCCTGGGCGGCAGTATTCGCCGGGTTGCCATTTTCGGCACAGGTCTTATCGGAGCCTCGACCGGACTTGCGCTACGCCAAGCTGGGTTTTCGGGGAATATTCTCGGCTGGGACCCCGACCGCGCCGTTCTTGCCAAGGCTCGCGCACGGGGGGCAGTCGATCCGGTCATTGCATCGGACGCGAATGAGGATCCTTTTGTCTGCGCGCTTGCGGCCGACGTGATCGTGCTAGCCGGGCCGGTGTTGACGATCGCCGAGTGGCTGGAGCAGCTCGCACCTGTGCTCGCCCCCTCGCAACTGGTCACGGATGTCGGCAGTGTGAAGGGCTTTCTCCTCCAGCGTGCGGGAGGTTTATACAATGGGGAAGGGCAGGCTGCGTGGCTGCCGGGGCACCCAATGGCAGGCAAGGAATACGCCGGCCCTGCGCACGCAGAAGCCGACCTGTTTCGCAATGCCGTGTGGCTTTTTACCGGTGTTTCCGCAGCCGAGCCGACCACGTTGCCCGACCATCCGTATGCTAACCAGTGGCTCGGGTGGGTGGAAAAGTTCGGTGCGCGCGCGCTTACCCTTTCGCCGGAGGAGCACGACAGGATTTGCGCCTCGGCCAGCCACTTGCCGCAGTTTGTCGCTTCCGCCCTTGCCGCGATGCTCCAAGAGCAGTTCAAGGGCGGCGAGGGAGATGCGCTGTACGCGATCGGCGGCCGCGCTTTACGCGAAATGACACGCCTGGGCGGAAGCTCCTACTCGATGTGGCGCGATATTGCGATCACCAATGAGTCTGCGATTGCGGCTGCGCTTTTGCGGCTCGAGCAGGAACTGGCGTACCTTCGTGAGAATCTTCGCAATCCGGCGCTCCGCGAGATTTTCACCACCGCGAATGCCTTCGGCGAAGCTCTCAACGCTGCACGCCTTCAATAAGGGCGGCGGATCCTCGCTCGCACCGTAGGCCCGTTTGGACCCTTGTAGGCAATGTCCAAAGGAGGCGATGCTGTGAGCCAAGCGCCCCACCGCATCGCCTCCCGGCGTATGGGGTGCGTCCTTTCCGGCTCCGGCAAATCAAAGTGAGAGCTGACAATGCTCACCCGTCACGGGCGTTCAACGCTCCTCGTCAGCCAGCAGTCCGGTAGTCTGATGCTGCAACGCTATGTCTTTCACCCATTTTCTCCGCACTCTCCCCAAGGCCGAGCTTCATCTTCACCTCGAAGGCACGGTCACGCCGGAAACCCTTGTGGCGCTTTCCGGGCGCCGGGGGACGCCGCTCACGCTCGAAGCCGCCCACGCTCTTTATGAGTACACGGACTTTTCGGGGTTTCTGCTCGCTTTTAAAGCGATTACCGCCGCGCTGCAAACCGCGGAAGATTACGAGCTCGTCACATTTTGCATGCTCGAGCGACTGCATGCGCAGGGGGTCGTCCATGCCGAGGTGTACGTTTCCGTCGGGGTGGTGTATTACTGGCGCCGGACCGAGTTTGAGCCGTTGTTCGCCGGCATGGAACGTGCCCGGATCGAGGCGGAGCGCTTATGGGGAATCACCTGCTTGTGGATTTTCGATGCAGTCCGGCATTTTGGGCCTGAAGAAGCTGAGCGGGTTTTTCGAAAAGCCGCAGAGATGCGGCGCGAGCATCCGAGCATTGTGGGAATCGGGATTGGGGGGGATGAACGGCGCACAGGGGCCGAACCATTTCGTCCGCTTTATGCCCAGGCGCGGGAGGCAGGGCTCCGGCTGACCGCGCATGCCGGCGAGACTGTGGGGCCGGAGGGGATATGGGGTGCGCTGAATATCGGGGCTGAGCGCCTTGGGCATGCTCTTTCGGCCATTGACGACCCGGAGCTCATGGCCGTGCTTGCCGAGCGCCAGATTCCGCTGGAGATCTGCATCACATCCAACCTGCGCACGACCTCGTGCGCTTCTCTTGCCGAGCATCCTGTGCGCTCTTATTTCGATTCCGGGCTGATGGTTACGTTGAACTCGGACGATCCTTCGCTGTTCGGCAGCGATCTGGAAGGTGAGTACCGGCTGGCGACGCGCGCGTTTGAGTTTACACGCGAGCAGCTGCGGGAACTCGCCGCCAACTCCATTGAAGCGAGCTTTCTCCCGCCGGAGCGCAAAGTCGCCCTGCTCAGGCAGCTCCAGGCCTATCCCTAAGTTGCTTGTGCGGCATCCGCGCAAAGCGGTATGGGAGTATGAGAAATGCTGAAGGTATGTGATCTTGCCAACAGGGTCAAGGGAAGCGTGAGAGACTTCCCTGGTGGACAGCACGCCTCAACAGACACTTGCACCGGAGGAGGAGCAGGCTCGCCTCGCCGCTCTGGAGTCTCTTTCCATCCTTGATTCGCTTCCTGAGCAGGATTACGAAGACATCACCGAGCTCGCTTCGTTCATCTGCGGGACTCCTATCGCGCTGGTATCCCTTGTCGATGCGGACCGGCAATGGTTTAAATCCGAGCGCGGGTTGGGCTTGCGGGAGACGTCGAGGTCCGAAAGCTTTTGCGCCCACACACTCCCTACATCACAAACGCTGGTCGTCCCAGACGCGGCGAACGACTCCCGTTTTCGAGACAATCCCCTGGTGGTCGGCGGCCCGCGAATCCGCTTCTATGCAGGCGCTCCCATTCTCGAGCGGGGAGGGCAGGTTCTGGGTACCGTTTGCGTCATCGACACCCAACCGCGCGAGTTGAGTACCCGCCAGATAGCTGCGCTGGAGGCCCTTGCCCGGCAGGTGATGGTCTTGCTGGAGCAGCGCCGCATTTTGGGTACGCAGGCCCGCACTGCCCAGCATTTTCAAAGCAGTGAGGAGCGCATGCGTCTTGCGCAGAAGTCCGCGCGGATTGCGTCGTGGGACTGGGAACTGGCCACAGGGAAGTTCGTTTGGAGTGGGAATCCGGCTTTGATTTATGGGCGTCCTTCGCGGGAGCTCGGGCACATCGACTTGCTCATGCAGTGCGTACATCCGGACGATCGCCTCCTTGTCGAGGACGCGCTTGCGCCCGCGCTGGAGGGCACCGGCGAACTTCATGCGGAGTTCCGTTTGTGCTGGCCGGATGGGTCTACCCACTGGGTTGCTTACCATGGCAGCCCTGTACGCTCGTCTTCCGGCGAGGTTGTTCGCATCGTCGGCGTCAATATCAACGCGACGGAACGACGGCTGGCCGAGGCCGCTCTCCGGCAGGCCGAAAAGCTAGCAGCGGTGGGGCGGCTCGCCTCGACGATCGCGCACGAGATGAACAACCCGCTGGAGTCCGTGACGAACTTGCTTTACTTGGCGCGGCACAGTGAAGGCTTGCCCGAGGTTGTAGAGGACTACCTGGACACGGCAGAAAGGGAGCTCCGACGAGTTTCAGCGATCATGAGCCAAACGTTGCGGTTTCATAAGCAGGCGACCAATCCGCGACTTATGTTTGCGTCCGAGCTGTTCGATTCTGTTCTTTCCTTATATCAAGGCCGCCTGGTGAATGCCCATGTGGAGGTACTGCGGCGCGAGCGAGCAAAACAATCGGTGCTTTGCTTCGACGGTGAAATCCGGCAGGTGTTGAACAATCTTGTGGGCAATGCGATCGATGCGATGCACGCGGATGGGGGCCGACTTGTACTTCGCTCACGCGAAGGAACGCACTGGCCAAGCGGTCGCAGCGGTCTTGTGTTGACGGTGGGCGACACGGGCACAGGTATGAGCAATGAAACGCGCCGACGAAGTTTCGATGCCTTTTTCTCTACCAAAGGAATTGGTGGAACCGGCCTAGGACTATGGGTTTCGCGCGAGATTACTGCGCGTCACAACGGGACATTGCTGGTGCGCTCGTCCAATGTGCTTCCACACCGCGGGACAGCGTTCTCCTTGTTTCTCCCGTTTGGAGCAATCGATCGGTAGCCCGGCTACGTTTATTGGTTTGCTGAATGCCAGATTAAAAGGCACAGCATGGTGCAAGGTAGCGCTGCGTCCACTGCTTTGCCAGCTCCCCGCACGGCGGATTGTGTGGGGAGTAGCAAAGTAGAGATCAGGTGAAATCGATCGTTCCGGGTGTAAACAGCGCACAATTGCCCGTGAGGCATGCAAAGCGAAACGTGCAGAAAAAAACGATGAGGAAATTATGCTCCTTACTGGCCGAGCAAATCAGGTAAGAACCGGAATTTGGATTTGCTGGCCGGCGTGAATCTTGTCGGGGTCGGCAATTTTGTTGGCTTGAGCAAGTTTTTGGTACTGGTTTGCGGAGCCATAAAAATACTGACTGATTTTAGACAGATTGTCACCGGGAGCGATGGTGTAGGCCTGCTCGGCGCTGCCGGTGGTGCCTATTTCGTGGTGCAGGTCTGCAAAGGTGGGGTCGGTTTGCTTGATCACATCCCAAACGCGATTTGCAATGACCGTAGATGGGACGGTTCCGCGGATGAGGAGTTTACCGTTGTCATTGAGGGAAACATCCTGGAGGTGCGCTCCTTGTGGAGCGAAATGCTGGAAAAGGGCGAGCACCGGGGCATACTTTTGCCTCAGTTGATCGAGATCGGCCATGCTGGAACCTTTCGTGAGTTAAAGAGCGCGAGAAAACAGGCTTTGTGCCAGGCCGGCAAGGCCGCTACCGGAAGTCGCCTGCTGAGGCAGCTGACCAGAGCCCTGGGAAAGGTGCGACATCAACATGGGGAGTGCGGCAGCGAGCGCGATCTTGGCGATCTCGGGGCTGATGCCGGCATGCTGGGCTACAGATTGGATTTGGTCCTGACCCATGCCCTGCTCTACCTGCTGAGGTTGTAGAGCTTGCGGAGGCTGGCCGGGCTGGGAATTGAGCCATCCATCGACGTGCTCACCCATGCCATTCTGCCGGAATTGGTTGGCAAGACCGGATAGACCGCCCGGTTGATTGCTGAAGTGCGAGAGCAGGGATTGTGTGACAGAGGCGTGCTGCTCGGGAGAGGCTTGCATGCCGCCGCCTTGGCCTGCGAGGGAGGTAAGGATGTTCATAAAGCTCATGGATGCTTCCTTTTTAGGTTCGTTTTAACGTGAGATGTCAGAAGAGCGCGACGGGGATTGCGCGCTGCATGGAGCTTATACCGTACACTAGGGTGTTTGCAGGCTACATGTGCTTGCGGGAGAAGGTAAATGGCGACGGATGTGGTGATGCCGCAGATGGGCGAGTC
>CAXTWG010000022.1:26123-38224 GCA_964247895.1 uncultured Acidobacteriaceae bacterium
ATGCCGCAGATGGGCGAGTCTATTTTTGAAGGCACCATAACGAAATGGCTAAAGAACGTCGGGGACAGGGTAGACCGGGATGAACCCTTATTCGAGATATCGACGGATAAGGTAGATGCGGAAATTCCATCCCCGGTAGCCGGTTTACTTCAAGAGATTCGAGCCGAAGCCGGCACCACGGTGCAGGTGAATACGACAGTCGCCACAATAGCTGGAAGCACAAGCGGGGCGGTCGTACAACCTTCTAAAGGAGCACCGGCTGCGTTGGACGGCAAGCCTTCGGCCATCCCGAGCGGCTCGACAGCTCCGCCGATTGAGGAACACGCGGAAACGGAAAAAGTTCGATCCTCACCGCTTGTGCGAAAGATGGTGAAGGAGCATGACCTTGATCTAAAACATATCCCGGGAACAGGGTCGGCGGGGCGGGTCACGAAAGAGGATGTGCTCGGACATATCAGTAAAGAGACTCCGATTGATAGACTACCAACGAAAAACACTTCCGCGCCGATAAAAAGCATTCCGGCTCCAGCCCCGATCCCATCTAGTCCAGTTAGCATTGTTGCCAGTTTGCCCTTGCATGGACAGTTAGTACCGATGACCAGAATGCGGTCAATTATCGCGCAGCGGATGGTGGAGTCAAAGCGAACAAATGCACATGTTCACACTATCTTTAAAGTAGACCTGACCAGGATAGTTAAGCTCCGCGAAAGAGAGAAAAGCAGGTACGAGCAGCGTAACGGGACGAAGTTGACATACATGCCTTTTATTGCCCGCGCTGTTACTTGCACTTTGCGCAAGATGCCAATCCTGAATGCCTCAATAGAAGGTGACGCTATTCGCTATCACGCCAGTATTAATTTGGGTATAGCTGTTGCCTTAGATTGGGGTCTGATTGTACCTGTAATCAAGAATGTAGAGGAGCGCAGCTTTTTGGGGGTGGCTCGTGCAATCGCAGACGTTGCTGAACGTGCTCGCACCAAAAAGCTTAAACCTGATGAGGTAGGCACGGGCACGTTTACTTTAACGAACGCCGGCATCTACGGGGAACAATTTGGAACGCCGATCATCAATGCGCCAGAAAGCGCGATCTTAGGTATAGGAGGTCTACTCAAAGAACCAGCAGTCACTCTCGATGAACTCGGGTCGGAATCAATCGCAATCCGAAGCTTCATTCACCTTACACTTGGCTTCGATCACAGGATTATAGATGGGGCGGATGCCGGAAAGTTCATGGCCGAAGTAAAGAAGGTACTGGAATCCTGGAATGAATCTCTCGACTAGAGCGTCGAGATTGACTATATACATTGAAAAGGGCTTAAGATAATGCCTTTAGGCAAATCTATATGGAACTTTGCTGCCGATCGCATAACAAGTGATTACAACTATTTTGCCTTTACTTAAAGATTGCATTGAAAGCAGCCATCACACGCTCTAGTGCTTCTTCGGAAGTGTTCCCAGTTGCAGATAAGTGACCCATTTTGCGTCCTTTGCTTGGCTTACTTTTTCCATACAAGTGCAAACGAACTTCTGAGATTGAAAGCGCCCTCTCAAAGCAGGGAAGACCTTCCATCCACAGGTCACCAAACAAATTTACAACGGCTGTTGGCTTTACGATCTCAACACTTCCAAGCGGGAGATTGCAAATTGCTCGTATTATCTGCTCAAACTGACTGGTCTCGCAAGCCCGCTCACTTGCATGATAACTATTGTGAGGACGCGGAGCCAATTCATTTACCAATAAAGCGCCATCTTCAGTAACAAACATCTCCACAGCTAAACAGCCTTCTAATTTAAGACTTTCGGCAATTTGTAAAGCCAGCTTCCGCGCCGCACGTTCTAGCATAGGTGACATCGCCGCAGGCAGCACGCTCCAAGTAAGCACCTTATTGTGGTGATAATTTCGCGCAGAGGGGTACACACTGGTTTGGCCACTGGGCGATCGTGCGACCATTACAGACATTTCTGATTGTAGGGTTAAAGCCTGCTCAGCAATGCACGGCCCTCCCCCAAGCGCCTCCCATGCAGAACATAAAACCTTCGCAGAAGGCTCAGCTATCCTTACTTGATTTCGGCCATCGTATCCACCCGAAGCACTTTTGAGAAAAATATCAGGGCCAAGACTCTCAGTGGCTAACTGCAAACCTTGTAGGGATGATACCGCCTTGAACGCCCCAATGGGCAGACCATGCTGCAAAAGCCAAGCTTTCTGGCGAACGCGGTCCTGTACAATTCCCATGATTAACGAGCTTGGGCGGATGGTGCAGGCTGAAACAGCAGATAGGCTTTCCCGAGATACTTTCTCTATTTCAAATGTTAAAACATCACTACAACTGGCGAGAGCAATTGCTTTGCTTACACTATCCCAACTACCCTCTATCCACGTATTCGCTAAGACTCGCGCTGGGCAGGCTGGGTCAGGGTCCATAACATTGATATGATATCCAAGGGAATGTGCGGCCATTGCCATCATGCGTCCAAGCTGGCCACCTCCAAAGATACCTATAAAAGAGCCTGGTCGAACGATAGAGGTCACAGTAGCTCCTGTGCAAGGACTTCCTGTGACTGTTTCAGCCGCCATGCTACTAGTTGGCGCTGTGTGGTCGGATCAGAAAGGGCCAGAATTTCGACAGCAAGCAAGGCTGCATTTACAGCGCCGGCATAGCCTATGCTCAATGTCCCAACTGGGATCCCTTTTGGCATTTGGACTATTGACAGCAACGAATCAATTCCATTTAGGACAGTTGCCGGAATAGGAACGCCGAGTACTGGTATCACAGTTTTTGAAGCAAGCATGCCTGGTAGATGCGCAGCTCCGCCTGCGCCAGCAATTATGACCTTAATTCCCCTAACCTGAGCTGATGACGCATACTCGAACAACAAATCTGGCGTGCGATGGGCGGACACAATACGCGATTCGCAGCCGATTCCCAACTCCACTAGGGTCTCACTTGCGAGACGCATGACTTCTAAATCACTGACGCTTCCCATTACCACGCCGACCTGAACTAACGAAGCCATGATGCATTTTACTTTATGAAAACGGATTCGGCAAATGCTAAGTTTTACGTCACCCGCTTTTGCGGGTATTTATATTTACACTTTACTTTCGTAGCCCCGAAGGGTAGATGAACTGCACGAGATGGCTTGCCTGGATTTACTCAAATCAATCTATCCCAACAACAACCTAATATATCGTACCAAAACTTAGCCCATCCTAGCCCAACCATTAAGGCTTAAGTGGCTTGATGTACGATTCTGATTATTCCCAGACCCGTATTTTTTGCTGAGATTCTACACGCCATGTCTAGCTGCATCCCTAGTTCCACGACTCGAGAATATACAGGCGCCCAGTACACACATACTTTCATTCTCCAATGCCGTAAGATCACTGCTTTAAGTTGAAACGTTCACTATCAATACCGCCGACTTATCCGAGTAGCTTGGTGAGTTTGCGCCATCGAACATTCTAATAAAAAACTGCTCACCAGGCCAAGACACAGGAATAGTAAAGCTGCTTGAAGACGTTCTTAGCACCAGATCAGAGCCGCCTCTCAAGCCAAATGTGTAATCACGCCGGCGCACTTCGAAACCTCCGCCGGCAGGTGCCTCTAGGCCCGCGTATACAGTTATGGCGCCGCCAGTGATAGCTTTAATGCGTAACTTCGTTATGCTTTCTACCATTGACATGTTCATATCTTGTGGATCTTGAGGAATTATCGCGTTTACGGGCACTGTAGTCGACATTAGTATACTTAAGTTATGCGCCCAACCATCGGCAAACTGAACCCGGTAAGTCAATAAATCAGGATTAGATCCTAATAACTCTAGTTCCGAAGAACGTATAACCGCGTTCGCTGAAGATCCACCGATATCAACATTGAGGGAATCACCGGGCCAAATGTCGTTCTCGATCTCTGCAACTTCTTTGGTGTATATGCCCTGCACGAAGCAAGTACCACTTTCAACAGCTGCGAGTAGAGCTGTCACAGCATTGCTACAATCTATACTACTCCATGCTGGAGGGCTCGTGACCGATCCCGCCCAGGCTGTCAGTAGAGTACCGCCTCCAGTAGTCTTAGGAAGACCTTCGGCCTGTTTTGCGGTTTGTCTCGCAACTGCCATCTCAACAGAGCGATACTGTACAATTACAGGAGTACTTACCGACGGCACGCTTGCCGGGTAGAATTCAATAGAATTGGACGATGTCACCCTACATGCGGCACCTTCAGCAGCCAAACCAATATGTTGACTCAAAGATATTGCTGCACTTATGCCGAGTTCAACTAAGACGGGCCCTGATTGCATGCAGCGGACCTGGGTCAGGCTACAAAATAACGAACCACTACAAACTAGGCCCACATTACACGCTGGTGGTATATCCAAGACTTCGCCGGAGTACAAGATGATAGGTAGTGATACCACGCCACCAGTGGTATCTTGTACCTCGAAGGTAATCCAGCCGCCGCCCTCCACAACGTTGCCGCCTATTGATGCGGGACCTTCTTCCGTTCGATAAAAGTATGTCTGACGAACTCGCTCTACCTCCATGATAGAAAGACGCATACGGAAAATATACTCGCGACTTGAATCAATTAGAAAAGTGGAACCGAACGCGGTCCCTTCTACAATAGCCGTAACACTAATTGCGTTACTGCTATTTAGTATAGCAAACCCCGCAAAGCAGTTACTGCTTTGAATGTTACTCGTATATAAACCTCCAATCACACCTTCGCTTGCGGGTTGTATTCGAATGCCAGCGATCTCAATGACGATATTTCCACCCATTTCCAGAGTTTGCACAGACGAGACGCTGCTCTCGCCATCTCTGCCAGATCCCCCAACACATGTCAGTCCATTTGCAGTTAAGGCAATGTGCCCGCCTGCATCAACCGTAACCCACAACTGCGGATTTATGAAAGTACCCTGAAAAGAATCTACTATAGATGTTCTTTGCGCCGCTTTAGGCTTAAAGGGTGTTTTCGTAAGGCGAAATTCTTTGGTAACACCGTCACCTTCGAAAACTTCAGTTACGTATGCCTGTGGCTCTTCATGTCCTATAACTGTAATGTCACTGGCTAACCAGCGCAGGTCTTTAATCGTGTGACTGGTTAGCTTTAAGCCGGGATCATTAGATGATACATGATGTTCAACTGTTCCTACAGGGACAACCTTTATTGACCCATCTATAGCCCGATACGTGCTTTGCGTGTTTCCTGCAAGAATACCGGCCAGGTCTGACCATCGAGCGCCTCTGTTCATAAGAACTCTGCTCGTAACTGCAGGTTGACTCGAAAGATTTAAAGGCAATCCCGATTTCGTCGCTACATTGTCTAAGAGCTTCCAGTTGTTACTTGTTGATTGCCCCAACAGAGTCGTTTGCGTGGTCCACGCGTTCAAATCAAGGATGCCTTCATCGCTGATCAAGTTAAGCTTGATTGTATGAACGGTACAGGCTGTCTGCTCACCTTCACTTGATACAATAGGAATACTAATCACAAAACCGGTGAACAGCGGTGCTCCTGATGAGTTTTCAATGCGAACTCGCGCATTTGCTTTAGGCACGATTGAATTTGCCCCAAGCATAAAAGTCAATTGGCTTTGGGTAGGCTCGTTGAAATGTCTCATTATCGCAGCACTCGTCCCGAATTGGAGAAAGGCTGTATAGTCAATATAACCTAGATCGTCTAAGTTGTTGATAAGTATTTTCATAGTGTCCTTGACGTGACTAAATACGCCCACTTGGAGCGGGAATAAAAGTCCGGTAATACACAGTTTGAATGTTGTCATGAGGATCGGCTATTGGCAGTGCTCGGAATCGTGCATCTGGCAGTATGTGATTCAACAAAGGGCTTATTGCGACGCTCACTTCGGACGCACTCTGACATGGCTGCAAACGCGGATAATAATGGAAGAGCCGCTCTCCTTGAACCCCTTGTAATACAAATAATGCAGACCACTCTTGGAAAAATGACCCGCCTTCGCGATCAGAAAATCCGACAATTTGCTGTAGCTTCATAGCTGAGGAAGGTGGGCCGGCAATGAGGGGTGCTGAAAGCTGTAAACCCCCGTCTTGGCCAACTGCAACGATCTGACCAATGTTGAATGAGATACGGCGTATATAGTCGATGTCATTACATATAGAAGCTGCGTCGCTCACCCAGCTTCCAGCTACTGCGGCACCTACAAAACCGGTCTGCGTAGAGTAGTCGTCGTCAATGACTATAAGGTCACCCACATTGAAACGAGTTGAATCTAGTGTTCCAAGATACAAGGTATTCGCAGTCGTTCCCTTCTGCAAAGTGGTGGCGGGAACAACGCTTCCACCTAATCCGTTTACGCTGGCTGTTGATGTCAACAGGTTCGTATGTTGTGAGCTAGCCGACAGCGCCATTGACAATTTGGTCCAGCTATCAAAGCGAAATGATATCGTGGCTCCCGTTTTCTGTCGACTTTGCACTTGTACCGTTGCAGGACTTCCCGTATCGACTTCAACAATCTTGCTTTCCGACCCCCGGCTGAATGCAGAAACCCAGCCCAGATCAATCCATGGTGCAGGTGGTGAATTTAGCTGCCATTCTGCATTGACTACTGGATCGAAAATTGCCGGTACTCCAGTGATTCGATTCACCGGCGCAAAGTATGCCCGCACACGCCGGGTAATCATTGGCAGCGAAAGCGGTATAACTGAAGTTAACGCACTCATAAGTCTCCAAGCTCCTCAAACGCATATACAATCAATTTAACAACCCGCTTTAATGTATTTCGGTCTATTGTTGCTGCACTGAGTTCTGGCTCTGTCCAGAAGACATTAGTCTGCATGATTACAGGAGGCGTCATGGAGTAGCAGAACTTAGCTGTCCACAGAGGCTGCAAGATAGTCAGCAACTCTCGGTCCATCTCGCATAGTGTTCTTCCGCGATCAGAACCAGCGTTCGCCTGTGTACCACTCGTTGCATAATGTATTTCGCAGCCCATGCTCATCAGCGTGCAAGGCATTCCCTCCACCACCGTCGCAGAAGTCCAGCGTAGAACAAATACATCCTCCACGAGTCCGCTCATCGGCGCTTCCGCATCTTCGACCAACAGCGACGGCCTCTGCACTCCCCGCACCTTAATTGTCCGTGCTGGATTCAATGTCGCTAGGCGATTCCGCAGCGCAATATAAAAGCTGTCTCGCGCATTCTGCATTTTCCTCTCCTTAACTTTGCATCGTTAATGCCAGCGATGCAGCTCCGCGCAGCAGCAGCCGGTATAGCACGGGCTGCCCCAGTTGCAACGTGCTTCCCCAACTCTCAATTTCAAAATTCAGTTCGGCTAACACTATGCTCGCCGTTACCGCAAACAGGACCTCCGCCGAGTCCAGCTGTAATAGTCCAACCAACTCCTCTACCGCAGAGGCCGACACTAGCAACTCGTACCTTGCTGTTTTCCCCTCCTGCAATACAGGCCGCGTCCGCCGGAACGCAACGGGCGCGAGTGCAACAGCTTGGAACCCTGGTGCATCCAGACCGATTTGCCCGCGATCTGCCGTGTTCCCTTGCGACGGCGAAACAATAAGTGTCGCCGTCATCCCGCCCGTAGCGCGCAGAAGCGTGTCTGCCATTCGTTGCCCTGCTTCGCTCGCGTTCCGCACACTCGCCATCGCTCACCCCAGTCGATTCGCAACCCATGGTCGCAAAAGTGTTTTTACATTGCTGTCCAACAGCGAGTCCGAAAAATATTGCACTTGCAGCATGTCTACCCGGCTCTGCTTGACGTTCATCCCTGGCGTGCTTTGAGCATTCTTAACTATCAAAGCGCATGCACTCTTTACCGCATCCGGAGTTACAGATAGTCCTGCCGTATATGTCACTGAAACTTCATTAAACGGCAGTCCCAGCAAGCTCAGCGGAAGAGTGATTCCCCCATCTGCCATCCAGTCTACGGTTGTCGGATCCACTGTCACCCAGCTTCCCGGCAGTGAAAATGCCGTCCAAATTCCTCGGATTTCATTATCCGGCTCTCCCCTTCTCGGAAATGTGTACCGTGCTTGTACTTGTACGAACGGCACCACTGCTGGCGTCGCCGCAACCAAGGGCAAGTAGCTCAATTGCGCGCTCTGTGAGCCAGCCAACAGTCGCAGCCGCTCCGTGTACTGTGTTACTGACAGGCTTGCCCGCCGACAGTAACTATCCATCAGCGCCGATGCTATAGTCACCCAATCATCCGTCGTGTCCGGCGCTAGCCCAAACGCCGCATACTCGCTCGGCTGCAAATACCCCATTCATCCTCCTCGCGCGCAAATAAAAGGGCCGCCCCTTTCAGGGCAGCCCGCCTTTAAACATCACTGCTTAGCGATCCACAAGCACCTGTGCGTGCGCATAGCTCGCTCCTTTTACGACAACGCCGCCAAACTTCGCCACCACATATTGCTGCGCCAGCGAGCCCGGCACTCCCAACTGGAAAATCCGGGCATTTGGATCCCCCAGCCAGTGATACTCGACCATGTCCTCCGTCACAATATAGGCCGGCAGCACCGCCGAGCCCGAACCCGGCGTCCCCGTGTAGCTCAGGGTCCAGTCAGGAATCAGCGGCAGCTCTCCAGCTTGTGTCGACAAGGTTTTTACTGAAAGCCCCGCCGTCACCTCCTTCGTGCTTAGCACCACGTTAAATTCCGTCTTTAACTCACGGTCCAGCAGATCCAGCAACACTGGGTTCGCATAGATTGCGGTCGGCCGCACCTCAAAACCCGAGTTCGCCACCATCTGCGCCACTACAGTCTTCAACCCATCCGTTATCGAGCCGGAAGTTCCAATCGTCGTCGAGTTGCCCCCTGCCGCAATCTGCGCCGCCGCGCCAAAATATTGCGCCGTTGTCGGAGCCGTCAGCGAAGTATCCGACCCGTTCCAAAGCGCCACATCGTGCGACCGAAGTACGCCATCGACCGTATCCATCAGATCCTTCGCCTGTAGATAAGCAAACTGCTTCTGCTGCACCCCCAGCTCTACATCGAACAGATTGTAGGAAAGTTGCGCGACGACAGCTTTCAACGGCACCGACCGCTCCACCCGCGTCGGTGTAACGACCGGAGCCGCAATATTCCGCGGATCCACAAACCCCGCTGCGCCAGGCGAGGGAATCGCCGTCTCCTCAAAGAACCGCGAAGGGTGCCCCGTAGCTGGAACCTGCCGGATTCTCTGCCCAAATGCTCCACGCCGGCGCACAATATCGGTGATTTCACTCTGGTACATCGGCACTTCCACCGCGCCAGGCCCGATAAAATCAGCCGCCGAGTGAATCTCCAGAAAATTCGCCTTCATTCCATTCTCCTTGCCCATTTAAGGGCGTTTGTTCTCGCATTGCGCACACAAAATGGGCAGAGCCTCAGCCCTGCCCACTTCGCAATCTCAAGCCCGGCACTCCCACCAACGCGCCAAATCAACTTCAATCAAAAGCCAGCTATCCCCAGCGGCTACCAACCGGAGCCATAGCGAGCAGTCTTTGCTTGCGCGAGTAGAAGCCAATCCCTTCATCGCAGCCCCACAACGGTAAGTGAGGTGCCTCAGATCTGCTTTCAAGTTATAGCTACTTCCTTAAAAGCAACTCAGGACTTCGCTTCTCCTCTACCTACCATCGCACTTTTGGATAACTGTCATCCTGAGCAGTGCCGCGACGATGAATCTGCTTTGTTTCACAGAAATACCGCCCACTTACAACACCAGTGTCCCCACCCGTAGCATCTGTGACTTCACCGCGATCCGCTGCTCCACGCTCAACCCCGCTAGCGCCGCATCGAGCGACCCGACATCGACCGTTTCCCCCGCATCTAGCCCGGTCTTCGCCAACAACTGCACTGTTGCTGCTGGCAACGTCTTCCGCCCACCAGCAGTCATCGGTACCTCACCTGCAGGCATCTCCGGCGCAACAGAAGCCCGCAGCGCCGATAACTCACGTTCCGCTTCCGCCAGCCGCCGCTCTAGTTCCGTCTCCCGAACTGAACTGTCGATCGATGCCGTAATCTTCCCGACCTCGCCCGTCTCCACCAGCCTGGCCGCCGAACCCTCCAGCACGCTCGCCGCCGCCTCCAGTCGCGCCCCCAACCGCTCCAGGCTCGCCTGCAAAGCCTCCATTGCTTCATTCATTGTTAGCTCCATTGCGCTCCCCATCCTTTCTGTCCCAAACTGGTTTGTGCAAAAGCAGGATTTTCCCGCACCGGACTCGGCCAGCCTTCCCGCCGCGTCCCACCTAAGCTGGCCGCCATCGGCACCGCCGCCCGGCACCGGTTCCGCAGCAGCCGAAACGAGGTTCCGCCATAGGCCGCCTTCTCCCGCAACAGCACCGCCGCTCCCGTAAACATTGCCCGCGTTACTGTCCATATCTCCGCCTTGGTGTCCTCCACCTGAGCGTCCGCCAGCTCATAACTCATCCCCATCGAGCCCGGCAAGCTCGCCTCCACCTGCCGCACTACCTCTGGGAAATCCCTCCCATAGACATATCCGCGCACCCGCAAATCTCGGCCCACTACGTCCGCTTCCGTGATCAGTCCGCATTTGCGCCGCACATCGTGTCCGTCATACCCCGGCGTGAACCCCACCGCCATACCTAGCAAACTCGGCAGTGCTTCGTTCGCCGCTTTCGCCGTCAACATCACCCGATGCCCTCGCGCCCCCGTTGGCGGCCGTGTACTCGGTTCATCCAGGGTTGTGAGCACCCCCTCAAACAAAATCCGGTTCGGGTGGCCCGCCACCTCCGGCACCATCATCGCCATCGCTTCCAGTCGCATCCTGTCCTCTCTCTCGTTTCCCCTACGCTCGCCTCCGCCCGCGCCCCTTCTTGCTTTCTTCAGCCTCCTTTCGCCTTTAATGTCAATGCCCGGCAACTGTCATCCCTGAACGAAGCGACGGATCTGCTTTCCCCCGCATTGCATACAAGTCGGGTGCCGGGTGCCCCAGGTCTTAGGCCTTGGGGCACCCTTAGCGAAAAGTGGCTCCCCACCGAGCGCGTTTGCTCGATGAGCTGAACTCAGGACTGCCTTCCCTGGACCTCACTAAACGGCTAAAGAACGAGCGCCCTTTGAAGGCCGCCTCCGGCGACAATCTCCTCGCTCCTTTTACTTAGGACTCTTTGCCCTTTACCCCTCCCCCTCTACTCCAACCCTCACCGGCGCGTTCAACGAAGGCAGCCCCCGCATCGCCCGCACCTCCTCTACTGTCAACACCCCCGCCTGCAACAGCTGCACCTGGATATCCACCGTCTCCAGCGCATCCGGCGCCTGCAACTCCGTAAACACAAACTCAAACTCCCGCCACCCCAGCCGCTTCGCGAACAAGTCACGCGTGATGTGCTCGCTCACCAGCCGCGCTAGCGGTGCCACCGCGCTCCGGAACAGCTCATCCGCCTGCGCCTCCGCCGTCGCCCGGTTCACATCCCCTTCCAACCCCAGCACCATCGGCGGCACCCCAAACGCATTCGCCACCATTCGGATCAAAAACTGCTGCCAGCTCAGCCTTAAATCCGCATCCGTCCCCGCCGCAAACCGCAGTACCTCCGGTTTCTGCTCCGTCGAAAGAACAGGAACGCGTCCCGTTCCCTCCACCTCGTCCTGCCACCACCGCACCACCCGGTCATGCTGCTCCGGCGTCGTCTCATTCATCCAAAGTGCGTATTGGCTCACCGCATTGCTCGCCAGCCTTCCCGCGAACCGGTGCGCCGCCAAAAAGCTGTTCACCGTCTCGAACGCCACCTCCAGCGGCCCCAGCCCAAACGGCGAGTGCGTTCGCGGATTCATCCGCAGGTACATCAACTCCTCATCCAGCAACAGAATCTGTCCGCCCGCGCTCACCGCCCCCGCCAGCGGCGTTCCCACCGCCTGCGCCCACCGCGGAGCCGAAGGCGATCCATCCCATTTCGGGTTCACCTGGATCGTCGCCGCATCTACCGGCCACAGCGAAAATGGCCGCGCCGGATCGCCGGTCAGCTCCATCTCTACCGCCCCCGCCCCTCCAACGAGCGCATCCTCTAACACCTGCTCTAACAGCGACCGGAACGAATCCGTCGCATTCGGCTCCTCGAGCGCCGTCCTGAGCGCCCGCAGCTTCCGCTCCCCGTAAGCCACATCCCCC
>CAXTWG010000023.1:0-37308 GCA_964247895.1 uncultured Acidobacteriaceae bacterium
GCATTTCTTAAGCGCGCAAAACGGTGACGAAAACACATCCTTTTCACCCCGTTTCACGCCCAAAAACCACACTTTCTGTACTCGGAAAACAAACGGGAACCGCCGAACAAGGAAAAACCTACTCCGCAAACTTCAGCGCCACATTCCCAAACCGCTCAAACCGCACCTCCACCGACGACCGCTGCATCGCCAGCAGCTTGCCCATCCAGCTCCCCGTCGTGATCCACTGCCCCGCCTGCAAGCCCCCCGTCCTGAACTGCCCTTCATTCGCCAGGAACTCCATCAAACGCAGCAAATCCGGCCCATTCGTGGCCTTGCCCACTCCATCCCACCGCACTACCCCGTCCACCACTACCTCCAGCTTCTCCCCCGCGAACCCGTTCTCCCGCCACGCTTTCGAAGCCGGCCCGTACACCAGCCCCCCGTTCATCTGTAGGTCCGCCACCATCGCCAGCTGCGCCGCCTCGTCCGGCGCCACAAACGCCGACTCCAGCACCTCGATGGCCGGATGCGCGCTCGCGATCGCTTCCAGCACCTCATCCCGGCTATAAGGCACTTCGCGCATCGGCAGATCCTTGCGCAGCAGAAACGCCACTTCCGCTTCTACGCCCCGCAGCCGCCTCTCCCCCTTGATCTCCCCACCTGTCGACACAACGCCGAACCGCAGTGGAATCGGCCCAAACATAGGGGTCGCCTCCGGCCCGGGCGCTCCGATTTTCCAGCCGCCGATCACGCCCAGGCGCTCCGCCATGGCATCCTGGACCGCATAAGCCTCGTGCAGTGAAGCAGGCTGCAGCGCCGCATCCAAATCCGGTAAGGGTTTACCTTTCTCCCGCGCCTCAAGCAGGACCAGCGCCGTCTGCTGGATCCGCTCGCTCTCCTTTAAAGCTCCATGCGCTTCCCGTGTCCACGTTCCCGCCATCGCCGTTCTCCAGCCTCATAGTAGCCGCTTCGCTGACCGCCAACTGGCAAGGATGCATGCGAGCGGCTCTGGCTGGAGCCGGACTTGCTTCACCCGTGCGCGTTCACTCCGCTGAAGGTCGCTTGCTTTTGAAGCAGCGCAGGCGGGATAGCCGGTTCTGCCGGTGCTGGAATAGCTTCCGTCGATATCGCAACGAGCGTGTCAAAGCAGTCCCCATCGAGCTTATGCGGCAGGTCGGCTTGCATGATGGCGAGCGCCGCATCGACGGAAAATCCAGCCCGGTATGGCCGGTTCTCGGTAAGCGCGCCATACACGTCGGCAACGGCCAGGATCCGCGCCTCCAGCGGCAGGTCCTCTGCCCGGAGCCGGTGAGGATACCCAGTACCGTCGAGCCTTTCATGGTGCGCTCCTGCAATCGAAGCCAGCTCGCGGTATTGCGGCACCCGCGCAAGAATCTGCTCGGTAATCCCCGAGTGCTCCCGCATGATCTTCCATTCCCCGTCGTCGAGCTTGCCCGGCTTGTCCAGGATCGAGTTCGGCACGCGCAGCTTGCCCAGATCGTGCAGAAGCGCTGCACGATGCAGCAGCTGCAAACGTTCCTGCGAAAGGTTCATCGCCCCGCCGATCCGCCGCGCCGCTTCCGTGACACCCATCGAATGCCGGTAGGTGAAAGGGCTCTTTGCATCGACTACCTCGGAGAATGCCTCGCAAATCAGGTCGATGTGCGCCGGCTTCATCCGCTTGGCTGCGGAAGGCGCAAAGGCGAGCACCGCCGCGCGTGTATTGCGTTCGGGCGCGGCAATTTCGACACCTTCGGTAGGCAGACATTGCAACCAGAGCGTTCCCCACCGATGCAGGCTTTCCGCCGCCCGCACGATCTCCGGGTCGAACCATCGGCCGCTCCGCTCGTGCAATACCCGCATGGCTTCTTCTGGCCCGCGCTCGAGCGCGAATACATCCAGGTGTTGCGCAACCGCCATGACGCGCGCCAAGGGCGGGATCGCGTGCCCCTTGAGCCGGTGCGGGTAGCCGGAGCCGTCCCAGTGCTCATCTAGACTTTGAACGGCGATCGCTGCCTCGTCGCCCAGGCCGATTTTGCGAACGATACTCGCGCCACGGTCGCAACGCAGGGTGATCATTTCCTCGTTGTTTTTGTGCTGTGTCAGCCCAATCCTCAGAATGCGGGCCATGCGGGCCGCCTTGCTTTCTCCCGGCAGAACATGGGCCCAAAGCAGCCGCAGGGTCGACAGTTTAGGTTTGTGCAGCTGTGTCCAGTCCTCGAGCTTGATGCCTGCCTTGATCGCCCGGTCGTCGCCGCCGCCGATGATCTGGCACATGCGCGCCGCATTGCTGCTACAGCCGACATCCTTGAGCAGGAGAGCATGGTAAAGATCCGCCAGCATCCCATGTGAGAAGTGCAGCTCCACCCCGAGCCGCATCCCGAGCAGGCACGACCGCAGGGCGTGGCCCGGTACGGCGCCCTCGGTCAGGTCCAGCGCGAATGACAAAGCCGAGATGATTTCGGCCAAGGAGGGTGTATCCGTCGCGCTGGGCATGGACTCGGGTGGCGCCATTGCCGCGGGTGTTTTCGAGCTATTCATGTTTATCCTCGATTCAGTCCCTTATCGGCACATATCTCCGCCCGTTCAGCCTCCTTACTTTGTGAACCGGGTACTTCCGTACTGTAACCACCTGTTCAGCGACGGCGTCTCAGACTCAACTGTCAGATACAAGCCAAACCATGCCCGGGTTTCACCTCACCGGAACTGTCGCGCTCCCCGCATTGGCGAGAGCGTTCCATCTACGTCCAACCGAGTGACCCTGCTTCCGTTAAGGTAGGAGGCCTGTACTGGAGAAAATATGCTGATTCGCAAGCCGAGTGATATTCCTTCATCCGAGATCACGCCGAAAAGCGCGTGGACGAGTCGCCGCGCGTTCATGGCCGCTGCCGCAGTTGCGGCAGGTGTCACGGCAGTGAAAGGAAGACGGCTTTTGCAGCCAGCCGCGGCCGTGGAAGCCGCAACCAAACTCAATACCGTGAAAAGTCCGTTGTCGACCCCTGGCCTAACGCCAACGGCGATGAAAGATATCACCAGCTACAACAATTTCTACGAGTTCGGCACAGACAAGAGCGACCCATCTGAAAACGCAGGCCGCCTCAAAACCTATCCCTGGACGGTCAAGGTGGAAGGCCTGGTGCAAAAGCCCCGGACTGTTTCGATTGACGATCTGGCTCGTTTTCGCCCGCAGGAAGAGCGCATTTATCGTTTTCGCTGCGTGGAAGCCTGGAGCATGGTCATCCCTTGGGTAGGCTACTCGCTCGCGGAGTTCATTAAGTTCTGCCAGCCGCTGTCTTCGGCTAAGTACGTGCAGTTCCTCTCCTTGTATGACCCGCAGCAGATGCCGCTGACCCGCGACTCGGGCATTAGCTGGCCCTATACCGAGGGATTGCGGATGGATGAAGCGATGAACCCGCTCACCCTGCTCACATTCGGTCTGTACGGCGAGTCGCTGCCGAACCAGGATGGCGCGCCGGTCCGCATCGTGGTGCCTTGGAAATACGGCTTTAAATCGATTAAGTCCATTGTGACGGTGCGGTTCGTCGACAAGGAGCCGCCTACGACCTGGAACGAACTGGCAGCGAATGAGTATGGCTTTTACTCGAATGTAAATCCGAACGTGGACCACCCGCGCTGGTCGCAGCACACCGAGCGGGTCATCGGCGCGCCAATCTGGAAGCAAAGGCAGCCGACGCTGATGTTCAACGGCTATGGCGACCAGGTGGGAAGCCTGTATAAAGGCATGGACCTGGCGAAGTTCTACTAGAAATCCGAAGAGGAGCCGCGACCCGTGCCGAACCGTTTTATCCTCTGGCTCAAGGCAGCTGTACATATGGCTTGCCTTGGCCCGCTCGCCTGGCTCCTTTTTCTTTTTTTCCGGAGCGCAACCGGCGACCCGTCTGCGCTCGGACCCGACCCGACAGAAACCGTCACGTTTTTCACCGGATTCGGCGCGCTCCGGCTCCTTGTCCTCTCGCTTGCAGTCACGCCGGTGCGCAAACTGATACCCCGGCTTTCCTGGCTGATCCGTTTCCGGCGCATGCTGGGGCTGTACGCGTTTGCGTATGCAATGCTGCACCTGGCTACCTATCTTTGGCTGTACGCGGCCTGGAGTTGGCCTGCCATCCTGGGCGACCTGAAGCAACGACCCTATATCTGGGCCGGGTTCACGGCATGGGCGCTGCTCGTGCCGCTCACGGCCACATCCACCGCTTGGTCGATCCGCAAGCTCGGCGGCAGGAACTGGTCGCTACTGCACCGGCTTGCTTATATCTCCGCAATCGCCGGAGTTCTGCACTACTGGTGGATCGTCAAGGCTGGGGTGCTCGCGCCTTTGGAGATAACGGTTGTGCTGGCCATACTGCTTCTGGCTCGTCCTGTGCTGGACCGGCTGAAGCGCCGTCCTGCACGCCCTATCGCGGCTCCTGTCGCGTAAGCAGCGTGGTTGCAAAGCAAAGCCCGATTAACAACTGTGCTTTGCAGGTCCACTTACGGGGTCGCGGCTCCTTCCGGCGCGACCGCCACGCGATCGGCAGCCCTTAGCTTGAGACCGCCGATATCGGTCTTGACCTTGAGCGAATCGAAGCTCCCCTTCTTTTCCGCCTTGACCGGTACTGCGAGCTCGTATTGGTTCTCGAGCCGACGAGACAAATCGGACAGAAACGGCACAAACGATACGGGATTGGTAAGCCCTTGGTAGTACAGATTGCCGCCGGTGGCATCGGCCACCTGGGTCAGATAATTTTGCCCTGCATCGGTTTCGTAAAAGGTGCCGCTGAGCCGGCCCTGATCGCGCCAGTAGATGGAGTAAACCACCAGCCCGGCACGATTTGAGGCGTCCAGGGCGGTCTGGATATAGGGGTTTTGCGGGTCGTAGCGCACGTTATACGGGTCGACCCCGTCAGTAATCATGACCACCTCGCGCCGCGCCGCGGAAGGCGCCGCGGGCCAGCGCTTGGCCAAATCTTGCAAGCAAAAGTAAGGGCTCGCGTTTGAACCGGGGCTGCCCGCCGGCAGGTGAAGCTCACCAGCTACGCTGGTGTGGTCTTTTGAAAGGGGGTTTGCAAAAACAGCCGCGCCGTTTTGCATATACGCGACGCCTGCAGTCACGTTTGGCGGCAGGTCCTTGATGAACTTTGAAAGATCATCGAGATTGCGTCCGAAACTGGTGCGAGCCGAGTTGTCAATCAGCAGCACAAGCTGCACCTCACCTTGCCCATAGGGCCGCCATTCCAGCGGCTGCACTGTTTTTCCTCCTACCTCGACTTTGAGGGCGCTTTCGGGAATCGCTGCCGCTGCTTCGCCCCCCTTGGGCAGTACCGTGACTACGGTCTGAGCTCTGGACGGGCCTGCATCGCCCTGCGCCCATGCTCCAGCCGTGGTGAGCAGCGTAACGCCGAGGGTTAGTGCGCCGATCCTTGAGAAAACCCGCATGGAAAACCTCTCTTTCAGCGCTCGCCGTATTCGGGGGATCGCCACTTTCTTAAACCCCGATTGGATGCGAAAGATGCGCGCCCAGCGCCCTACCGAGATCTGGGTCTGGGCTATCCTTTGAGGGACATGACAAGAATCCTGACAGCGGCCGTGCTGGTGCCGCTGGTGTTGTTTCTGGTTTTTTTCAACTCGCTGCCGCTGCTCACGGCTGCAACCGCGGTGGTTGCGGGGCTGGCGACGTGGGAGTTCCTTGGTTTGGCGGAGGCAGGGGGGGTGTGCGGCATACCGCGTATCGCGGTGTTGTTTGGCATTGCTGTGTTGTTCTGCTGCACGTTTTTCCGCCCGGAGTACATAGCGCCGGCCCTTGGCGGGTTTGCATTTTTATTGCTCGCCTTGTGCAGTTTTCGGCTGCCTTTTTCGCAGGTGCTGCCCGCGACTTCTGTTTCTGTGTTCGCGCTTCTGTACACAGGCTGGTCGCTTACGACCTTGCCCATGGTCGCCGCGCAAGGGAACGGCCCCTCGCTGCTGCTGCTGTTGTTCGTTTCCGTTTGGGTGGGCGATATCGCGGCATACTATGTGGGCCGCAATTTTGGAAAGCACGCACTTACACGGCTGAGCCCGAACAAGACATGGGAAGGCACGTTAGCTTCCGTTGCCGGAACCGTGCTTGCGGCGGCGCTTCTGCTCTTGGTGGCGAACGAGCTCGAGCGTAAAGGGCTGGATTGGCTGAGTTACCCTGGCCCAATCGCGCGTACGCTGCTGCTTTCTGTACTGCTGAACGCAGCCGCTCAGGTGGGCGACCTGCTTGAGTCGGCCCTTAAACGCGGTGCGGGTGTCAAGGATTCGGGCACGCTGCTGCCTGGGCACGGCGGCGTGCTCGACCGCATCGATGCGTTGCTTCTGGCTGCGCCTGTGCTGTGGTACGCTCTTCTAGCTCAGCAGGCGCTTTAGGAGCGACCGGTAACGCTGCCCGCGTGATTCTGTTTGTGCGGCGCATGAAAAGGTTCGTGTATTGAAACAGATTTGCATCCTGGGCTCCACCGGGTCTATCGGCCAAAGCACCCTTTCCATTGTTGAGCAGTATCCGGACCGGTTCGCGATTGTTTCGCTGGCAGCAGGGCGCAATCTGGCGTCGGCCGCGGAGCAATGCCTACGCTGGCGTCCCCGCGTGATTTCGCTCGCGACGGAAGAACTTGCCGGTGGTCTGCGCGCTCGATTGAGGGCGCAAGGCGTGACTGGGACCGAGGTCGTGTGGGGGACGGCGGGAACCGTTTATGCCGCAACCCTGCCCGCGGTGGATTTTGTTGTTTCGGCGATCGTCGGTGTCGCAGGCTTGGAAGCAACCTATGCTGCGGTCGAGGCTGGGAAGCCCATTGGGCTCGCGAACAAAGAAGCCATGGTTGCGGCCGGCGAACTCCTCACTGCGGCCGCACGCCACCGCAACGTGCCGTTGCTGCCGATCGACT
Organism: uncultured Acidobacteriaceae bacterium; assembly: GCA_964247895.1. GTDB lineage: Bacteria > Acidobacteriota > Terriglobia > Terriglobales > Acidobacteriaceae > EB88. The sequence continues at coordinate 6,882 of CAXTWG010000023.1, forward strand.
CCGAACACAACGCCATCCATCAGTGCATGCGCGCCGGGCGGCTTCGGGAGGTTCGCAATGTGTGGCTGACTGCTTCCGGCGGACCTTTTCGCACCCTACCGCTCGACCGGTTCACCGGCATTACCGTCGAGCAGGCGCTCAAACACCCGACCTGGGTCATGGGTCAGCGCATAACCATCGACTCGGCCACAATGCTCAATAAGGGGCTCGAGATCATCGAGGCCTGCCGGCTTTTTGAGCTGCCGCCCAGCCGGATCCAGGTCACGGTGCATCCGCAGTCAACGGTTCACTCGCTGGTCGAGTACGTCGATGGTTCAATCCTGGCGCAGATTTCGATCACCGACATGCGCCTGCCCATTCTTTATGCGCTATCGTATCCGGAGCGGGTGGAGTCACCTTTGCGCTTCGATATGCGCGCCTTGTCTGACCTGCACTTCGAGCAGCCGGATTTCGCCCGTTTCCCTTGCCTGCGGCTTGCCTACGAAGCAGCCGAAGCAGGGGGCGCGCACCCAATCGCGCTCAATGCCGCCGACGAGATTGCCGTGGAAGCCTTTCTCGCCCGGCAGATCGGTTTTCAGGCCATCGCGGGTACAATCGAGGCAGTGCTGGCCCAAACGCCCCGCCTCACGCCCGGCTCTATCGCCGAGGTTCTGGAGCAGGACGAGCAAGCCCGTGCGCAGGCAAGGGAAGTGGTCGCGAAAGCTCTTTCCAGCTAGCGACGTCCAAGTGTAGGAACGCGCCCGTCCGTGAGGGCAAAGCGCGCCTGAATCGATTGTTCGCCGGAGCCGACCGCCGCCCTTATGTCCTTCGCCCTAATCTCCATTCTTTCGTTCATCGTGGTCCTTGGAATCATGGTGCTGGTCCACGAGGCCGGCCACTTCATTACCGCCAAGCTGTGCGGGGTGCGTGTCGAGATCTTCTCGATCGGCATGGGCAAGCGCCTGTTTGGATTCCGGCGCGGCGATACCGACTACCGCATCAGCCTGCTGCCGCTCGGCGGCTACGTCAAGATGGCGGGCGAGTACTCGGGTGAGTCGGGTCTCGCCGACTCGGCATCCGGGGATCCGGCTGAGTTTACCGCGCGCCCGCGCTGGCAGCGCATCCTCATCGGCATTTCCGGCCCGGTCACCAATTTCCTGCTCGCCTTTCTGCTCATGACCGGCTTGTACATGATGCACAACGAGGTGGACGCCTACCTGAACGGCCCGGCGATCATCGATTTTGTTCCGGCTGACTCGCCTGCCGGCCGGGCAGGGCTCAAGACCGGCGATCATGTTGTGCAGTTCGAGAAAATTCACAACCCGGACTGGCAGCAGATCTCGATTCGCATGGGTATCGACGGCACGGCAACGGTGCCGCTCACCGTTGAACGAGGTACGCAGCAGCTTCCGCTGGAGCTTTCTCTCGCCGGCGCACTCGGCAAAGATGGGCCTGATCCTTCCGCGCTTGGGCTGACCCCGCGCATCCAGGCCGGCCCGCTCACGATCCGCGATGTCGAGCCCGGCTACCCGCTCGCCAAAGCCGGTGTCAAGCCCGGCGACATCCTGCTCTCGCTTAACAGCCTGACTTTCCACTCAACTGCCTCCGCTGCGGCCTACCTGAAACAGAACGGCGGCACTCCTGTTGCGCTTACAGTGAGGCGCGGCGGGGAAACTCTGCCGTTTACAGTGACCCCCGTCGAGGGCGATGACGGCTCAGGCCGCAAAGGCTGGCGACTAGGCTTCCGCTCGCAGCCGCCACCGTTCACGGTCGTGCAGGAGCCGTTGTTCCAGGCCGCCGCGCACTCCTACCACTACAACGTCACAAGCTCGACGCAAATTGTCGAGGTCATGCGGCGACTCTTTTCCGGCCACTCGAACGTAAAGCAGCTTTCAGGCCCGGTCGGTATCGCCCGCGTGACCGGCGAGGCCGCCATGATGCCCGGCTGGCAGCCACTTATCAATCTCACTGCACAGATCAGCCTCAACCTCGGCATCTTCAACCTGCTGCCGTTCCCGTTGCTCGACGGCGGCATGATCTTGATCCTGCTTATCGAGTCCGTCATGCGCCATGACCTGAACCCGACGGTCAAGGAGCGTATTTATCAGGTCGCGTTTGTGATGCTGATCCTGTTCGCGGTATTTGTAACATTTAACGATGTGTCGCGGATTGCGGGATTCGGCAGGTCGTGAGCTTCCTTGCTGTGCAGTGGTATGTGCCCGGCTGACTACGACGGCCTGCCGGGCTCCCTGTTAAATCGCTTCAGCAAGCCATCACCTAATCATTTCCGTCCGGCAAGGACTCCTGAATCGTCTGCGCTACATCCTCAATGGAGATGTGCTGGCTGAGTTCTTTGAGCTCGACGTTATTCGCCACCCGTTCCAGCCCAACCTGCTTTGCAATCTGCCGGTCGACGCTCAAAACCGCTGTGATCTCTTTCTCGGTGAGGAGCAGGATTTGCAGCATCAGGTGATCTCGTTCGTCCGCGCGGCGGCTCGTGCGCGCCTGCCGCATCAAGATAAAGCTTGCCAAAAGGATGGCTTCCAGCGCCACCACGGTGCCCAGCAAAGAGTAGGGCGCTGGGTCGAAGTGCGGGATGTAAGGAATCGAAGCTGTATTCACCGCGATCCACAACACAAAAGCGGAAAGATGCAAGACCACAAACCGAAAGCTTCCCGCGAATGCCGCGATCCCATCGCCGATCTTTTCCGTCCTTGTGCGCTTGGCAAGAAACTCAAGCTCGTGTTTCGCAATCAGGTCGACGTGTTCTTGAATGTGCGTCTGTGACATACGTGGTCAGATGTGCTTTCTAAGGAATGGATCGAGGAAGCGCAACCTGCTTGAAGCCAATATCGGCGCTAGAAGCGGTCTCATAAACCCGCAAGCTCGGGTGACGCCCCGGATGAGACCCGCCGCCGAAGCGGGTCTCAGGCAGTTCGCCAAGACCACAAAACTACTTATGAAACCGCTTCTACACCCACTCCCCGCCCCGCATCACCGGTTCGCGCTTCCCGCTTGCTGTCACTCCATCTACATCGAGCGAACCCGACCCGATCATCCAGTCCACATGGATGAGGCTCTCATTCGCCCCGCGTCCGAGCAGCGCCTCCGTGCTTGCCGCATCTCCGCCTTCCATACAGGTCGAGTAACTTTGCCCCAGGGCGATATGCGACGCAGCATTCTCGTCATACAAGGTGTTTTGAAATAGAATCCCGCTCGCTGCGATCGGTGAGGAGTGCGGCACCAGCGCTACCTCGCCCAGCCGCGAAGCGTTCTCGTCCGTGCCTAGCATCCGCTCCAGCACTGCCTGGCCAGTTTTGGCGCGCGCTTCCACTACCTTGCCGCCCTCAAACCGTACCTCGATCTCCTCGATCAGCGTTCCCTGGTACGAAAGCGGTTTGGTGGAGCGCACGATTCCCTCGGCGTGCTCCCGGTGCGGCGTCGTGAAGACCTCCTCGGTTGGAATATTCGGCTGACAAGTGACGCCGTTGAGAGCGGTCGTGCCGCCGCCCAGCCAAAGGTGACCGTCCGCAAGCCCAATCTCCAGAGCAGTTTTTGGGCCGGAATACCGCAAGGCTTTGTATCGCTTTGCATTCAGCCGCGCAGCGCGCTCCTGCAAGTGCGCGCCATGCTCTTTCCAAGCCGCTACCGGATCCGGTCCGTCAATCCTGGAAGCCGTGAAGATCGCGTCCCACAGCTTTTCAACCGCGACCTCCTCGGGCTCTCCCGGAAACACCGCCCGTGCCCAGGTCGGCGTCGCTGCGCCTACGATGCACCAGTTGATAGCGTGTTTGGTGATCAGCTCCAGCGCCGGCCGGCTCGCCTTGGAGGCAGCCACGTTCGCCCGTGAAACCTTCCCTGGATCCTGCCCGGCGAGCAGGGCCGGGTTTCCGCCTGTGATGCCCAAACGGGCTGCACCCTCGCGGTACGCACGCGCGATCCCGTCATGCAGCCAGTTGGCCGCATGATCGAAGCTCGCGTCCGAAGCGTTCGCATAGCGCGCGAGGGTCGTTTCATCGTCTACATACATGACCGAGACCAGCAAGGCGCCGGCCCGGTAGGCATACTCGGTAATGCGGCGCACCAGCGGCAGCGCCTCCACAGGCGCAGTGATCAGCAACTCCTGCCCCGCGCGCAAGCCCAGACCTGCTTCGACAGTGACGCGCGCGAATGTGTTCAAACGGGCGGAAAGGGAAGGGGAAAGGTCGGCAGAAGCGGTAGGAACAGACATGCTTTTACTGTAAACGTCTATGCGGCGGAAGCCGGCTGCCCGGCCGCGCGCACTAACGGCGCTGCTGCCGAAAGGGCGATGCTTAAGCCCAGCAGCACCCAAAAAATGCTCGGGAGTCCTGCGGCATGGGCCAGCAGCCCAAGCAGCGGAGGGCCCACCAACAATCCTGCATACCCAACCCCCACGGCGGTTGAAAGTCCCTCGCCGGGCGCATACCCGGGCAGGGTCGCCGCCGTACGATACAAAATCGGCGATGCGTTTGCTAAGCCGGCGCCGGCCAGGGCAAAGCCGAGAAGCATCAGCGGCAAAGGTTGGAGCAGCAGGATCATGAGCAGCCCCGTTGCGCTGACCGCGCCGCCTAGACGCAACGCGCGCAGCTCCCCCAAACGGTCCACCACGGCGTCCCCGGTAAAGCGGCCCAGCACCATCAAGCCTGCGAAAGCTGTGTAGCCGTAGCCTGCAGCGCCGTTAGGCAAGTGGCGTACAACCCGCAGCAGCAGCGCGCTCCAGTCGCCCATCGCGCCCTCGCTCACCATGGTCGAAAAGCAGAGAACCCCAAGCAGCAGCAGTTTTGGATTCGGCAGCCGAAAGCGTTGTTTTGGGCCCGGCCCCGGCGCCTGCATCTTGCCATGGTGTGCGTTCTCGACGCTCTTCGGTAGGAGAACCGCCGCCGTGGAAAGCACCAGAACGAGCAGGACTGCTCCAAAAAACGGTACCAGCACCCAATCGCGCACGCCCCGCGCCATCAAGAAACTATGGCTGCCCGCCCCTGCGAAGCAACCTACGCTGAAGATCGCGTGAAACAGGGAAATCGTCCGCCGGCGCAAGAGCGCTTCGACGAGCGCTCCATGCGCGTTCATCGCGACATCCATTCCAGCCGCGTTCAGCCCGGCGAAGAAAAGTACCACAACTAAAACCTTTACCGAAGGGAGCAGCACAGCAACCGAGAGCAGCACTGGAAACAAGGCTCCAGTCACCACCGCTACAGTGCGCGAGCCGAACCGGCGCAGGAGCGGCCCGGAGAGCGGCATTGCACATAATGCGCCAATTCCGGCGGCGAGCAACACATAACCTAGCCGCGCCGGGTTCAACCCTAGCGCATGCGCTCGCTCCGGGATGTGCGGCACCCACGAGCCCACGGCTGCGCCGTTGGCCAGGAACAAGGCCGCGACCCCGAACTGGGCGCGCCGGGCACTGCCGGCAGGCACGCTGGCCGTAGCGGCTGGGATTACGCATGATCCACCTAGCGGGATCTCCGACATTTCTTCAAGCATTGCTTCAGGAGCTTTCTAAGGCGGAAGAAAGGTGAACGCGTATGAGCCGTGAAAACGCGAAGTACACTGCTGTGTATGAAGTTTACGACGAGCTTTCGTGTCCGGTATGCGGAAACCGACCAAATGGGCGTCGTCTATCACGGAAATTACTTCACCTGGTTCGAGGTAGGGCGGGTCGAGCTGATGCGCACACTTGGGTTTTCCTATGTCGCTCTGGAAGCTGAGGAAGGATGCGGGCTCCCGGTTGTGGAAGCGGCGTGCCGTTACCGCCGGCCAGCCCGCTACGACGATTTACTCACCGTCGAAACCAGGGTGAAAGCCATGCGCGGGTCGATTGTGGTGTTCACGTACGCGCTGCTGCGTGGCAGCGATCTACTCGCGGAAGGGGAAACGAAGCATGTGGTGGTCGACAAGCAAATGCGGCCGCGACGGCTGCCCGCGCCGCACCATGCGGCACTGCTTCGCATCCTGAGTTGAGCGAGATTAGCTCTCGCTCGTGCGTTGCCCCGGGAGCGTGGACGGGGAGGAGGAAAGAGGGGCTACCATCGAAGCTGCACCGCGCCCCACGCCGGGAACCACGTTTTTCTGCAAATCGTGATGCAGTGAGTACAGTGCCAACTCCAAACGATCCGAAACACCCAGCTTGTCGTAAATCTTGCGGAGGTAATTCTTCACTACCTGCTCGCTGGTGCCGATGTGGTGCGCGATTTCTTTATTGCGCTTACCTTGGCTAATGTAGGTAATGATCGAGATTTCCTTGGGAGAAAGCCGGGGAGCGGCTTTGGTTGTAATGCCCTGAGTGGCCTGGAGCCGGTAAGCTTCAATCAGCAGCGTCAAGGACTGATTATCGATCCAGGTTTCGCCCGCCGCCACCTTACGCACGCAGCGCAGCAGCAGATCCGGGGAGATCGCCCGCGAGATGGTGCCGCGCACACCATTTCGATAAAGCTCGATCATCCGGGTTTCATCCGCGATTGCGCCCTGCACGATCATCTTCACCGGCGAAGGTCCCGCCTTCAAAAGCTCCGGGACGAACTCCGTATGCCCGCCCAGGATATTCCAGTCCAGTAGCAGCACATCTGCCGGGTGCTGCTTTAAAGTCGAGCGCAGGTTGGCCATGCTGTCCGCCTGCGCGATGACATGTATGTCGGGCTCCGCGGCGAATACCTTGCTCATGCCGACCCGGAAGATCGCTTGCCCATCCGCCAGGATGACCCGGACCGGGTTTTCCCGGTGCGCCACGGTCGTATTGCCGGGCTGTGTGGCCGGGTAAGCTGCAGGGGAGCGCGCCGGGCCTTGCGGGTAGCTCTGTGGATACGCGGGCGCAGGATGCGGAGCGCCGTTTGCCATTTTCTGTGTTGCCGGCGTCCCCGGCCCACTGCCAGCCCCGATTCCGTTTCCGGTCCGGGCTTTGTCATCGATGAGATTCATAGGCAAATGCGTGCCCCCCTGCTTTCCCGCTCCTGGCTCCCGGTGCTCATCATTACACTCATCACTGAAACCTATACTCGTCAATGACCGCCGCCACAAAGCAGGAGCCTTTTTCCTGATAACTGCGTATGACATGACCCACGCAGTGGATAGCCGCCGTCGAGCCGTCCATGGTCACCTCTTTCGGCACCTGAAGCAAAAACTCCAGACCGGCCTCTTCGGGAATGCTACACGGCATCTGCAACAACACTCCATTGTGCGAGATGTTTACGGTAAACGCCTCCACCTGCTCGCCGTCCACCATGACTAAAACAGGCAGGTGCACCGGAAAGCGAACCGCGCTGCGAAGCTCTTCCCAAACCATCTGTTCTGCTCGCCTTCACCGAAAAAGATGCAAACACTGCGTGGAGCCATTGCACTCGCGCCGGGACACTTGAGTTCTCGCCCGGGCTGCGGTCCGCGCGACAAAGCTCCTGCTATGGAACCTTGTCCGCAATCCTGCACATTCTACACCGCCGTTTCCTGAGATTCAGCAGCATAAGCATGAGGAATCGGCTGCTTTCCCGCTTCGGGAATAGCGTTCAGCCCGGCACAGAAAGCGGCGATGCCAAAGCGGCATGTACACTCAGTGGGTTCCGGAAGGCGCGTTTCTGCGCACAATCTCAGCACATGCCAGCCACTGCCCAAACCGGCCATCGGCTTTTACCTGCACAGCAGCACGCTTTTCTCGCCGCTTTTCTCGGCTGGACTCTCGACTCCTTCGATTATTTCCTTCTTGTTTTCTCCATCCCCGCCATCTCGGCCGAGTTTCATGCCTCCACTGTCGCCGTTACCGAGGCGCTTTTTCTCACGCTCGCCTTCCGGCCTGTTGGGGCCTTCCTATTCGGCCTGCTTGCCGAGCAGTACGGTCGCCGCCGCACTCTCCTGTTCAACGTAGCCTGTTTCGCAACACTAGGCCTCCTGTCCGCGTTCGCCCCCACCCTGCCTGTTTTCCTTCTTTTGCGTGCTCTTTTCGGTGTCGCCATGGGTGGAGAGTGGGGGGTGGGCGCGGCCCTCGCGTTTGAAACGCTCCCGTCCGGGCGTCGCGGCCTGTATTCGGGCATTCTCCAGCAGGGCTACTCCTCTGGCTCGCTGCTTGCCTCACTTGCCTTCGGGCTCCTCATCGGCCCGCTCTCCAGCTTGCATGTGGGCGGCCACGTCGCGGGCTGGCGAGGTTTTTTCGTCCTGGGCGCGCTGCTGCCGGCGCTGCTGCTCGTCTACATCGCCCGCTTCGTGGAGGAGTCCCCGGTCTGGGCCGCCGGCCATGCCCGGCGTTCTACCGGCGCCGCGGAGGTGTTTGCCGGCCTGCGCCAGTATGGTGGTATATTTCTGTTCCTTGTCCTGCTCATGACCGGTTTCAACGCCCTGTCGCATGGCTCGACCGATCTTTACCCTGCGTTCCTGACCAAGGACCGGCACGCCAGCCCGCACGTCGTGGGGGCGATCGGCGTCCTCTTCAATATCGGTGCGATCCTCGGGGGGATCTCCTTCGGCGCACTTTCAGAGCGCTGGGGCCGCAAGCGCGCCATCGTCACCGCCGCCCTGCTCACCATCCCTGTTATTCCGCTTTACGCCCTCAGCCATTCGCTCCCGCTGCTCGCCCTCGGCTCGTTCCTGGTTTTATTCACCGTTCAGGGCGCGTGGGGTGTGGTTCCCGCTTATCTGAACGAGCTCTCTCCCGGTCCAGTCCGCGCTGTTTTCCCCGGCCTCGTCTACCAGCTTGGAAACCTTCTTGCTTCCCGCATCAATGTTGTGCAGGCGAAGGCCGCCGTCCCGGTCGGCTCGCTCGGGCCGGTGCTCGCGGTCACGGTGCTCACAGCCGCCTTGTATCTGGCAGTTATTGCTACCTTCGGACGAGAACCCCGCGGCACTACTCTGCGCTAAAAAAAAGATTTCCACAGCCGGTATTCATCTGAAAAACACAGGATACGAGTTAGGCTCGGTGCCAGTGGAACCTAATCAGTTTTCGTAACTGAAAGTCGGTCGCCATGCACAATCCACGTAGGGTCTTTCTCAAGTCCTTGCCTGCCCTATCCGCATTGCCTCTTGCCTATGCGGGTCACCCGCTTCTTGCTCAGAGCGCGCGTCCAGGTATAAAACGCTCGTCTGCGGTGAAAGCGCAAGATACTTCGGTAGGGGATCCCGACCCAAACATCTACGACTACCACGACGCAAATATGGCGGAATCCGTTTTAGCCATCCTGAACGGGCAAGCAACACCGGATTTGCTGAATCAGCTAGCTTTTAACTTCATTGACAGTTGGAACTATACGGTCTCTTTCGGACTTGACCAGTTCCTGAACGACGCGCTCTCAAATGTCGTAAATGGCATCGATGCCGCAATCGCCAACGACCTGGCTCAAACACTTCAGTCATATGGTTGACAGATCACCCCTGAACAGGTAGCGGCTGCATTGTCACTGGACGGCTCGCAAACAGCGGACACGGTGGCTTATATCAAATCGGTCGGGCTCTCCGGCTTGATGTCCAGCGTTTACAACGCTTTCATGGATCAAGCCGGTGTAGCTTCCAATGCCAAAGCGCGCTCCTTTTACGTCAACTGCTATCCCTATGCCAAGCTCGGAGACGGTCTCAAATACGGAATAGGCTTGGCTACCGTTGCTGCGTATTATGCACCACCCCAATACAAGGGAATTTTCATTCTCTTCGGTGCGGGACTTACCTTGGCTTCGGCTGCTTTATCTAATTACAACAGCTGCTGAAGATCGTCGGAGGGTTGAGAAATCATGAACGATTCCTTCAAGGGTGAACATAACAACGGCGTTTTCCCGATTATCATCTCGGCTGTTGCGATTGAGGCTCAGTGGGTACGCATAATGCTGTCTCCCAGGTGGTCGCATTACGCATCATGGACTGAGTGGCACAAGGTCGGTGTTCTCTTAGCTATTCTCGCGGGAGTGCTAGCCTCGGTCACTTACGTCGTATGGGCGCGCATGTTCGAAAAGACGGATGAAACGACGAGGAGGGAGCCTAGCTATGAGCGATCTCGAAACCTGGCTGGAAGCTGTTTGGTGTTATTCATGATCGCGCAGATTTTTGTTTGGTAACGTCCGAGGTGACGATCATGCCCATCGGGGCGTCGAGTTCTGTTTAAACCCCATTTGGCTTGGAATAGCGATTCCACTTGTGTGCTCGACTGAGTACGAGATCAGCTTAATGGAGAGGCTGCGGATGGATTTCTCCCTCAATCGAAGAAAAAGAAGTGATCTTTTTACATTAATCATGTCAGCTCTCATGATTGAGCTTGAATGGGTAAGCGTAATGCTATCTCCGAGATGGTCGCATTATGGGTCATGGACAGAATGGTACAAAGCCGGTGTTTTCGCGGCTGTTCTCGCGGGAGTGCTGGCCGCGGCCACTTATGTCTGGTGGGCGCGTATGTTCGAGAAAACAGATAAGGAAACGAGGGAAGAGTTGCCTTACAAGCAGTCCAGAAATATCGCCAACATTTGTTTGCTGCTCTTTGTTGCTTCTCAGCTTCTCCTTTGAGCCGAAAACAGGAAGCTTAGCTCGCGGCCGGGTGCACTCTGCCCGGCCTTGAATTGTGGCTGACATCACTTCGGTAACGGAGGCAGGCAGATCTTTCATGCACAATGGAGATTGACTCGCAGCCACGAAGGAGGGCTCGCCCGTGCCCCGCGTTCACTTTCAACAGCAACTGGCCCAGCTCAAGGACAAGCTGCTCGCCATGGCCGCGCTTGCCCAGCAGGCGCTTGAGTCCTCCGTCGAGGCTTATTTGAGTCGCAATGCCGGGTTGTGCGGGTATGTGCGCGAAAACGAGACCGCCATCAATCTGGCGCATCGCGAGGTCGATGAGATGAGCTACGAGCTGCTCGCGCAGGAGCAGCCCATGGCCATCGATCTCCGCTTCATCCTCGCGGTTATCAAGATCAACGGCAACCTCGAACGCATCGGCGACCAGGCCATGAGCATCGCTGAGCGTACCCTGGCGATGACTGCTCTGCCCGAGGTCGAGACCCCGGCGGATATCGCCGGGATGCGCGATATCGCCCGGACCATGATCCGCGGCGCGCTTCAGTCGTTGCTTGAGGGCGATTGCAAGCTCGCCAACTCTGTGATGGCAATGGACGATGAAATCGACCGGCTGAACCGGCTTGCGCACGAGCAGTTGATCGCATTGATCTCCAGCAATGCCGACGTCGCAGAGCAGGCCTTACAAACCATCATCATCGCCCGCAATCTGGAGCGCATTGCCGATCACGCCGCTAACATCGCCGGCGATGTGATTTTCTGGATTGAGGGCGCCGATATCCGCCATCCGCAGATACCCCAGCTGGCCCGGGCGTGAGCGCCCTTTACACTAGGGCCATGGCAGCGGTCATTCTTGACGGCAAGGCGCTCGCAGGCGAGCTGGAAACGGAACTCAAGGAGCGGGTCGCGCATCTGCGGAAGCAGGGAAGCCCGCCACCGGTCCTCGCGACGATCCTGGTCGGCAGTAACCCGGCTTCGGCTACCTATGTCCGCATGAAAGGCAATGCCTGCCGACGGGTCGGCATGGAGTCCATGCCCATCGCGCTGCCCGAGCAGACCACGACCGGCGAGCTGCTTGCCGTCATCGAGGAGTTGAACCTCGACCCGCAGGTACGCGGCATTCTCCTGCAGCACCCTGTCCCCGATGGGATCAACGAGCGGGAATGCTTCGACCGCATCGCGCTTGATAAGGACGTTGACGGGGTTACGAGCTGGGGTTTCGGGCGCATGTCGATGAAGGAGCCTGCGTTCGGCTCGGCTACCCCGGCCGGCATCATGCGGCTGCTGCGTCATTACGGGATCCCGCTCCACGGCAAGCGAGCCACGGTGATCGGGCGTAGCGCTATCCTGGGCCGTCCCATGGCTACTATGCTCGATCACGCAAACTGCACCGTCACGTTATGCCATCGCCATACAACCGACCTCCCTGGACACTTGCGAAACGCGCAGATCGTTGTCGCCGCGCTCGGGGTACGCGAGTTTATCCGTGCCGAGTGGCTCGCCGATAATGTGGTGGTCGTCGATGCCGGCTACCATCCCGCCCTGGGGAACAGTCCAGCGACCGGGGATGTCGAGCTTTCTCTTGCCTTGCGCGAGCGTGCGAGCGCATACACGCCCGTGCCGGGCGGCGTAGGCCCTATGACGATTGCTACCCTCATGGCCCAAACCGTCGAGTCCGCCGAGCAGGCAGCCGTCCTGGTTCCCGCTTTGACTCAGTAGGCCTTCTGCCGCTACCGTCGTTTTGAAAGCAAGCCCCTTACTGAACGAAAGAGCTTCCCACCCTTGAAACTGCTAAGCGCCATTCTTCTCGCGACCTCACTGCTTCCCGCCGGCGTCGCAACCGGCCAGAACGACACCCATACCGATTCCATTCGGCTCGACCCAGCGCGCACGACGGTCCGCTTTACCTCCGGAAGCCTCCGGCGTGTCCATGGAACATTCCAGCTCAAGGGTGGCATGTTTGCCATTGACAGCACGAGCGGCATTGCCCAAGGAGAAATCCTCGTCGACGCGGCTACTGAAAAGAGTGACAATGCCAAACTCGACGCCAAAATTCAGAAGGAAACGCTCGAGGCGGGCAAATACCCCGGCATCTTCTTCCATCCGGAGAAGGTTTCCGGCGCGCTGCCCGTCAAGGATGGGCAAACCCGCCTGAAGCTCGAGGGTAGCTTCAACATTCATGGGGCTGACCACCCGCTCACAGTGGAAGTCCTTACGACGAAAACCGGCAAGGAGTACAGTTTTTCAACCAGCTTTACCGTCCCGTATGTCCAGTGGGGTATGAAAGATGCGAGCACGCTTTTCATGCGCGATAAGAACATCCGCATCACGGTCGAAAGCCATGGAACAGTTGAAAACCTCAAGCCCAAGAGCTAGCCTGCTTGTCTGCGCCTTGTTAACGGGCTGTGCAAGTCATCCTGTAGAGTCCCCGGACGCGCGCCTCCAGAGGCAAGCCGCCGAGGACGCCCGGCAGGTGCACCACGACGTCCAGGCAGCCGGTAAGGAGGCCCGGCAGGCACTCGCCAATGCCGGACGTGAAACGAAGGACATCGTAGCCGGAGCCCGGGAAGGTTGGCGCGAAGGCGCCGCCAAAGATGGCCCCATTGCAGGCAGCATCGATATCAATCACGCACCGGCAAGCGAGCTCACAACTTTACCCGGCATGCACGCCCCTATGGCGCGCCGTATTGTGAGCGGGCGTCCTTATGCCAGCCCCGGGGAGCTTGTCGCCCGCGGCCTGCTTACCAAAAACGAATACAGCCGCATTGAACACCGGCTTACCGCGAAATAGCCCGGTTGCGACTTCCCGGCAGCCCGCACATCTAAAACTTAGTTGCCCACTGCGTGCACGCGCTACACTGAAGCAACCGCAAAATCCGGAGGGAGACTTTTATCATGGCGACAGCAATTGCAGAACCGCAAGCAGCAGAGTTTAAAACCCCGACCGCGGTGTCGCTGACCCCCGCCGCCACCGTCAAAGTCCGCGACATTATGGCCACCCAGGACCCGCTTCCCGCTGGTCTCCGCATTGGTGTTGTCGGAGGCGGCTGCTCGGGCTTTCAGTATTCCATGTCATTCGAGAACCAGTCCGGCATGATGGATAAGGTACTCAACTTCGACGGGCTTAAGGTTTTCGTCGACGCAACATCCCTGATGTACCTGAACGGCTGCGTAGTGGATTATGTAGAAACCCTGGAAGCTGCCGGCTTCAAGTTCGAGAATCCCACGGTAAAGAGTACCTGCGGTTGTGGTTCGTCGTTCAGCGTATAAATTTTCGGTTGTAAAACGCACCTTGCAAAGCCCGCCGGACTGGCGGGTTTTGTTATGCATTTCGATCTACTGAGGCGAGCCGAACCCGCCAGCGAACGGGCTGCTTCCTGAGCTCCCGCCTTGGCTTGATCCGGAACTACCTCCCAAGCTAGACCCGGAACCGACTCCCGCCGACCCAAACCCGCCGCCGAAAGGTGACCCGCCGCCAAATCCCGAGCCGCCGCTGCTGCCGCCAAAACCCCCGCTGCTTCCTCCGAAACCTGAACCGGAGTTGCCGCCAAATCCCGATCCGCTGCTTCCACCGGCACCTGAACCGAAACCCCCGCCAACACTTGACCCGCTGCCAAAACCTGATCCACTACCGCCGCCGAAACCTGAACCGCTAAAGCTCGACCCGCCCGAACCGCTGCTGCCTCCGCCAAATCCCGAACCGCCGCTACCGCCGCCGAAGCCGGAACTGTTGTTCAAGCCTCCGCCTCCCGCGCTCGACCCACTACTCCCGAATCCACCTTGGCCGGTTCCGGTAGTCGCATTTGCGCCACCTCCGGCCAAGTTGCCGATCGCTTGCGCCTGCTCCTCGAGGGGATCGTAAACGAACTCCCACCTGTTGTAGGTCTTCTGCAAACGATAATTCACCAAGGAACTTTTATCGCTCGGCAAAGTCACTCCCACAATCGGTGCTCCCGAGCCGTTGCTGAAGCCTAGCGCCGTCGTTGCATTCGTGCCGTTGTTGCCGAAGCCACTCAATCCACCACGTGTGCCCGCGCCGCTGTTGCTGCCTGAGTTCGCGGAACCACTTCCGCCGAAGCCTGAAGAACCGTTGCCGCCGCCAAAGCCTGAGGAACCACTGCCGGCACTCGCTCCTCCGTTGCTTCCGAAGCTGGAGCCGCCGAACCCGGACGCGCTGCCATCGTTGGATGTGCCGTTATTTCCGAAGCCGGAGCCGCCAAACCCGGACGCGTTCCCGCCAGAGCTTCCGTTTCCGTTCCCGCTCAACCCGGACAATCCATTCCCAGACGCGCTGTTTCCGTTTGGCGCGGAACTGCTGCCAGCACCCGTCCCACTTGTACTGTCCGCCGCATCGTTGGCATACAAGCCGCCCGATGTGCCGCCACTGCCGGAGCCGGGACTGCCAGAGCCGGGCGTCACACCGCCTGAGCTCCCAAACCCTCCACCCAGGCTGGAGCCGGCTCCGCTCCCGAATCCCGATCCTGCACCACCTGAACCGCCACCAAAACCGCCCGAACTGCCGCTGAAACCAGAACCGCCCCCACTTCCGCCAAAACTGGAGCCGCCTCCGAATCCCGAACTGCCCCCATTGCCGCCGAAACTGGAGCTGCCCGAACTGCCGCCGAATCCCGAGTTGCCGGAGCTGCCCCCAAACGAAGATCCTCCGCCGGGACCCGTGCCGCCCGAGTTCCCGAACCCTGAACTGTTCGCAGCCGCGCTCACGGGCACTGCACCCGCGATGGAGCTTGACCCCGACCCTGCCAACGGCTGCCCGAAAAACCCAAGCGGCCGCACATGCGCTTCCCCGAAATGGATCAGCTTCCAATCGTCCTTGCCTGTGAGCGGATCCAGGTAGCGCCGCCGCAGGAAACGAATTTCGTTGGTTTTAACCAGTTGATCCACGGTCGTCGGATACGCATTGAATTTTTTATAGTAGAGCCGGATCGCCCGCTTATACTGCTCCCCACGGTGAACCGCTTCCACCTCCCGGTCCCTTCGGATGGACGCGGCTATTTTGGGGGCAGCCACGCCGAGCGCAAGCGTCACTAGAGCCACAAAGAATAGCACCGCAAGTAGGAGATAGCCTTCTTCCCCCTTCTGGCGCTTGGGCCTCAGGAGAGCACGCATCAGTTCTGCACCAGCGGCAGCGTTTGGGTGTCATGGAAGGGTAGATCCTCAATCTGAATGGAAGTAGGCGCGATGCTCACGACCCGGTAGCGATGGCTCACGATGTCGCCTTCGGAGGCCACGAAAACATCCTCGCCATGGGTTAGAAATGCGCGCCGCGTCCCGTTCTTTCGCGCGGCGTAGCCGAAGAACTTGAGATCCACAGGTGGTGGCGGAGGCGGCCCCGTGTTTACCGCCGCTGCCGGAGCCTGCAGAGTCGGGCGCGCGGACGCCTTCGCGCGCTCCATGGGTACGGTTGGGGGCAGTGTTGAGTTTTGCGAGAAGATGTTCCGCCCTGAACCGGCGTACTGGTAATTCTCATTCTCCGCCATCAGTTCCGGATGCAGCGCCGGGTCAAGGGACGCGCTCACCGGAGCCGCCCCTGTGTTTCGGGCCGGTGTTGGCGTGAGATTGACCGTCGCCGGCCGAACCGGCAGCGAAGGCGGGGGCGGCGCTGCTGGAGGACCACCGAAGATTGTGTTGAACGCCAGCGCGAGCACCACGACTCCGAGCCCTGCGGCCAAAGCGACCTTGCGCTTGTCCTCGGTCCCTATTCCTTTCAGGCTCGCCATTACCGGTCCTCCCCAGCGCCGTTTTGCGCGCCGGCTCCTTGGAGGGCCGCGTTCGCCATGTCCCCTCGCAGGTAGGTCGTCATGCGTACGCGCAAGTTCACCATGCCGCCCTGTTGCCCGGTCAGTGTGACGGAACGAATGATGAAGAAAGCGTGATTTTTATCCCGCTCTACCTCATTGAGGAAGTGCATGACCTGCGTATATTCGCCTGTCACGTTCGCGTCCACGCGAGCCTCCACAATGCCCGGGATGGCAGGGCCGACCGGATAAGCAGCTCGGCTGAGCCGCACATGGTTGTGCGTCGTCAGAGTCCCCAACTCGTTTAACAGGACTGAATCGCTCGCAGGGATACGACTGTCGATAAAGGCGTCTGCCTGTGTCCGCGAGCTCGTCAGCTGCCCCGGCAGGGCTTGGAGCCTGGCTGCCTGCGACTGCAATTGCGCATAGGTTCGCAGGTCGGCGTCGTACTGGGCCGTTTCGTCGCTATGGCCCTGGTGCCAGGCCACGAGGAGCTTGGTCCCCAGAATCAGGTCGAAGGCGAGTAGGAAAAAGACTACGGCCAGGTGCACATTCAACGTCGTAAAAACTCGTGCAAGAAGCAGCCTGCGCCTCATGGTCGTTCTCCCAGGGGCGGAGGCAGTACCGGTAGCGGTCTGCTCGAGGTAAAGGGGATACGGCGGGACTGCGTCGGGGTGACGGCGGCCGGTTCCGGATTCGTCAGCTGTGCTTGCGGGGGTGCCGCAACCGACGCCGGCTCCGGCGAGGATGCAGCTACCCGCGCGCGCACGGCTGTGTTTGCATGCGAGTTGGGCAGCGGCCGGTAGTCGGCCAGGATGTCGAAGGTCACATCCCCCGGGTTTCCTGCTTCCGTGCTCACCGGTCGGGCTGCCGCACCGTTGTTCTGGTTTGCCAGGGCTTCGGCCAGCAGATGCGGTGCGATGAAATGCCGCGAGCGCTCCAAGTTATGCACCACCTCAACAGCCCGCTCGCGTGCGCCGGTGATCCGCAGCCGAATGGTCACATGCCCATCCGGCGCGACCACTGGGTCGATCGCCTGCACTTGCACACCGTAGGGCAGGGTGGTTTCAAGGTCGCTCATCGTTGCCGTCCAGGAGAATGCCTTGCGCCGGAACAGGTCATTTAAAAACGCAGACTGCGTCAGCACGTTCGCGTTCGGGCCCGCCTGGGCCAGCGTCCGCGCGCCGGCTTGCTGCCGCCGCAGCAGCGCGATGTTGTTCTCCAGCTGGGTGACGCGCGCTTCAGCCAGACGAGCCTTGCTTTGCGCGTTGCGGAGCACCAGCAGCACAGGCAGGGCCAGCACAAACAGCACAACCGCCGCCACGCGCAACCGGGCATATACCGGCCGCAGCTCTAGATAAGGGCGGGTCGCGAGATTGAGGTTGATATTCATGCGTTTAAAAGCGCTCCCGTCACCGGACCCAATAGCGACCGCGGCACAGTCCGCGAGGGCAGTTCCGGTGCAGTCCCAAGCTCACGGACCCGCACCGCGAAGTCTCCAAGCATCGCTCCGAATGCCTCGGCCGTGCCAGGCCCAATGTAGAAGACCTCCTCCGGCATAACGGCTAACGTGTCTTCGTAGTACGCCATCGCGACGGAAACACTCCGCCGGATCTCCTCTTCCTCGTCCCGCGCGCGCGCTTCGATGCTTCGGGGCAATCGGAGGGGCGCATCCGGCGCAGGCGCCTCGTCCAGGCCGCTAAAGTCTGTCTCATCTAAATGCATCGCTCGATGCAGCAGCAGTTCCTGGCCGCGCAGGATGGTCGTCGTCAGTGTGCCGCCGTTGCGGTTCACCAGCAGCGCGGGCTCCGCGCCGACCAGCGGCATCGCAGCGAGTGTGCTGGGCAGCACGACACCGGGAATGAACCCGGCCTCGCGCACCACACCTTCGTACTCCACCAGCACCTCGCGCGGGATAACAATCACCAGCACCCGCACACCTTCGGGGCCTGTGCCCATGGTTTGCCAGCTGATCGCAGCATTGTCCGTTTCAAATGGCACAAGCTTGCGCAAGCGAAACCGCAGAATCGCCAGCGCCTCGGCTGTCTTCGACGGAAGGGAATCAAAGTCGAGCAGCAGCACGCGCACGCTCGCGTCGGGAACGATCAAGGTCAGTGCCCTGTTGGCCGGAAGCGTGCGGCCCCCAGGAAGCGGCCGCCCACGTTCGGCAACCGCGGAAACCGCTGCGCGCACGGCTGAAACAACCGGGCCGCGCTCGGCGACATTGCCATGCTTCCAGCTCGGCTGTAGCGCATGCTCCGCCAGCGGCGCGAACTGCGTCAGCAGGCCGGCCGCGGCATCCTGCCGTGCCGCCAGCACCCCGTAAGGCGAAATCTCACATGCCAGTGCGGGACGCAGATTGATGCCGGGGAAAAGCAGCGGCAGTTTTTCCAGAAAGCCCACTAGCGCCCCGCCTCGATAAAGGTCACTTTGTTGATTTCCCGCAGCGTCGTCAGCCCTCGCCGCACCCGGTCCAGCGCCGACTCGCGCAGAAACTGCATGCCTTCGGCGGCGGCCAGCTTGCGGACCTCCGACGCCGGCTTCTTTTCGAGAATCATTTCACGGATGGGGTCGGTCAGGTCCAGCAGCTCATGGATCGCGGTCCTGCCCCGGTACCCGGTCCCCCCGCACTCGATGCAGCCCCGGCCTTCGGTAAAGGCGAACCCGCGCCACTCGTCGAGGTTGAGTCCCGAAAGTTCCAGAAACGCGTCGTCGTAGGTCGTCTCGTATGCGCAGTGCTCGCAGATCATCCGAACCAAACGCTGGGCGAGAATGCAGTTCAAAGCAGAAACGAAGTTGTAAGCCTCGACACCCATGTTGAGGAACCGGCCCAGCACATCGACGACGTTGTTCGCGTGGACGGTGGTGAAGACGAGATGACCGGTGAGCGCGGAGTTGATCGCGATCTGCGCGGTTTCCTGGTCACGGATTTCACCGACCAGGATTTTGTCCGGATCGTGCCGCAGGATGGACCGGAGACCGCGCGCGAAGGTCAGGCCTTTTTTCTCGTTGACCGGAATCTGCGTGATGCCGCGGATTTGGTACTCGACCGGGTCCTCGATGGTGATGATCTTGTCTTCGTCAGATTTGATCTCGTTGAGCGCCGCGTAGAGGGTAGTCGTTTTGCCGGAGCCGGTCGGCCCGGTCACCAGAACCATCCCGTACGGCTCGCGGATGTACCGCCGGAAGCGCTTGAGGTCGTCCTCGCCGAAGCCCACCACGTCGAGGGTGAGCGACTTAAACTTCTCGCTCATCGACTCTTTGTCGAGCACGCGGAGCACTGCGTTTTCGCCGTGCACGGTCGGCATAATGGACACGCGGAAGTCGATGAGCCGGCCCTTGTAGCGGACCCGGAAGCGCCCGTCCTGCGGAACGCGCCGCTCGGCGATGTCAAGTTCGCTCATGACTTTGATGCGCGAAAGGATGGTTTGGTGGTGCTCGCGCGCGATCGGCGCCATGGCCGGGTGAAGCACGCCGTCGATGCGGTACTTGACCAGCAGCTGGTCGTCGTAGGTTTCGATGTGGACGTCCGACGCGCGGCGCTCGAGCGCGGTGAATATAGTGGTGTCAACTAGGCGGATAATCGGGCTGATGTCTTCTTCGGACGTCAGCTTTTCGATCGTGATCGATTCATCGTCCTGGTCGTTGACCGAGATGACATCGAAAGTCAGGCCCTCGGTCGCTTCGTCGAGCACGCGCTGGGACTGCTCGGTTTTCTTGAGCAGCTCATTGATCTGCGAGAGTGTCGCAACCTTGGTCACCAGCCGCTGGCCGAGCAGGCTCCCGATCTCGTCAAGCAGCATCAGGCGGCTTGGGTCTGAAACGGCGATCGCCAGCCGATCCTCCATCTGCTCGATGGGCACGAAGTTGTACCGGAACATCATGTCCACGGGCACGGAGCGGAACAGATCGTGCTGGATGCGGAAATTTTTCAGGTCGACAAACTCACAGCGGTACCGGCGGGCGAGCGCCTGCGCGTGCGCGGTTTCCTCGCTCTCAAGCGAGATCGGCAATGTGGGAAGTGGGAGGACTGGGGCTTCGGCCATGGGGGACACTTGACTCCGGTTACTGGTGCTGCTGAAAGTTGCTCGCGCTGCCGAGCGAGAAGATGGGCAGGTAAAGCGCGATGAGGATGACGACGACGACCACGCCCATGATGATCAGGATCGCCGGCTCAATCAACGCAAGCGAGGCGGTCAGCGCGGTCTGTACATCCTCCTCGAAGAACTCGGCAACCGAATTGAGCATCTGCGGCAGAGCGCCGGTCGACTCGCCGACCTCGATCATCTCGGTTGAAAGGGCAGGAAAGACCCCGGTCTTGTTCAGGCTCGTCGAGAGCCCCTTGCCCTCGCGGACGCTGGTGACGGAGGTGAAGACAGAACGCGAAATCCGTGAGGACGAGATCGAGCGGGCCGCGGTCTCAAGCGACGGCACCAGCGGCAAACCGCCCGTGAGCAGGGTTGAAAGCGTCCGGGCGAAAAGCGCGACCTGATATTTGAGCCAGATCGTGCCGAAGACCGGCATCTTGATCCGGATTGCATCGATTGTGTCCGCCCCGCGTGCGGTGCAGCTCCATCGAAACAGCAAATACCCGAGCCCCGCGGCTACCGGCGCGACATAAATAAAGTAGTGCTGTGCCGCTTTGCCGAACGCCAGCAGCGCCAGCGTGAGCGCGGGCAGTTTTGTCCCGACCTGGTCATACAAGGTGGCGAACTGCGGGACAACGAATGTAATCAGAAACACAAACAGGCCGAAAACGAGCGTGATCAGCAGCGCCGGGTAGATCAGCGAGGCCTGGAGCTTTTTGCGGAAGGTCAGCGAGATGCGCTGGAACGATAGGTACCGGCTGAGGACCTCTTCGAGGTTGCCCGAGCGCTCGCCCGCGAGCAGTGTGACCGTATAGATGAGCGGAAACCCGCCCTGCGCCTCGAACGCCGCCGAAACCGACTCGCCCTGCTTCACGCGTTCAGTGACGTTGGCAAGCTGCGCCGCGAACCCGGCGTCCTTCTGGCTTTTGGAGAGCATGTCCAGCGAGCCGAGAATCGGCAGCCCAGCCTTGATCAGGGTGAGAAACTGCTGGTTGAAGATCAGAAAGCCTTCGAGCTTGACCTTGCGCCGGCCTGTTCCGACCCCACCCTTGGCCCGCACGGAAAGCACCTGGTAGCCGGCCTGGGTATAGCGGGTGCGCAGCTCGTCTGCGCTGGCAGCGGCCTGCACCTGCTCCTGCATGCGCCCGCGCTCGTCCGCCATCTTGACCAGAAACTCCGCCATAACCCCTTCCATGCAGCCCGCTGAAACCCGTCGCCCAGCTCCCTCGCTAGGCTATCAGGCCTGCTGGATAGACGGCAGCCGGAGCGCAGGGCGAGCAACACTCGCCGGTTACCCCGGTACCGGAATCTTGTTCCGGTCCTAACCTCTCGAATTGGGCCGGTCCGGATTACTGGGGCAATGCTTCCGGGTTTAGCTTTCCGATTCGCCCGTGCGGGCCGACCGCCCAGGGCAGACTCAGTGCATTCCACTCTCCGCCTTTGGGCGCGTCCGCCGGAGCATGTTCGAGAGCTGTCCAGGTGCGGCCATCATCGCGGGAGATGTCCGACCCGTTCGGCCCGACCGCGACCCAGAGCTTTAGGTCCGCGTTCCAGGCGACGGCCGAGCGATAGCCTCCGGGAAGCTTGGCAGCAAGCAGCCATCGGTCGTTGCTCAAGCACCACCACGCAGCTGTCCCGGCGCTTTGATCAGGTTTTGCATAGTCGCCGCCAACGGCAACTGCGTTCGCGATGCCGGAACCGTCATTGCGGAAAACAAGCGAGAAGATACCCTCAGTCGTTGTGCCGCCGGCGAGGGGCACCGGTTGATGAAAGAACCCGTAATGCCGCATTGACTGCTGGAGTGACTGGTTCATGGTGGCAAGATGCAGACTGCCGGAGAGGACAATTGGGCCTTCGGGACCGGTCGTTCCGATCCACGGCAAGTAGCCCGGCCCTTCTGTGTTCTTTCCATTTGCGACGCCCAGCGAAAGGGAACTGTTGCTGGCCGCGAACACGCCGCGTTTGCCCACCTTCAGTCCGCTCGATGGGACCGGATTCCAGGTCCGGCCTCCGTTCCTCGTGCGTTTCAAGACGAGGCTTCCTGCAACCGGGTCCCCGACGAGAAAACCGTGGTCGCGGTCGTAAAAGGCCAGAGCATCCCAAAACCCGTCTTTGTCAGGGTTCGTATATAGAAGTTTCCAGTGCGCGCAGCCGTCGGTGGTCTTGTACAGGCGCGACAACGCCCCAGGCCCGCTCGACATGACCACCGCCGTCTGGTCGTCCCAGGCCCAGATCGCTCGGAAGTCCAATTTTTCCGCACCGGGCGGGGTTGCACAGCCCTGCCATTCAAACCCTGAATCCTGCGATCGCAGCACCGTCCCGTTCGTGCCTGAAGCCCACACCACCCCGCCCCCTACGGCGTGCACCCCGCGTAGATCCGCCGTGGTTTCGCTCGGCTCCAGATCCCAGGGAGAGACTGTTTGCGCCGCAGCCGCTATGGGGAGAGCCAAAAGAAAGATGAGGACTTTAAGCATGGCAAACAGAATACGCCCGGTTCAGACCGGCGGTAGCCCGCTCACGATCCGCGTGCCCTCGGGCGGCGTAAATACAAACGCAGCCGCCGGTGCGGGCGTGTTTGCCTGCTCGCCCGCGAACCGGAACCGATTCCGCGCCCCGTCCAACTCATCGACCTCGAGCTCGCGAATCACGCCATCCGGCCCCGCCGTTACTGCCAGCCGTGAAACCCGCTGCTCCAGCCCGCGTGGAACGCCCGCAAGGGTCGCACTTCCGTCCGCGCCGGATGTGACAGTCAGCCCGTTCAGCTGTTTGGCGAGCTCGGCGTGCCCCAGCAGCAGCGCCAGCGGCGAGCGCAGGTCGTCGAGCTTTTTCGCGGGAACCCGCTCCACCTCAGCCTGCCCCGGCGTATAGAAGTACCCGTCTTTTCCATCCAGAACAAAGAGCTTCCCGGCCGGCTCGGAGTAGATCCAGCGCATCCGCCCCGGTCCGAACCGCCCCGCCTTGGCCAGCAACAGCGTTCCGCGTTCTTCCCGGTGCAGACCCAGCCCGTCGTACACCTGCGTGAACTCCACCCGCAGCGACCGGAGCGCGTTATAGTGCGCATCCACTTTGGCGGCGAGCGCTCGCGCGGCAGGAGCCTGCCCCCAGGCTGGTGTTGCGAACAAGTACATAGCGAAAACGGCGGAGTCGAAGCTCCGCCGCCCGCGAACCCGCGCCATTACTGTAAATTTTGCGTGCAGTTTGAGCCACCCGCCGGGTCAGCTTTCACCTCGCCTTGCTGGTCGATGCAGAACCCGCGATGCCCGGTCTTGCCCACCGCCTGCGGCACGGCGATCGCCTCGTACCCGGTGTACTGGTCCTGGTTGTTCACCGTAACCTTGGTGCAGTTCACGACGGTAAAGGTGTACCCGCTCTTTTGCCCGCCGGAAAGGTCGCCCTGCAGCACTTGCGCCTGGGTTTGCGAGGGCGCCTGGGCGCCCGGCGTGCCGCCGAGCGTAGGCAGCCCGCAGGCAAACCCCTGCGCCGGGTAGGTTGTCTGGTACTGGATCTCAGCTTGGTAGATCGCCCGGAGTGACTGGATGGCCGAGGTTTCATTCGCCTGCATCTTGATGCCGGAAAAGTTCGGGATCGCGATCAGCATCAGGATCAGCATGATGGAGATCACGATCAAGAGCTCCATCAGGGTAAAGCCGGCTTCCGCGTGGGCGGAGCCTGTACGGCGGCGAGGAAAGTACTTCATATGCATGCGACTCCCGAAAAGCGCGGCTGGGTAGCGGGCAGCCCCCGAAAAGAATGCTAACCCGAGCCGGATGCTTGTGTCAGCTTGGCGCTCGACGGGCTGCAAAAGGTAGCACCACAGAATTGACCTGGCTTTCAAAGCTCCAATGCTTTTCCCTGCTAGCGTCCTTGTGGACCTGCGTGCGTTCCGGTTTCTGTCGCGAACACAGGTCGTACGAAAGGATCGCCTTATGCTTCGCACCCTGCTCGTCGCCACCCTCGCTCTTGCAACTTCCACCTTGGCCCAGGTTCCCGGCCCTTCCGCGCCCGGCCCCGGCAATGCGCGCGCTGCGGCAATTGCGAACAACTCCCCGTTAGTTCAGTCGGCCTACAGCTTCCTCGGCGCGCAGGCTGACCGTTTGCGCGACGCCAATCTACGCGCCCAAACGCGCGATGCCATCCTCAACCCGAACACCTGCGTTTACCACCGCGCCAATCTAAAACCGGCCGATCAGCAGGCCATCGTCGCCCAGCTCCTGACCCAGGGCTTGCTTAATCCTGCTGACAATGCGACCTTCCCCGGCGGCCTCCTTGCCGGCGTCTTCCCGCCCGTCGTCAACGACGGCACGGCCTGCCCGCACCTGCCGCAGCTCTTCATCGCGGCTCCCGGGTCGGGCAACAACTCGCACCACTCCTACCCGGGCGGGCTCGCCGTGCACGAAAGCAACAATGACGTGGCCGATATCAATCTCGCCTCCGAGTACCGCAACATTTATGGCGAGTTCCCGGCGGGCGGCCTGCCAATCGTCAACGCTGGCGTTGTTGCGAGCCCGCAGCCGCAAAACGTGGCCGGGCTGCTGCCCTTCCTGGATGGTGACCTGATCGTCGGCGCGCCGCTTTGGCACGACTGGGCCAAACCCATCGTGTTCCAGTGGAATGCAGATGGCACGCTCTTTCCCGAGCTCTCGATCGGCGGCTCAGGGGCCAGCCTGGATAACTATGGCCAAGCTGGCGATGCACGCACCGGCGGCCACCATATTCTCTCCCTCGCCGAAGCGATGAAGCGCGGCTTTTCGCCGGCTTTCCTCATCACCCAGGCCTCCGCGCACTCCGCCCCGACCCTCGGCAATGAGTATAAGGTGGTCAATTGGATCCGGGCAGCAGCCATCGTGGCTCAGCAGGATCCAGTTGCCCGCGGCTATCTGACGCGCGATGCGAAGGGCAACTTGCGCCTGCCTGCCCTGCGCGAAACCAATCAGGTCGACCTGAACGCCGCCGGCCAGACCAATATCCTGACCGAGTACCAGCTCCACAACCTGTCCGACGCCGATTTCACGCAATCCATCCCCGCCGTTACCTCGCTGCAGGTCATCCTCGCCCAGCTTGCGCCCTCGTTCGGTTTCAACCCGGCTGATGTCGCAACCTATAACAACAGCTTCCGCAATGTGGTCTTCGCCAACTTCAGCGCCGAGCGGCTGTACATCATTTACACCGCCGCCGGTCTGGACGGTGTCCGCTTTGAGGTGCAGCTGCTACGCGACCGCGGCGCGCTTTAAACCGTAGGAAAGGGGCGGCTTCAATCTGCCCCTTTCCCCTTGAGTCCCGTTTAGACCTGTGCCACCATGAGCCTATGCAGGCCGCTGAAGTCTTAACGATCCTTCGCGCTCATGAGTCCGAGCTGAAGGCCGCGGGCATTTTGCACCTGAGCCTCTTCGGGTCCACCGCGCGCGGGGACCAGACGCCCGAGTCGGACGTGGATCTGCTTGCCGAGTTCGACCCGGCAAGACGGCTTTCCTTGATGAAGCTAAGCAGGTTGCGTCTCAACCTTTGTGATTATCTCGGCGTACCTGTGGATCTCACCTCCCCGTCTTGGCTCAAGGACGGAGTCGATAAACAGGCTTTGTCGGAGACGATCCATGTCTTTTGACCGGCGACCGAGGTACCTACATGACGTTCTAGATGCAATTGCAGCAATTCGTACGTACACAGAGGGGATGGATCAAACTGCCTACCTGCAGGATGGCCTAAGACAGGCTGCTGTCGAACGCAAGCTCCAGATTGTCACTGAAGCTCTCATTCGCGTCGGACGTCCGGATATGCAAACACTTTGCCCGCATGTCGACTGGGATAGTGCTCGTAGCATGGGAAACTTTCTTCGCCATGAATACGATCGCGTTGACAACACAAGAATCTGGGAAACCATTGAGGATGACTTGCCGACATTAGAAAAGGCAGTACGCGAAGCCCTAAGCCAACTGGAACCCTAAGCGCCGCTCAACACACCAACTGCTCCCGCCCCACCTTCACCCCATCCAGCCGTCCCAGCATCGTCAGTGCTACCCGCTCCGGGTCAAACAGCGCCTGGGCCATGGTTTGCAGGTCCTCGATCCGCACCGCTTCCACCCGGGCCAGAATCTCGTTCGGCCCGAAGAAGTGGTCAAAATACATCTGCTGCCGGGCCAGATTCGACATGCGCGCCCCCGAGCTTTCAAGCGATAGCAGCAGGTTGCCCTTTAGCTGGTCCTTTGCCCTGCGCAGCTCGTCGGCCTCGACCGGCTCTTCCTTGAGCCGCCGAAACTCGAGTATGATCAGCCGGATCAACTCCTCAGCCTTATCCGCCGAGGTGCCCGCGAACACGCACAACGACCCGGTATCCCGGTACGGGCTCAGGTCCGAGTAGATCGAGTACGCCAGCCCGTGCTCCTCGCGCACAGTCTGGAATAGCCGCGAGCTCATGCCGCCGCCCAGGATCGTGTTCAGCAGCAGCGAAATGTAACGCGATTCATCCGCTAGCGGCCGTGCCGGCACCCCCAGGCACACCTGAAC
Source organism: uncultured Acidobacteriaceae bacterium (assembly GCA_964247895.1). GTDB lineage: Bacteria > Acidobacteriota > Terriglobia > Terriglobales > Acidobacteriaceae > EB88. Next base: position 33,694 of record CAXTWG010000023.1, read on the forward strand.
CTGTTCGAGCGACTTTTTGTTCTTTAGGATTATCTTTGCCGCGGTCTTCGGCGGCGCCTCAAACATTAGCGGTTCACCCGCAGGAAGCGCCGCGAACTTTTCCGTCACCATGGCCACAAAGCGGTCGTGGTCGATATGCCCTGCCGCTGAAAACACGATGTTGCCCCCGTGGAAACGGGACCCGTAGTAGTCCAGCAAGGTCGAGCGCTCAAATGCGCCTACCGTCTTTTCCGTCCCCAGAATCGGCCGCCCGAGTGCGTTTCCATGCCAGAAGTTCTGCGTGAAGATCTCGTGCACCAGGTAATCCGGGTTGTCCTCGTCCATTTTGATTTCTTCAAGCACTACACCGCGCTCCCGCCGAATCTCTTCCTCGGCGAAGGTCGGGTGCAGCACCAGGTCCGACAGGATGTCGAGCGCCTTGGGCGTGTGCTCGTCGAGCACACGCATGTTGAAGCACACGGTTTCCTTACCAGTGAAGGCGTCGAGATTGCCCCCGATCGCGTCCACCTCCCGCGCGATCCGCTGCGCCGAGCGGGTCTCTGTGCCCTTGAACACCATGTGCTCCGCAAAGTGCGAAATCCCATTCACCTCTGGGGCTTCGTGCCGTGAACCCGCGCGCACCCAGGCCCCCATCGCCACTGAGCGCAAGTGCGGCATCTCTTCAGTCAAAACCACCATGCCGTTCGGCAATGTCGTCCGGCGAATATTGCGGTCGGGTGCTTCGTAGTTCGTGTAAGTCTCTGTCATTCTCATCCTGTCGCGAGTCTATAGCGCCTTGGGCTATCCTGAGTGCAGAGCACTCATGTCTACTACGCTTCAAACCGGGCTGTTTCCCATTGTAGAGGGCGCACGAGCCGCGGCTCCCCAAGCTGCTCACTCGCTCTTTGGGCTCGACCGTACTGCGCTTGAAGAGCTGGCCGCCCAGTTCGGCCAGAAACGCTTCCGCGCCCAGCAGCTTGAGCAGGCGCTTTACCGCGACTGGGCCAGCTCCCTCGATGCAATCCAGACATTACCCAAGCCCTTTCGCGAGGACCTGCGGTCGGCCGGGTTTTCCGTCGGTCTGCCCGAGATCACTGAAACTTTCCGCTCCGTCGACGGCACTGAGCGCTACCTCATTGCCGGCCTTGACGGCCAGACAGTCGAAACCGTCTGGATGCCCGGCCCGGAAGACAACAGCCTCGAAGAAGAGGGCAGGGAAGACGACGGCCGAGGCACGCCTGCCCCGCAGCGCCGGGCCACTATCTGCGTCTCCTCCCAGATCGGCTGCGCCGTCAACTGCCAGTTCTGCCTCACCGCGAAGCTAGGCCAGGTACGCAACCTGACCGCCGGTGAGATTGCCGGCCAGGTCGTCGCCGTGCTAAAGCGGCAAGGGATCCACCTGGGCCGCGACCGCATCAACCTCGTTTTTATGGGCATGGGTGAGCCCTTCCTCAATTACGACGCCTGGATCGCGGCCTTCCGGCTGCTTTCCGGCCCCATCGGCCTCCACGCCTCGCGCATGACCGTTTCCACCTCCGGTATCGTCCCCGGCATTCTCCGCTTCGCCGAGGAGCCTAACCGTCCCCGCTTCGCTCTTTCCCTGAATGCCTCGAATGACGAAGTCCGCGAGAAGATCATGCCGCTCACCCGCAAGTGGAACACCTCTGCCGTGCTCGACGCTGTCCGCCGTATCCCCCTTGGCCCTCGCGAAAAAATCACCTTCGAATACGTGCTGCTCGGCGGCGTCAATGACCAGCCCGCGCACGCAGCCGAGCTCGTCGCGCTCGTCAAGCAGGCGGGCTTTCCCGCCTACGTCAATCTCATCGCCTGGAATCCCGGTCCCGGCATCCCCTACACCCAGCCCGAACAGGCAGCGGTCGACGCTTTCCAGAAACAGCTCATTGCCGCCGGCGTCCCCGCCTTCCTTCGCCGGCCTCGCGGCCGCGACATCTACGCCGCCTGCGGCCAGCTGAAACGGACTACAAACTAGACGATTCTTAAAGGCTGGTTCACACAAAAGCAGGTTCCATCCGTTGAACGGAAGCGGCCTCCCTGGAAGAGGAGGCCGTTCTACTTCGCATCTGTATCCTTGTGTCAGCGTCCGAGACCCTTGGCCACCGCGCTCACCACCGTGCCTTTTGCATCGTCATCCTTCAAAGCCCAGACAAACGCACCGGCAAGCCCGCCCGGAACCCGAAAATCGACATAGAGCGATTTCAGGTATGCCGTGCTTGGGTCGTCGTAGGAGTAGAAGGTGCGTGCGACCGGATCGTACAAGGAGACGGCAAGCCGGCTCCAGTCGAAGCTCGTTTCGTAGCCGTGCGCGGCCAGCGTGGCAAGCGTGCTGTAGGTTGCGTCGCCCGGGGTCAGAAGCGGGTCGCAGCCGGGCGTATTGCCGCTCAGGTCCGTGCACCGGCCCGAGCCATCCGCGAGCAGGACCGGTGCCGGCCCAGTGGATGTCTGGTAAAGGCCGTTGTTGACATTGGGAACGCCCGTCCAGCCCGGCCCGTAAAGCGGGATACCGAGCAGAAACTTGGAAGCGGGTACGCCGGCATCTCGGTAGGCAACGAAGGTTTTATCGATGGCGAGACCCTGGCCATACTGGGGATTCCGGGCTGAATCGAACAACGGCGAACCTTCGTTGGTCGTCGTCTCCCAGGTGCCTGCGTAGTCGTAGCCATCCACGGTGATGAAGTCGACTGCCTTCGCGGCGTCCTTGAGATTGATGTTTTTGTAATTCTGCGACCCGGCGGGACCGTTGAAGTTCAGGCTGTACGGCTTGCCCGTCGTCGCGCTCAGGGCATCCAGCTGCTTCCGGAACTCCTGAAGCAGAAGAGTAAAGTTCGTTGTGTCCTCCGCGGTCGGGTATTCCCAGTCGATGTCGATTCCATCGAAGAGGCCCGGCACTTTCACGCTTCCATCGCCCGCCACATTGCCGACGATAAACGTGTCGATACAGGAGGCGGCGAGCGCTTTGCGCCCCGTATCCGTCGCTGCGGCCGTTGCAAAGGACTGGGCCGCCGCCGCGCTGCCGCCGCCGAGGGAGATGACCGTCTTGAGCCCCGGGTGGAGCTTTTTGAGCTTCACGAGTTCGGCGAAGTTGCCGTACAAAGGCGCGGTATCTGCAACGCCCCCAACCGCAGGCAGGTAGGGTGTCTGGTAATCCGCATATGCGTCCGCGATGATGCAGCTGTCCGTAGCTGGCGTCCCGGCGCTCGCCTTGATGCCGCCGAAAGCATAAAACAGGTGGGTCAGCTTAGCGGCTGAACCCTTGGCCTCCAGGTCGGCGAGGTTGTAGTGGGCGTAATAGATGCTCCACTCCTCGAAGTAGCCCCCGACGATTTTGCCTTGTGTGTTGGCGGATTGTGCAAGGGTGGAGGCTCCGGGAACGAGGAGCGCGGCAAAGGCAAGGACCAGCGTGGAACCGCAGAGCGGGGTCGCTCGTTTCATGGAAGGGGAGCCTCAAGCGGTAGGGATAATGGAGCCGCCAGCCTAGCCCGCGGGTGGAGAATGTGTCAACAAAGATATTTGCCGCGCGGGCAACCCTTGCTTGCCTTTCTACTCAAAAGCCGCGCGTACCGGTCAGCGTAGTCCCAGCATGCGCTCCCGACCCATCCAGAACCGGTTATTCCGCCT
>CAXTWG010000024.1:0-36127 GCA_964247895.1 uncultured Acidobacteriaceae bacterium
AGGCGCAAAAAGCCGATCCGGAGGACGCAATTCCGATTCCGGACAAGCAGGCCGCGAAACTCCAGCCCAAAAAACAGGTTGAGCAGACCAAACCGCTGAAGCTCCCCGCCCAGCATGTTCCGCTTGTGCCCGCCTCGCAGCTCAACCAGACGCACCCGCAAAACCGCGTGAATTTCGGCGAAGCCGCGCCGGCAGCCATTCCACGTTCGACCTCGCAGGCTAGCCCGGCCGCGCAGGTCAATGTGCAGGGCGGCAACTTCGGCGCCATGTTCCCCTGGTACGTGGACTTGATCAAACGCAAGACCGCAAGCAACTGGTACAAACAGGAGGTCGACCCGAGCACCCGCGAGGGCGCCCGTGTGTACCTCACCTTTGTCGTGCACCGGGACGGTTCCTCATCCGACGTGCGCGTGCAGCAATCGAGCGGCTCATCGACGCTCGACACCTCCTGCACCCGCGCTGTCCAGCGCACAGACACCTACGGCCCGCTCCCAAGTGGTTACTCCGGCTCCACGCTGCTGGTGCAGTACTATTGTGAGCAGTCCGGGCGCTAGAGTGACCCGAGCGTATACCCCACGATGATGACCAGACTCAAAATTTCCTGCATTGCCCTGCTTTTTTGTTCCGCTTCTCTCGCCCACGCGCAAGACTGGGTGCGCACCGGGACCAATCTGGGCGCGGCCCGCATCCGCATCGCTGCCGCCAACTTCAAACCCGCGGGGGCGGACTCCGCGAACCTGAAGCAGGCTTTCGATACAACTCTGTTCAGCGATCTCCAGAACGCCGGCATCTTCGACATGGTTTCAAAGTCCCTGGCGCCGCCCTTGACCCCCGGTTCGCAACAGGATGTCCAGCTCGCATCGTGGTCCGCGGCCCCGTCGAGCGCGGAGATGCTGGCTTTCGGCACCTTCGCCGTCAACGGCGGCCAGCTTTCGGTAACCGGCTTTCTCGACGACACAAAAAATACCCAAGCGCCGCAGGTACTGGGTAAGCAGTACTCCGAGGCGGCCTCTCCGACCGCGGCCCGTCATATCGCCCACCGTTTTGCAGACGAGATCATCGAGCGGCTCGGCGGCATCCCCGGCATCGCCGAAACCACCGTCTACTACGTCTCCGCGCGGGGCGGAAACAAAGAAATTATGGCAATGGATTACGACGGGCAGAACCCTCGGGAGATCACGCACCTCGGCACCATTTCCCTTTCCCCGCATATTGCGCCTGACAACTCCCGGCTTGCTTTTTCCTCGCTGGGCAAACAGGGCTGGTCCATCAAAATGTATTCGCTCGAGCTGAACCGTCCGGTCAGCTTCAACTCGCCCGCCGGGACCACGCTTTCTCCGGCCTGGTCGTCGAATGGCGCGCGGCTTGCATTTTCCTCCGATCGACCGGCCGGGGACTCTGAAATTTACGCCGGCGACTCTAGCGGCAACGGCGCACAAAGGCTGACCAGCTTTCATGGGCCCGATGTTTCCCCCTGCTGGAACCCGAAGACCAACGCCCAGATCGCCTGGGTGAGCGGCCGCTCGGGCCTGCCGCAGATTTACATCATGGATTCCGATGGGGCGAACGTGCAGCGCATGACCGATGGCGGCTATGCCACCTCGCCCTCCTGGTCGCCCAATGGGCAGTTCCTCGCCTTTGCCTGGAACCGCAAGTACGGTCCCGGCGCTCCCGGCGGGCAGGATATCTACATCATGGACGTGGCTTCCAAGCGCTGGATCCAGCTCACCCATGAAGCCGGACGCAACGACTTTCCCACCTGGTCCCCCGACGGCCGCCACATCGCTTTCCAGCGTGAAGGCGAGGGCGGTCACCAGGTCTGGACCATGCTCGCCGACGGCACCGAACAGCAAATGCTCACCCACGGCGGCAGCTATTCGCAGCCAAACTGGAGTACAAAGTAGAAGCCGCGCCGCAAGCGCACCGATGTACGACTAGCACTTAAAGGAGCTTTCCGTGCCCACACCCGTTCGTCACTCCCCTGTTCGTGTTTCCATCCTTGGTTTTGCCGCGCTGCTTGTCGTCGCCGGCTGCCACAAGAAACCCGCCCCGCCACCGCCGCCGCCGCCGACGCAAAGCACAGCCGCCCCAACCGCAGATATCAACGCGACACCCGCGTCGGTGAACCCCGGTGACAGCGCCGTCCTAACCTGGCATACAACGGGCGCGACTGATGTATCGATCGAGGGCCTGGGCGCGGTAGCGACTTCCGGCACGCAGACTGTCAAGCCCGCCGCTTCGACTAACTATCACCTGATTGCCAGGGGCGATGGCGGCAGCGCTGATGCCACCGCCCGGGTCACGGTCGGCTCGTCCGCGCCGGCACCCTCCGCCGGCAACCTGAACGAAAACGATGTCGATGACGCGACCTTTCACCAGAATGTCAAGGACGTCTTTTTCGATTACGACTCCTATGAGGTCAACTCGCCTTCCGAGGCCGTCGTCTCGCAGGATGCGAACTGGCTGAATCAGCACCCCGGTATTAAGCTCGTGCTCGGCGGCTACTGCGACGAGCGCGGCTCGACTGAGTACAACCTGGCGCTCGGTGAGAACCGCGCCAATGCCGCCAAACAGGCTCTGGTCGCAGCCGGCGTCACCGCCGACCGGGTCCGCACCGTCTCCTATGGCAAGGAAAAGCAGTTCTGCGCCGAGCACGACGAGAGATGCTTCCAGCAGAACCGGCGCGCCCAGTTCACGGTTGATCGTTAAGCCGACCTTAAAACGCCAGGAGGCCCAGCCACTGCCGGGCTGGGCCTCCGGCTCCGCGATGAAGAGTAACTACTCGTTGCGACGCAGGATGACCATTACTGCAACCAGCGCTACCATGCTTACACTCGTCAGGACAATAAGGGGTACTGCGACTGATTTCGGAATACCGAGTGTAGGTTGCTGATCGTAAAGTTCCTTGGACATGAATCCTCCTTGTTTTGTGGTGGGATGCACTCGTCGGATTCGCGCTCACCCCTATTGAGGATTCACGTACCATTTCGTAAAAGTGGATGTGCTTCCCTGCCGGCTTTTCCATGGCAAAGTGCCGCACGGCGGCGAGAACGTTCAAGGAGATCGTTTATATGCGAACACGTTGGATTCCGGCCTATGCCTTTTTCTCGCTTGCCCTGCTTTTTTCTTCTCCGTGCGCGCATGCTGCTTCCCGGGAAATTATCCAGCTCCAAACGCAGGTGCAAGCGCTTTCCGACATGCTCCAGGCACTTCAGCGGTCGAACTCCGAACAGCTCGGTGTTCTGCAGCACCTGGTTGAGCAGTCGAACGACAGCGTCAATAAAATGACCCAGCAAATGACCTCCTTGCAGGCCAAGGTAGACACGGAAGGGCAGAATAATCCTCTTTCCGGGCAGATTCAAAGCCTCAACGACTCGGTCGACGAACTAAAAACCCGCCTTGGACGCATCGACACAACACTGTCCGGCATGCAGGGTCAGCTGCAAAACGTGAATGCGCCGCCGGCAAGCACAAACCCTGCAGCTGCGCCTACCAGGACGCCGCCTTCCGGCGGGACAGATGTACCTCTGACTCCGTCGCCCGCAGGCTCAGGCCCGAGCGCGTCGAGTGCCGGCGCTCCCGGAGGAGGCCCGCAAGCCCCGCCTGCCGACCAGCTTTACCAAAGCGCGGTCCGCGATTACAACGGAGCCAAGTACGACCTCGCCACCAGCGAGTTCGCCGACGTGGTCAAGTTTTATCCTCAGTCCGAACAGGCCGGCAATGCCAGCTTTTATCTCGGCGAGGTCGCCTATCGCCAGGGTTTGTACCCGGCGGCTATCCGGAATTACGACATCGTGCTTGAGCAGTACGCGGGCTCACCGAAGGCCGCGACCGCCCAGCTCCGCAAAGGCGAGGCCGAGCTCGCGAGCGCCCAGCGCGATGCCGGCGTCCGTGACCTGCGCGCGCTTGTTCAGCGCTATCCCACATCGCCCGAGGGCGCGCAGGCGCGTAGCCTGCTGAACGGCATGGGCGTGCGGCTTACAGCCAGCAAACCCAGCCCTGGACGCTTGCAGTAAGCTGGCCGAACAAGCACTGCCCGAGGATGTGTGCATGGCGACGACATTCATTTCAGTCGAGGAATATCTCCACAGCACTTACGAGCCGGATGCCGAGTACGTTGACGGCGTCCTCGAGGAGCGCTCGATGGGAGAAGGACGGCATTCAGAGTGGAAGGGAACGCTTGCTTACTTCTTCAAGGCGCATAAACGCGAGTGGGTGATTCGGGTGCGGCCGGAGACGCGAACCCAAACCGGGGAGCGCCGCTACCGGATTCCCGATCTTGCGATTCTGGACGCGGCGCTACCGGATGAACCGATCGTGACAGTTCCACCGCTGATCGCAGTCGAAATACTCAGCTCAGAAGACCGGCTTTCCCGCCTTGTGATACGGCTCGCCGACTTCGAGGCCATGGGCGTTCCCGCCATCTACGTGATTGATCCCGTCGACAACAGCCTTCTCCGTTTCAAGCAAGGCAGACTTGAAAATGCCAACACACTTATGCTTCGGGATGTCACGATTTTCTTCTCGGATATTCTTGTTGAGCTCGATTGAAGCGAGAGTTGGGTTGCTGTGACAGGTACTTTCCATTCGATAGTTGCCGTTGCGGGCAGAATCTAGGACACAGTTGCTGGGCCCTGTATACCTTCAGGGAAAATGCTCTAGTGTGCGCTTGCCGGCGTGAAATCGCGTAACTGCTCCACCACCCCTGCATCCAGCCCCTGCAACACCGCGACGACCAGATCTACCATCTTATCGAAGTCACCCCGGTTCACCACGCCGTTGTGTGCGTGCGTATACCGCACCGGTACGACAAAGTTCACAGTCGGCACGCCACCATTGCTTTCCTGGATGGCCGAGGAATCATCCCCGTAACCCTGCACCAGGTCCAGCTGGAGCGGAATCGCTTTCGCCGTTGCGGTCTTCTTCACCAGTGAAACCAGTTTGCGATTCGGCAGCGCACTCGTGTCGTAGAGAAAAATCCCTGGCCCCGCCCCGAGCTTCGCCTGCGTCTCCTCCGGGTGACCCAGGAAGACATCCCCCGTGATGCCGCCTTCAATGGCAAGCCCAATATCCGGTTTGACCACGTCTGCCGCCGTCTTGGCCCCGCGCAGCCCGATCTCCTCCTGCGTGGTCGCGACAAAGAAAATCTGGTTCGGGTGCGGGAGCTTGGCCAGTCGCTGCATGGCCACGAGCAGCACGCCGCAACCGATGCGATCGTCCCAGGCCTTGCCCAAGTAGTTGTCCGTCCCGTTCAGCACGGTAAAGGGTGCATCCGGTACCACCGGGTCGCCGGGCTCCAGCCCCATTGCCGCGGCTTCGGCGGCGTCTTTCGCGCCCACGTCAAGATACAGTCCGTCACGCGGGTACACCTTCGTCCGCTCGTCTGTCGGCACCACATGGATATCACGAATGCCGGTCACGGCTCGCACTGGCCCTTTTGAGCCGAGAATGACCCAACGCTGGTCCACCAGCGCCTGGTCGAGCCAGCCGCCCAGCATCTGCATGGCAAGTGTGCCGTTCGGCGCGATCCGCCGCACCATCCCTCCCAGCTCGTCCATGTGCGCGTCGACCATGATCCTTGGCCCGGTCGTCCCGACCTGCGCGATCACGGAACCGAGCCCGTCATAGCTCAACTTAGTCGCGAGCGGCTGCATGATCGGCACCATCAGCGCCCGCACCGGCTCCTCTGCCCCCGGCGGCCCCGGCGCGTCAGCCAGCTTTTGGAGCAAGGTCAGGGTCGGGTCGCTCTGCGCCTGACCCGCAAGCGGCAGCAGGAAGAAAAACAGTAAAAGCGCCTTCACTGCGCACCTCCAGCCGGAGCGGTCTTGAAGATTGCTTTCGGCAGCAACGCGTGTACCCCCACGTTCGTGTCCACCAGCTGCGTGATATCCAGGTCCACCGCAACGCTTGCAAGCTGGTAAGCCTCGTCACGCGTAAGGTGCTTTTCCGTTTCGAGGAACCCGAGCATGTTTTTTAACGCCATTTCCGTTGCTTTCTCCAAATCCGGGCTGAAGCCCATGGCGATATACGCGGTAGGCGTTTCCGCCCGAGGCCACAGCAGATGCTCGTCTTTATGCACCACGAACCGGAACGTTCCCGTCAGCATGGTTTCAAGCGCCGTGATGTCTACTTCGCCATTGCCCTGCCCGGCGTGCCCATCTCCTGCTTCAAATAAAGCGCCTTTTGCATGCACCGGTAGGAACAGCTTCGTTCCCGCGACCAGTTCCTTGTTGTCCATATTGCCCCCGTGCATCCACGGCGGCGCACTGTTGTATCTGCCCGCCGACTCTGGAGGAGCCACGCCCATGGACCCGAAGAAGGGCCGCAGTGGAATCTCGATCCCCGGCGCGAACGCGGCCACCATTCGCTGCCGGTCGAGCGCGATTTTTGTCATGCGCCCGTAGGGATACTCATCCGGCAAAAAGCCGCGCCCCGCTCCAAAGCCGTTGCACGCCCACGGCACGTCGATCGCGACCTTTTCGATGTCCACTTCGAGCACATCCCCCTGCTCCGCACCCTCGATAGCGATCGGGCCGGTCAGAACGTGCCCACCCGGCCCTTTTTCAATTCCTTTAGCCGCGTAGAGTGTCGTTATCGAGGCCGGGATCTGATCGGCAGGCACACCGATTGCTTTCAGCCGGTCCGGGTCGCCGCAGGTAGAAAGCGTATGGACCATTACCGTATCTCCACTCTTCACCGTCAACACCGGCTTGGCATGCGCGGAGTAATAGCCCCAAGCCACCGTTTCCGGCGTCGCATCCAGCACCTGCTGCGCCACTCCGGGTGCTATCCCCAACCCGGCCAGAACACCCCATCCAAAGAAAACACCAAGCCACCGCATAGCGCTGAATATACCGAGCTGTATCCAATCTTCCTAGCGCAAAAGCATTCACCTATTTCGCCGCCGGTATGGCGCGCGGCGCAGGCTCCGCAGCATCGGCCAGCGCATAGGCCGTTACCACCATGATCGCCGCGTTCTCCGCCAGATGGTGCCGATCCACCTTGTCGAGCGTATCCGCCGCGGTGTGGTGGTAATTGAAGTATGTCCGCGAGTCCTGCGAGGGCGCAAAGCCCGGCACCCCCTTGGACACGATGGCCGCGATATCCTCGCCCGTATCCTCGCTCGCGCTCAGCAGGCTTGCTCCAATAGGCTCAAGTGCTTCCGCAACCGGCCGCAGATACTCGCCCAGCGCTGGCGGTCCGCTGTACGTCAAGCCATACGGGTGATCGCACCCCAGGTCGCTTTCGAGCGCCGCGATGTGATCGGCCAGCTGCCCCGCGTCGTCCGCAGCATATGTCGCCGCACCTTCCGAGCCCGACTCTTCGTCCATCCACGCGACAAAACGCACTGTCCGCTTCGGGTGAATAGCCAGCTTCCGCAATAAATGTACCGCCTGCATCGAGACGGCAATCCCGGCCCCATCGTCAATGGCTCCGGTTCCCAGGTCCCAGGAGTCTAGATGTCCCGACACAAGCACCACCTGTTCCGGGTGCTCCGAACCTTTCCAGTCCGCGATCACGTTGTAGCTTTCCACCTTCGGCAGTGTTTCCGGCGTCAACGTCAGCCGCATCGTTACTGGGCCCTCTTTGACGAGCACCGCGAGCAGGTCCGCATCTTCCGCCGTCACCGCCCCCGCGGGAACCTTCTTCGCGCCTTCCGGATTCGCAGTCGCCCCCGTGTGCGGCAAACGGTAGTCCGCCCCGCCGACTGAGCGCACCAGCACTGCCACTGCACCGCCTGCCTCACCCAAAACCGGTGCCAGCGCCCGGTACACGACCGACTGCCCATAAGCGACGCCACCCTGACCCACGGCGGCCAGCTCCTTGTCGAACGGGTGATTGAACAGCAAAATCTTGCCCCGGATTGCATTCGGCGGCAGCGCTTTCAGCTCCGCGAAGCTCGCCACCACGACCACCGGTGCCGTCAGCCCTTCCTTCGGCGTCGCCGCGCTCCCGCCCAATGCCGTGACAACGATTTTCTGCTTTGTCCCGGGCATTCCGCCTGGCCAATTTGTGAGCGCCGCCGTTTCCTCGCCACGTACCCAGTGCGGGACCATAGTTTTCTCGAGCGAAACGGTGGCACCAAGCGCCCGCATCTCCGCCGCAACCCATTCCACGGCAGCTTGCGCCTGCGGGCTTCCGCTCAGTCTCGGCCCAATGTTGTCTGTCAGGTGTTCAAGCTCGTTGTATGCGTAAGGGTCGGCGACCGCCGCATCCCGCAACCGCCCCATGGTCGCCACCTGTTCCGGCGTCCACGCACCTGTGTTGGCATTTACATAGCGGTCGATGCGCGCCTGCATAGCCCGGGTAGGCTGCTGGGCAAGAACGGGAGAAGCTGCAAGTAGGATAAGGAGCGGAACACGGGCCAAAGACATGCCGAATAGTAGCAAACGACTTTACGGCAGCCGGAATACGACTCCCGTGCTCAAGGTGCGCGGGTTGAAGCTGCCCTTGAAGCTCGACAACCCGCCGTAGGAGCACTCGACCACCCGCCAGTCGAGCCGGGGAAAAAATGTGTAGTCGAGCCCGCCGACGAAGTTGTACTCAAACTTGGTCGCGGAGTAATAAGCCGCACCCTGCCCCGACTGCGCGTAGCCCGCGCCTACAAGTCCTCCACATAGGGCATTGCGGACAGTACGTGTGGCTTGAACACCAATCGTCAACTCTCAATAAGCTATTCACCTCGCCAGGAAGGATATTAGTTGCGCAGCTCTCGCATGGCCGTCGCCACTTCCCGCTCCCCCTCGCCCGTCAGCGGCAGTAAGGGCAGCCTCGGCCGTCCGCCGTAAAAACCGTTCAGGTCGCAGGCGTACTTCACCCCGGCAATTCCCAGACGCCCCGCCACGGTCTTTGAAGCCTCTACAATCCGCCCCTGCTTCTCCTCGGCAAGCGGCCGATCGCTCTCTTTCCACGCGACATACACCTCATGGCAGGCCTGTGGAGCGCAAGCGGCCATCGCCAGCACCCCGCCCGTCGCCCCAGCCTCAAGCGAGGGCAGCAGCTTCTCCGCCGACCCGCACAGGATCTGGAATCCGACCTCCCGCGTGCGGGTTTTCAGCCCCACCGCAGTCGGCGCGGCGACTCCGCCGATCGTCACCAGCCCACCCTCCTGGGGAGCGCGCAGCATCCTTTCTGTCACTGCCGCAAACACCGGCGTCACGGTCACTGTTCGCTTTGGCGCGCCTGCAACCGCCGCGGCCACAGCCGCGATCCGCTCCACGCTCCCGCTTGAATCCTTCAATCCAAGAATGTTGGGGTGCTGTGCGAGCTCCGCGACCACCTCCGCCGGCAATTCATAGTTAGTAAACTTGGGGATACTGTAGAGCACCACCGGGATCGGCGAGCGGTCCGCCACCGTCCGGTAATAGGTCAGCATCGCGAGCGGAGTCATCTGCGGCGCATAATAGTAGGGCGTTCGCACCAGGGCGGCATCGTATCCTACGCTGGCAGCCCACTCCGCCATCCGGATCGTCGCGAGCGCGCTACCCTGCCCCACCCCGGCCAGCAAAACCTTATCGGCCGGCGCAGCCTCGGCAGCGACGCGCAGCGTTTCGCGCGCTTCAGTATCGTCTAAGAGCAAGGCTTCCCCAGTAGAGCCCAAGACCACCAGCCCAGCCGCGGGACCCCGCCCGTACCGCTCCACATTGTGCTCCAGCTTGCGCGCGTACACGCGTCCATCGGGGTAAAACGGTGTGGTGATCGCAGGAAAAACACCTTAAACCAACTTGCGCCTATTTTCCGGCGGCCTCGCCCGCAACCGGCGCCGTTTGCGCTTCCACAATCTTCACAACCTGCGCCCTCATGTAGTCGTAGCTTGGCGCGCCCGAGAATGTGCGGTACTCCTTATGTAACGGTCCCTGCGCGCTCTCGATCTGGAACTGCCGCTGCCCTTCTTTCGCCTGCCTGGGATAGGCCTGAGCCCACGAAGCCTGGTTCAACGAGTCGCTGTTCACCTCGACGACCCACACCCGTACGCCCGCCGTATTCCTCACCAGGAAACGATAGTAGGTGTTGTACCGGCCCAGCGGATGGAAATATTCAACCGCGTCGACCCGGTACCGCCCGGCGCGAAACTGGTCCAGCAGGAAGCCCGTCGTTTCCTTCGCGTCGGGCAGCGTCCCATCCTCATGCGCCTTGCGCAGGTAGAGGCGCTCGGCATCCCGGTGCGCAACATCGCCCGCCATGCTGTAGGCCGTCACCAGCGTTGTGTGGATCTTCCAGTTTCCCGGCTCGAGCACTTGCGCCCGCTCCGCGTACCTGACCGCCGCCGGGCCGTCGTAAAGGGCCAGCTCCGCCGAGGCAGCCAGTAGGTTCGCCGAACTGTCCTGCGGATTCGCCGCGATCGCTTGCTGGAGCAAAGCCAGCGCCTGCTGCGGCTGCCCGGCGCGCAACGCCGCCGCGCCACCCTCAACCGGGGACGCAGGCGGGGCGCTCTCTGCCGTACCCTGCGGAACCGGGCTTTGTCCCGCTGGCCCTGCGCTGGGCAAGCCCAGCAACAAAGCAGCCGCGCACACTCCCTTAAGCACGCTCTGTTTCCCGCTCTCGCAATTCCCGATGCAGTGCCTGCATTGAAAACACATGCACCTGCTCCCGCTGCATCGCCGCGATGCCCTCGGCTGCCGCGCGCGCGGCGGCCACCGTCGTAATCATAGGAATGCGCTGCTGCACCGCCGAGCGCCGGATAGCTTTCTCGTCGAAGAACGTATCCGCTCCGTGGGGCGTGTTGACGATCAGCTGGATTCGCTCGCCTTTGATTAAGTCGACCACGTTGGGCCGCCCCTCTTTGACCTTGTACACCCGCTCTACAGTCAGCCCGGCATCTTCCAGCACGTTGGCTGTGCCTTCGGTCGCCACCAGCGCGAAGCCCAGTTCGACATACTGGCGGGCCAGTGCTTCCAGCTGCGGCTTGTCCCGGTCGTTGACGCTGAAGAAGACAGTTCCTTTGCTCGGTAGCCGCAAACCGGCGGCCAGCTGCGCTTTGGCGAAAGCCTCGCCGAAATTGTCAGCGACGCCCATGACTTCGCCCGTGGAACGCATCTCCGGGCCCAGCACCGCGTCTACCCCGGGGAACTTGTTCCAAGGAAATACCGGCGATTTCACGAAATAGTGCCGCCCCGTAATCAGATCTTCGCCGCTCGCGACAGGCCCGGGAAGCAGCTCGCGCAGCGTGCGCCCAGTCATCAGTCGCGAGGCGATTTTCGCGAGCGGCACCCCCGTCGCCTTCGATACGTAAGGCACTGTCCGCGAGGCCCGCGGGTTCACCTCGATGACGAAAACCCTTTCGCGCTGGATGGCGAACTGCAGATTCACAAGGCCCACCACCTGGAGCGCCAGCGCCAGCTTGCGCGTGTACTCCCGGATTGCGGCGAGCGCCGTCGCGCTCAGGTCCACGGACGGCAGCACACACGAGGAGTCTCCGGAGTGAATTCCTGCTTCCTCAATGTGCTGCATGATGCCCGCGATGACTACGTCCTGACCGTCGGACAATGCATCGACGTCCACTTCGACCGCGTCTTCAAGAAAGCGATCAATGAGGATCGGCCGATCTTGCGAGTACTCCACTGCTTCGGCCATGTAGCGCGCAACCTCCGCGCGGGTGTACGCGATCACCATTGCCCGGCCACCCAGTACATAGGAGGGCCGCACCAGCACCGGATAGCCGATCCGGTCCGCGCCGGCCAGCGCTTCTTCGACGCTCGTCGCAGTCGCTGCTGCCGGCTGCGGAATGTCGAGCTCCCGCAGGAGCGCCCCAAACCGCTTCCGGTCCTCGGCCAAGTCGATTGACTCCGGGCTGGTCCCGATAATGGGCACGCCCGCTGCCTTGAGCCGTCCTGCGAGGTTCAACGGCGTTTGCCCGCCGAACTGCACAATCATGCCTATCTCCGCGCCCGCTGAGGCCTCATGCTCGTATACGGCCAGCACATCTTCCAGGGTCAACGGCTCAAAGTACAAACGGTCGCTCGTGTCGTAATCGGTCGAAACAGTTTCCGGGTTGCAGTTCACCATCACCGTCTCCCACCCGTCCTCGCGTAGCGCAAACGCCGCATGGCAGCAGCAGTAATCGAACTCAATGCCCTGCCCGATCCGGTTCGGGCCCGAGCCAAGGATGATCACCTTGCGCTTGGCCGTTGCCGGCGCCTCGTCCTCCTCGTCGTAAGTCGAGTACAGGTACGGCGTCGAGGATTCGAACTCCGCTGCGCACGTATCAACCAGTTTAAAGACCGGCTTGATCCCGGCTGTTTCCCGATCCGTCCTGACTTTCTCGACCGAGGCCCCGAAAGCCTCCGCCAGGCGCTCGTCGGAGATGCCCATGCGCTTGGCCTTGCGAACCCCGTCTGGCGTGACAACGGCCAAAGTGTCGGTAATTTCCTTGATCTGGTGCAGGAACCAGGGGTCCATCTGCGTCAACCGCGCCACCTCGCGCACACTCATCCCGCGCCGAAAGGCGAACCGGATATAGCTCAGTCGTTCCGGCTGCGGCGTCACGAGGCGGTAGGTCAGCTGCTTCGGGTCAAGCACTTCGCCGCCCACGCGCCGCCCTGTTTCAAGTGCGCGGACCGCCTTCATCAAGGCTTCCTTGAAGGTCCGGCCCATGGCCATTACCTCGCCGACTGACTTCATCTGCGGGCTCAAAGTTTGGTCGGCCTCGGGAAACTTTTCGAACTGCCACTTCGGAATCTTCACGACTACGTAGTCGATCGAGGGCTCGAAGCAGGCCGGGGTCATGCGGGTGATGTCGTTCGGGATTTCGTCGAGCGTGTAGCCGACCGCGAGCTTCGCCGCGATCTTTGCAATCGGGAAGCCCGTCGCCTTCGATGCCAGCGCGGACGAACGCGAAACCCTGGGGTTCATTTCGATCACCGTCATGCGCCCGTTCGCCGGGTTCACCGCGAACTGCACATTGGAGCCGCCCGTTTCAACGCCTATCTCGCGGATCACCGCGATCGCCGCCGAGCGCATCGCCTGATACTCCCGGTCGGTCAGCGTCTGCGCCGGAGCCACGGTGATTGAATCACCGGTGTGGACGCCCATCGGGTCCATGTTTTCGATCGAGCAAATGATGATGACGTTGTCGGCGAGGTCCCGCACCACCTCCAGTTCGTACTCTTTCCAGCCCAGGACGGACTCCTCGAGCAGACACTCGTGCACCGGCGACAGGTCGAGCCCGCGCGCCAGGATTTCCATCAGTTCCTCACGGTTGTAGGCGATGCCACCCCCCGAGCCGCCTAGTGTAAACGACGGCCGAATGATGACTGGAAAACCCAGCTTCACAGCGAATTCCAGGCCGTCGCGCAGGTTGTCGACGAGGGCGGATTTCGGAACATCGAGGCCGATACGCGCCATCGCGTCCTTGAACAGCAGCCGGTCTTCCGCTTTCTTGATCGCTTCGAGCTTTGCCCCGATCAGCTCGATCCCGTACTTGTCCAGAATGCCTGTGTCGGCTAGCTCCACCGCTAGGTTTAAGGCTGTCTGACCGCCAACGGTCGGCAGCACCGCGAATTTGCCCGTCCGGCCTTCAAGGCGCAGCATCTCGCTCTCAATCCGCAGGATTTCTTCGACGTAGGTGATCGTCAGCGGCTCGATATAGGTCCGGTCGGCCAGCTCCGGATCGGTCATGATGGTTGCCGGGTTTGAGTTCACCAGCACCACCTCGTAGCCCTCGGCGCGCAGCGCCTTGCAAGCCTGCGTCCCGGAGTAGTCGAACTCCGCCGACTGCCCAATCACAATCGGCCCCGAGCCGATCACTAATATCTTCGCGATGTCATTCCTGCGTGGCATTTCTAGTGGTAAACCTCTCTGCGGTGCCCGATTTTCACGACCGAAACAATGAGCGTGTCGTCCTGCAGTTCGCAGATAATCCAGTAAGAGCCGACTCGATACTTCCAGAAGACGTCGAGATTTCCGCTCAGCGACTCGCCCAGAGCTCTTGGATTCTCAATCGGGAGAACACGTTCCCGAAGGAAGCGCGTAATCCGCTTCGCCATGGGCTTGTCCAACTTGTCCAGCTGTCGCTCAGCGCGGTCGCTCAGCTCAATCGTCCAGGCCAAGCCGACGCTCCACTTCCTCTAGCGAATAAGTTTTTTCCTCCCCGCTTGCAATCCGGCGCGAGACTTCCATAGCATCCTCGAGGTCCTCGCGATCTTCAAGCGACTGGCGCAAGGCCTCCATTGCATACTCTTCCGGACTCTTGCCCACGCGCGCCGCCATCTCCTCCAGCCAGGTTCCAAGTGCATCGGGTATTTGTATTTGCATGTCGCTCTCCTTTACCGCCCTTTCCACCCTTCCATCATCCGCCGGAAATCTCTAAACAGATAATGCGAATCGTGCGGACCCGGGCTCGCCTCCGGATGGTATTGCACGCTCGAAAGAGGCAGAGTGCGGTGCCGCAGGCCCTCGAGCGTTTGATCGTTCAGATTGATGTGCGTCAGATCTACCTCGCTCGCGTTCAACGAGTCCGGGTCAACAGCATAGTTATGGTTCTGGCTCGTAATCTCCACCCGCCCCGTCGCCAGCTGCTTTACGGGATGGTTCCCGCCATGGTGACCGAATTTAAGCTTGTAGGTTTTTCCGCCCAGCGCGGCGCCGATCAGCTGGTGCCCCAGGCAGATTCCAAACATAGGCGTTTGCCCCATCAAGCCCCGGATCGCCTCGACCGCATAGCCCAGCGGCTCCGGGTCGCCTGGCCCATTCGACAGGAATACCCCGTCCGGCTTGAGTTCCAGCACGTCCTCGGCTGTTGTCCGCGCCGGCACCACCGTCACCCGGCAGCCTTGGTCTCCCAGCATCTCAAGGATATTCTGCTTGATGCCGTAGTCGTACGCGACTACATGGAGATCGGATTCCCGCTCTGCCGCGCTCGGATTCAGCGGGTTCCCCCGCCGTTTCCACTCATACGCGGACGGCGTGCTCACCACGCTGGCCAGGTCCGTCCCATCCATCTTTTTGAGCGCCCGCGCCTTCGCTACCAGTACATCTGCATCGTGCTCGACGGTGGAGATAACCCCGCGCATCACGCCGTTTGCACGCAAATGCCGCACCAGCGCTCGCGTGTCGATCTCCGACAGCACTGGAACTCCGAACCGCTCCAGGTACTCGTCCGCCGCCTGCTCCGAGCGCCAGTTCGAGCTCACCGCGGAGAACTCACGCACGATAAGGCCCTCAATATACGGTCGCGCCGCCTCCGCATCCGCCCCGTTTGTCCCGTAGTTTCCAATCTGAGGATTGGTCAGGACGACAATCTGTCCGGCATAGGAGGGGTCGGTGAAAATTTCCTGGTAGCCCGTCAACGAGGTGTTGAACACCACCTCGCCCGCACACTCGCCCGTGGCCCCGTAGCCCTCACCGCGAAAGACGCGCCCGTCCTCGAGCGCAAGCGTCGCCTGCATCGCAACTCCCCAGAGTAGATTCAGAGTGGATTCTGCCGGCCGTCGCGCGTGGAGCTTCGACCCTACCGATGGTAGCAGGTCGAGCCCCCGCCCAAGCTGCATCTCATAGGGGAAAAGGAGTCCGCAAACAATGAAAGCCGTCATCCTCCGCGCCTATGGCGATGTTTCCCAGCTCTCCTATGAAACCGATGAAGACCTGCCCGAGCCGGGCGACGGCGAGGTGCGCGTGCGCCTCCGCGCCACGAGCATCAATCCGGTCGACTGGAAGATCCGCTCCGGGGCAGAAAAAGATCGCTTTCCGCTCGACCTCCCTGAGATTCTAGGCGTCGATCTTTCCGGCGAGGTCGACGAGGTTGGTCCCGGCGTTGAAGAGTGGACCAAAGGCCAGCGTGTGATGGCCAAGGCCGGCGGCACCTACGCTGAGTACACCGTGGCAAAGGCCGACGTGCTCGCTCCTATCCCGGACGCGCTTTCCTTTGAGCAGGCGGCCGCTTTACCTCTGGTTTTGACCACGGGCGCACAGCTCATCGAGCGGGCCGCCCGCGTCGAGGCCGGTCAAAGAGTTTTGATCACCGGCGCGCTCGGCGGCGTCGGCCGCACCGCCGTCCACGTTGCCAAGCAGCATGGCGCAAAGGTGATTGCCGGCGTGAAAGCGTCGCAAAAAGAGGAAGCCGCCATGCTGGGCGCGGAAAGCATCGTGGCGCTCGACTTACCGAAAGAGATGGTGCACCTGCACGACCTTGACGCGGTTGCCGACACCGTGGGCGGCGTCGTAGGCGCGCATGCACTCAAGACCCTGCGCGACAACGGCGTATTTGCCACTGTTGTCGGCGCCCCGCCGCACCCGCCTGAGCGCGGCATTCGCGTAGTGGAGTACATGGCCGTTCCGGACGCTTCGCGGCTGGAGGAGCTGGCTTTTGACGTCGCGAGCGGCGCGCTGCACATTCCCATCGCGCAGACGTTTCCGCTGGAAAAAATCCAGGAAGCGACCCGGATCGCGGAAAAAGGAGGCGCCAAGGGCAAAATCGTTCTTGCGATCGAGTAAAGGGAATTCGTACAGGCCGCGGGTACAGAAACTGAATGCGGTTCTCGATAGGGATGAACCGCATTTCAACCCCCTTTTGGTATCCTTACCTGAAGAGTGTTCGAATGGCGTTGACCAGACCTTCTACATCATGTTCACTCGCTTCAGCAACTGTTTCCACGCCGTGATCTTGCAACGTTTGACTGGTAATGGGCCCAATCGAGCAAGCGCGTGAAGCTGCAAGCCCTTCCTTGCCTGCCTCCAAACCAAGCAGCGCGAAAAAATTCTCCACCGTGGACGAGCTTGTAAAGGTTACCGCGTCCACTCGTGTCGCTCCGTGCGCGAAAACCTCCTGTAAAACCGATCGCGATTCCTCCGCCGGCACCGTCCGGTACGCGTCCACAACCTGAACGTCAGCCCCAGCTGCCCGCAAGCTGTCCGGTAGCACATCGCGCGCTACCGCAGCCCTGGCCAGCAGCATGCACTTACCGCGCGCGCCGGGTGCCAGCTCCCGCACCACCGACTCAGCCACGGACGGCATAGGTTGAAGGTCCACCCGCAAGCCTGCCATGCGCAAAGCCTCTGCTGTTGCCGGGCCCACCGCGACGGTAAACGGCTGTGTGACCCACGGGGCAGGTTTGCGCTCAACCAGCACCCGCGCTGTGTTTGCGCTGGTCACCAGCAACGTATCGAACGCGTGCAACCGACTCAAGGCCGCGTCCAATGCCGCATACGACTCCGGCGGCACGATCCGGATCAGCGGCACTTCCAGAACCTCCGCCCCCAGCGCCCGCAGCGCTGCGGCAAGCCCGCTGTTCTGCTCGCGCGTCCGTGTCACCAAGATGCTTTTTCCCGACAAAGGCTTAGCCATGTTTACCCCGCCAGCAGCGCACCTGCGCCCTGCCGCAACAGTTCTTCGGCCAAGCGCAGCCCCAGCAGCTTCGGCTCCTCCTCGGTCCGGTGCTCGAGTGTCACCCGCACCGCCGCCGCCCCATCGGGCCGCGAAACCGCCCCTGTGATACCCCAGTGAGACACATGCCGCTCACAGTAAATCCCGATCGGCACCTGACATCCGCCCCCGAGGGCGCCCAGCGCCGCCCGCTCCGCCGTCACCGCGAAGCGGGTTCCGGCATCGTCCAGCCCGCGCAACGCTTCAAGCACCGGCCCGTCGCCGGTCCGCGCCTCGATCGCCAAGGCGCCCTGCCCCGCCGCCGGGCACACGACCTCTGCCGGTAAACGCTCGCGCAGCATCCCGGTCCGCTCCAGCCGGTCCAGCCCCGCGCACGCCAGCACGCACGCTTCGGCCTGCCCGTCGGCCATTTTTCGCAAACGCGTGTCCACATTGCCCCGGAACTCAATGTAAAGGAGGTCGCGCCGGTGCGCGCGCAGCTGCGACTGCCGCCGCAAACTGCTCGTCCCCACCCGCGCGCCTGCGGGCAGGGACGCGAAACTCCCATACAGCTCCGAGCAAAATGCATCCCGCGGGTCGGCCCGGCGCGGGATCGCTGCGAGCGCGAACGCCGGATGGAGCTCCGTCGGCAGATCTTTCAAGCTGTGGACCGCCAGATCCACCCGCCCTTCCGCAAGCGCCTCTTCAATCTCCTTCGTGAACATGCCTTTGGTGCCGACTGCATTGAACGAGATCCCTTGCAGGCGGTCCCCGGTCGTCCGGATGACCTCGATCTCGACAGCGTGCCCGGCCGCACGCAGCTCCCCGGCGATATGCTCCGCCTGCCACAACGCCAGTTCCGACCCGCGCGAGCCGATCCTCAATTCCATGCGGTAAACCCCACTAAGCACGCCTTACGGTGGCGGCGGCAGGCTCTTCTACCGGCTCGACCGCGGAGTTCTCGACCCGCAAAGGCGATTGGAGCTGAAAGGCGTCCCGCAATACGTCCAAACGCCCGCCGTCCCCTTCGCGTGCCGCCTCGCGCAGGGCGCGCATGGGCGCATGGAGAAACTTGTTTGCCAGTCCCCGGGTCAGCATCTCCACAGCTTCCATTTGCGCCGGAGTTAAACTCGCCAGTCGCGCAGCCGTTCGCCGCAGCTCCGCTTGCCGCATGGCCTCCACGCTTCCCTGCAGCGCGACCAGCGCCGGTACCGCATCGAGCGCCTGCCCACGCTGGGCGAACGCCTGCACCTCGGCTTCCACCAGACGCTCCGCCTGCGCCGCTTCCCGCCCACGGTCGGCAAGATTGGCCCGCGCCACACTTTGGAGGTCATCAATGTCGTACACAAAAACGCCGTCGACCCGGTTCATCTCGGGGTCCACATCGCGCGGCACCGCAATATCGATAAAAAACATCGGCCGGCCGCGCCGCCGTTGCAGGAATCGCTGCCCGTCTTCTCGCCGAAATACCCACTCGTGCGAGCCCGTCGAGGTAATTACGATATCGGCGGCATCGGCCTCCACCAGGAGCCGCTCAAACGGCAGAACCTGGCCGCGAAACCCCTGTGCCAAACGTTCTGCCCGGGCCAGTGTCCGGTTGGCCACCGTAATCGAGCTTGCTCCGCGCGCCAGCAGGTGCCGGGCCGCGAGCTCGCCCATCTTGCCGGCCCCCACCAGCAGAACGCGCTTGCCGGTGAGCGAGCCGAATATCTTCAGCGCCAGGTCCACAGCCACGCTTGCGATGGAAACCGAGCTCGCCGCGATCCCCGTTTCCGACCGCACCCGCTTGGCCGTCGCGAATGCAGCCTGCATAAGCCGCTCTAGCTCGTGCCCCAGCGTCCCGGCAGACTTCGCCGTTGCAAAAGCCTCCTTGACCTGCCCAAGAATCTGCGGCTCGCCTACCACCATCGAGTCCAGGCTCGCCGCTACTCGGAACAAGTGCCGTACCGCTTCCCCGTCCCGGAATTGGTACAGGTGCGCTCGCAGATCCGCTTCATCCACCGGAAACCGCCGTGCCAGAAATGTACCCAAATCCGGAACACGATCGAGCATCTGCTCCGCATAGGCCACCAGGAGCTCCACCCGGTTGCAGGTTGAGACGATCAGCGCTTCCCGGATCCCGGGCAGCTCACGCAGAGCGGCGAGCGCTTCCGGCTGCTTCTCCGGGGGGATGGCTACGCGCTCTCGCAGTTCCACCGGCGCGTTCCGGTGATTCAGTCCTGCCAGCAAAAACCTCATCGGGCGGAGAACCTGTGTACCGAACTGAGGAGGTTGGCTGCCCACACGCTGAGCACCACCAGAAACGCGATCGAGGACACATACACCGCCTGGCGCCCGCGCAGGCCCTTGGACTGCCGGAACAGCAGGATACAAACATAGATGACCCACATGGCAAAAGAGAGCAGCACTTTAGGATCTTCGAAGTACGTCGCCCCTACCATTTCCTGTGCGATCAAAGACCCCGCGAACAGCCCCAGGGTCATGCACAGGAACCCAAGCACCAGCGTGGTTTGCGCGATCCGGTCCATGGTCTCAAGCGGCGGTAGCCAGGCGAAGAACCCGGGCGACTCCTTGCGCTTGAGCCGCTGCTCCTGCAGGAAGTAGAGCAAGGAGGCGAGCAGGGAAAAGACAAGCGCAACATCGGCCACCAGCAACGCCGCCACATGCACAGCCACCCAGCCTCCGCGCACCAGGGGCGAGGAAAATGTGTACCGGTCCGGCCCCAGCGCTGAAGGCAGCGCCAGCAGAAACGCCATGGGCAGCGCGAACAGCCCAAAGGAAACGGTCCGGTACCGCCATGCGATCAGCAGGAAGGCGGTAGCCGCCAGCAGTCCCAGCCCGGCCTGCACCTCATGCAAGCCGCTCGGCGTGTAGTGGTGCAAACGCGCAAAAGCCGCCGCGAAGGCAACGCACTGGAGCACAACCGCGGCCAGCACAAGCGCCATGCAGGCAGTCCGAAAGCGAGCGCGCCCCCAAAGTACGGCTGGCAGCGCGCACATGCTCGCCACTCCGTACATGGCTGCCGCACCGCGAATGGCGATCAATTCCATGTTTTGGAAGCGCGGCCTGCGCCGCAACCCCAAGTATACCGGCGCGCTGGTCTGGCCTGGGCTCCGGGGAACGGTCTGTATCTTGCCTCGCGAAAAGAAAATGCGTTCGCCCGGCAACAGATGAGCGGACGGTGTTCATCTCCCTTTCTGTCAGCCTATGCAGTGTGCCGGGCACTCCCGGACGCTTCGCTTAACCACGTTCCCTAGACAAGTCCCACGGAGGATCCACTCATGTCCGATTACCGCGTACAAGCTGGCGACAGCCAGGAAGACCAGATCACATCTTTTATGGAGAGCTATAGCTCAAAGCTGCCCAGCTCTTTCTTCCTGGGTGCCGCGTTCGCCTCCATCATCGGCTCGCTTATCCTTAAAACCACCGGCAAGGACGAGAACGCACTCTTCGTCGGCCAGTGGGCCGCCCCTTTCCTTCTTCTCGGGATCTACAACAAAATGGTGAAGCAACACGGCTCCGACGCCTTGACCCGCGACTCCTAACGCGTCTTCTACGCCGCCAAGGCCGCCTCCGGGCGGCCTTTTGGTTTGCGCTTCATTCCATCCGAGGCTCGTCCTAAGCGAAAGTGGGCGCAAGCCGAAGATCTACTTTCGCCCTCCCGGCAGCTTACAATCGCCTGCGCGGTTTGCCGCCGCTTCGTGGCATGTGTTTCAAAGACTTCAGGTACGCTATGCTTTGCGATAACCGTGCCCGACGCGCCCCCCCAAACCGACGCGCTCACTCCCCTCATGCGCCAGTACACGGCAGCGAAAGCCGAGCACCCCGACGCCCTGCTCTTCTTCCGCCTGGGAGACTTTTACGAGCTCTTCTTCGACGACGCCCGCACCGCGGCCCGTGAGCTCGGCATCACCCTTACCTCCCGCGATAAGGACCGCGGCATCCCCATGTGCGGAGTCCCCGCCCACTCCGCCGAGGTGCACGTCACCCGGCTCCTCCGCGCCGGCTTTCGTATCGCCATCTGCGAGCAAATGGAGGATCCGAAACAGACGAAAAAGATTGTCCGCCGTGAGGTCACCCGCGTCCTCACGCCCGGCACCGTCGCCGACCAGGCCCTGACCGCCGGTGAGAACAACTACCTCGCCGCTGTCCACTCGACGGAAATCGCCACCGCACTCGCCCTGCTCGACCTGTCCACCGGCGAGTTCCGCGCCCGCGAGTGGGCCGGCCCCGACGCCCCTGCCCACTGCGCCGACGCTCTCGCGAACTCCGGTGCAAGCGAGTTGCTTCTTCCGTCGGAAAACCCTCTCCTCGCTACCAGCGAGCCTTTCACTGCCGCGCTCGACCAGATTCGCACGAAGACCACGCTGGACACCTGGGTGTTCACCGCCGATTACGCTCTGCCATTGCTCACGCGCCAGCTCGGCGCCCACTCGCTCGACGGTTTTGGGGTTTCCGGCCATCCCGCGGCCGCCATCGCCGCCGGCGCCGTGCTTCATTACGCACAAACCACCCAGCGCAGCGCCCTGGCTCACGTCGACTCGCTCCGTTTCGAGGAGCGTGCCGACCATCTTCAGCTCGATCAGGTTTCCGTTCGCAACCTCGAGCTCGTCGAGCCGCTCTTTCGCTCTTCCGGCGCAGAGTCGACGCTCGCTCACACGCTCGACTGCTGCCAAACCCCCTTGGGCAAGCGCCACCTCCGCGCTGCCATCCTCTATCCCCTCGCCGACCCCGACGCGATTCAGAGCCGCTACAGCGCCGTGCGCGAGCTCAAAAGGAAGCTGATCGACCGCGAGGAGCTTCGCCGCGCCTTATCGGGCGTCCTCGACCTGGAACGCCTTCTTTCCCGCGTCGCCCTCGAAAACGCCGGCCCGCGTGATCTCCAGGCGCTTGGGAGCTCCTTGCGCGCACTGCCGGCGGTTTGCCGCGCCTTGGACCGCCTCGATGCTTCTGCCTGGCGAGCCCTCCGCTCCGCCATGGACACCCTCGAAACCCTCGAAACGTCCATCACGAATACGCTCGTCCCTGAGCCGCCCATGACCCTGTCCGAGGGCGGCGTCATCGCTCCCGGCAGGCACGCCGAGCTCGACGAGCTGCGTTCGACCGGCTCGAACGCGCGCAGCCAAGTGGCCGCCATCGAGGAGCGCGAGCGTGCCCGCACCGGTATCGGCTCGCTTAAAATCCGGTTCAACTCCGTGTTCGGCTATTACCTTGAAATCACCCGCGCTAACCTCCGCAACGTGCCTCCGGACTACGAGCGTAAGCAAACCCTGGTCAACGCCGAGCGCTACACCACCCCCGAGCTCAAGGAGCTTGAACATCGCATACTTACCGCCCAAGAGCGCTCAGTGGAGATCGAGCGCGAGCTCTTCGCCGAGCTGCGCGTCACGGTCCTCGCCTGCGCCGCCCGCATTCGCACGACGAGCGCAACCCTCGCAGAAATCGACCTGCTCGCCAACTTCGCCCATCTCGCTGCCGAACGCGACTGGTGCGAGCCCGAGCTTGTGATCAGTGGGGACACCTGCGTACTCGAAGCAGCCCAGGCCCGCCATCCCGTTCTTGAGTCCTTACTCGATCGCGCCGGCGTTTCCCGCTTTATCCCCAACGACCTCTACCTGGATACCAGCCGCACGGGCATCCTGCTGATCACTGGTCCCAACATGGGCGGTAAAAGCACCTATCTCCGCCAAGCCGCGCTGCTGGTCATCCTTGCGCAAATGGGTTCCTTCGTCCCCGCCCGCTCCATGCGCTTTTCGCTCGCCGACCGCGTGTACACCCGCATCGGGGCCAGCGACAACGTCGCCCGCGGGCGCTCCACTTTCATGGTCGAGATGACGGAAACCGCGACCATCCTCAACACCGCCACTTCGCGCTCGCTCGTGCTGCTCGACGAAATGGGCCGCGGCACCGCCACCTTTGATGGCCTCGCGCTGGCCTGGGCCACGCTCGAGCACATCCACAACACGGTGGGGGCGCGTACCCTGTTCGCCACGCACTACCACGAGCTCACCCTGCTTGCAGGCCAGCTTTCCCGTCTCGCGAATGCCCGCGTTTCAGTCAAAGAAACGCCCGACGGCATCGTTTTCCTCCACACCATCGAACCCGGCGCGGCCAGTAAAAGCTACGGCATCGACGTCGCCCGGCTCGCCGGCGTCCCCGGCCGCGTCCTTACCCGCGCCCGGCAGGTTTTGCGCGCCCACGAGCGGGCAGAACGCCGGGAGCTCGCTGCGGAAACAAATGCCCCCGTCCAGCTCACCATGTTCACCCCGCTTTCGCAGCGCATCGTCGATCGCCTGGAAGCCGCCGACTTGGACACAACCAGCCCCATGCAGGCTCTCCAGCTCTTGCAGGAGCTCCAGCAGGAGCTGCGGGAAGGGCACGCATGAGCAGCCTTCGCGAGCAGGTCGGCCAGCTATTTCTCGTTGGCCTCAGCGGCTCAACACTCACGCCCGAGGAGCGGGCCTGGCTGCGCCTGCTCCGTCCGGGAGGCGTGATCCTTTTCCGCCGCAACATAGAGGAGGCTGCCCAAACCACCGCGCTGCTGCGCGAGGCAACCCAGGCTGCCGCCGGCGACGGCGAGCGCACCCCTGCCCTCCGTGCCCTCGACCTCGAAGGCGGCCTCGTAGACCGGCTGCGCGACCTCCAAGGCCCGATGCCCTCCGCCGCCTCCGTGGCTGCGTACGGGAAGGAGCATTTCGCTCGCAGGCACGGCGAGCTCATCGGCCGCGCAACGCGTCTGCTCGGCTTTAACACGCCGCTCGCTCCCGTTCTCGACCTGGCGCTGCCCGCGGCTTTGCCGGTGATGCGCACGCGTGTCACCGGCGATACCCCGGAAAAAGTCCTCGCCTACGCCAAACCATTCGTCCAGGCCCTCCGCTCCGAGCGGGTCCTCGCCTGCGGCAAGCACTTTCCCGGCCTCGGTGGCGGCACACTCGACTCGCACGCAGCCACCCCGTCCATTCCACGCCCGTTCGAGCAGCTTTGGGCTGAGGATCTGGCTCCCTTCCGCGAGCTCGCCGCCCTGCTGCCCATCGTCATGGTCGCCCATGCAACCTATCCCAAGGTCCCCGAGGCGAGCGATGCACTCGCCTCTACCTCCTATTTCTGGATCACCGAAGTTCTTCGCCGACGCCTCGACTACGAGGGCCTGATCCTTTCGGACGACATGGAGATGGGAGGGCTGCTTACCCATGCTCCTATTGAGGAAGCTGCCATCCAAGCGATCCTTGCCGGCTCCGACCTGCTCGAGGTCTGCAAGGACCCTACCCTGATCTTCCGCGCTTACGAGGCAGTCCTCGGCGAAGCGGAAAGCTCCCCTGCCTTCCGTGATCGCGTGCGCCGTACCTCGATCCGTATTCGCGAGACCAAGGGCCGCCTGCTCGACTCCATCCTCCCCCGCGATGCCACAGAAGACCAGCTCATCCGCCTGCGCGCCGACCTCCGTCTCTTCACCGCCGAGCTCGAAGCCGCTGCCCGTGCCTTTTATGACTCAGGAGTCGAGATCGCCGCCGGGAGCTCCACTCCATGACCTTGCCCGTTTTCAAGCCCCTCACGATAGCAGGTCTGATGAGCGGCACCTCCGCTGACGGCATCGATGTCGCCCTGGTTCGCATTGGCCCTCGCGCTCCCGGCCCTCCGTCCCAGATAGAAGCCCTGTCTCTCGACTTTCTCGTCCATCAGTCCTTCCCGTTTCCCGCCACGCTGCGACAGGCCGTGCTCGCCGCCCAGGATGCCCGGCAGACATCCACCGCCGAGCTCGCCCGCCTGCACTGGCGCCTAGGCCTCGCCTATGCCGAAGCCTACAAAGCCATGCTCGCCACGCATCCCGCGCAGGTGGACCTTATCGGCTGCCACGGCCAAACCATCTACCACCAGGGCACACCCGCTCCTTACGCCGGCGAAGCCTTCGCCTGCACCTGGCAGATAGGCGAAATGGCCCACCTCGCCCGGGAAGCAGCTGTTCCCGTTTACTCCGATTTTCGCCCGGCTGACATGGCTGCGGGTGGCCAGGGCGCGCCGCTCGTTCCCCTGCTCGACCTCACCCTGTACCGCCATCCCACGCGCACCCGCGTCCTCCAAAACATCGGCGGCATCGGCAACCTCACCGTTGTTCCTCCCGCTTCAAGTACAGCGCCCGTGCTCGCCTTAGACACCGGTCCAGGCAACATGGTCGTGGACAGCCTCACAAGAAAGCTGTTCGACCTGCCATTCGACGATGGCGGCGCGATTGCCGCCGCAGGACGCAGTATCCGCCCAATTGTGCTTGAAATGCAGAGTCACCCATTTTTCGCCCAGGAGCCGCCGCGCTCCGCTGGCCGCGAGCAGTTCGGCATTGAATTTGCCTCGGAACTGCTCCGACAATGTGAGCCGTACACCAAAGCGCGAGCAGATGCAGTCGCCACCGCCACCGCCGTCACGGCCGGTTCCATTTCGCTCGCTCTCCGTCGCTTTGTTTTCCCTGCTTATGGCGAAAGCGGGATCGATCTTATCGTTTCCGGGGGTGGCGCGAAGAACATGACACTGATGCGCTGGATTCGCGAGGAACTCGATCCCCGAAACGTTCACGTCCTCACCTCGGATGACCCCTCGCTTCCCACACCCTTGCCCGTCGAAGCCAAAGAGGCAGCCGCGTTCGCCCTGCTCGCCTATATGAGCCACCACCGGCGTCCCGGCAATGTCCCCACCGCCACGGGCGCACACACCGCAGCCGTTCTGGGTCAGGTCACCTGTGCGTAAACTCCTCCTGCTTTCGCTTGCCCTCTTGCTCACCGGCTGCGCGACCGGCAAACCAGACCCCGGCACCGTTACCGTCCTTATTGAAGCCAGCCCCGCCAACCTCGACCCGCGCGTCGGCACCGATGCCGCTTCCGAGCGCATCGACTCGCTGCTCTTCGACGCGCTTGTCCGCCGCGACGAGCACTTCGGCATAGCCCCCATGCTGGCGACGAGCTGGGACACCCCCGACCCGCTTACCTATATCTTTCATCTCCGCCCTGGCGTCCACTTCGCGGACGGTCGCCCGCTCACCTCCCGCGACGTGAAGTACACGCTCGACTCGCTGCTCAACGGGACTATTGCCACGGTGAAATCCGCCTCTTATAAAACTTGGCGCTCCGTTGAAGTTCCCGACCCCGCTACCGTCATCGTCCATCTCAAGCAGCCTGACAATGCCCTGCTCCTCAATGTCGCCGACGGCGCGTTCGGCGTGGTCCCTTCCGGCAGCCCCCGCGATTTTTGGCTTCACCCCATCGGCAGCGGCCCCTACATCTTTGTCAGCCAGGAGCAGGATAAAGCTGTTTTGATCCGTCGCAACCCCAGCTACTGGAACAGCCCACCCTCGCTCGCGCAGGTGCGTTTCGCCGTCGTTCCTGATGCGATTACTCGTGCTCTGGAACTTCAGAAAGGCTCGGCCGACGTCGAGGTCAATGCCCTGCCCACGGATCTACTGCCAACCCTCGCCCGCGACCCGCGGTTGCGTGTGCAATCTGCCCCAGGCAGCTCGCTTTTTTACGTTGTCCTCAATCTTCGAGATCCTCTCCTGCGTGACCGGCGGGTGCGCTCCGCCATAGCGCAGGCAATCGATCGCCCTCTCATCATCCGCACGCTTTTCGACACGCGCGCTCGCCTTTCCGCAAGCGTGCTGCCTCCCGAGCACTGGGCCTACTCCGGCGAGGATGCACTGGCCTTTGATCCCAAAGCCGCCAATGCTCTGCTCGACGCATCCGGATACAAGCGGGACGTAAGCGGCACCCGCTTCCATCTCACTCTTAAATCCTCCACCGACGAAACTCGCCGTCTTACGGCAGCTGTTCTTCAGTCGGAGCTCGCCCAAGTCGGGATCGCCCTCGACGTCCGCTCCTACGAGTTCGCCACCTTTTACGCCGACATGACCCGCGGCACCTTTCAGATGGCGCTTTCCAACTGGATCGGCGGCAATGAAGCACCCGATATCCTCAACTACGCCTATAGCTCCACCCGTACCCCGCCCCATGGGGCGAACCGCGGTTTCTACTCCAATCCGCAAGTGGATGCCCTGCTCAGCCAAGCCTCCACGAGCCCCGACCGCACGCTGCAGATTCGCGACTACCGCGCCGTCCAGGCCCAGCTCGCCCATGACCTACCAGTCCTCAATCTCTGGTATCTGGACACAGTGGCGGTCAGCAACAAGCGTCTTATGCCGCTTGCGCTTTCCCCTTCCGGAAACTTCGACTTTCTTCGCAACGCTCGCCTGGCAGGTGAGTAACCCAAACTTTCTCCATACCTATTTCCTTGACCCTGTTTTACCGCTCCCCCCACTTCAACTTCGTCCTCAACACGTCGTAAAAGGACCCTGACCCCACCCGCAACAGTCGCACCTTATATTCCGACCGCCAGCACGCGAGCTCATCCCCACCCCGCAGCTCCTGGGACTCTTGCCCGTCCACGGTCAAGTAGGTCGGCTCCGCGCCATCCACCACCCGGATACGCAGCCGCGCGTCGCCGCGCACGACCAAAGGCCGCATCGTCAGCAGGTGCGGGCACACCGGCGTAATGATATGCGCGTCCACCCCAGGATCCAGAATCGCTCCATTCGCCGAGAGCGAATACGCGGTCGAACCGGTTGGGGTTGCCACAATGACTCCGTCGGCCCGATACTCCGCCGCCAAGTGCCCATCGACCGACACGCTGAACTGCCCCATCCGCGCGATCGTTCCTTTGCTGATCACCGCGTCGTTCAGCGCCTCGTGTTCGCACACCTTCACGCCGTCCCGCCACAGTTCCGCATGCAACATCGCACGCGACTCGATGGACCCGCACTCCTCGCACCAGGCTTCCAGCGTTCCGTACAAGTCGCTCAAGCGGACCTCCGTCAAGAAGCCCAGCGAGCCCAGGTTGACGCTCAGGATCGGCGTGCCCAACCGCGCGAACACCCTGGAAGCCGCGAGCAGCGTCCCATCGCCGCCCAACACAATCACCAATACCGGCTTGTGCTCGCACATCTCTTCACGCCGCACCACGGGTGCGTTACCGGTATAACCACCGCTGATCGCGTCGAGCACCGGCGTAAACTCGCGCGCGCGCAGCCAGACGATCAGTTCTTCCAGGATTCCCGCCAGCTCCGGCTTGCCCGGCTTCGACACAATCGCAATCGTGCGCATACCGTCCAAGTCTACCGGAGCGGCGCTATCGGCCCGGCCACAGGGCATGGAGCAGGAACTCGCGGTTACCTTCCGCGCCCGTAATCGGCGAATCGATAATCTCGACCGACGCCGCACCGCACTGCACCGCGGCATCCCGTACGCGCTCCTGGGCAAGTGCATGCGCTGCCGCATCCCGCACGATCCCACCCTTGCCGACCCACTCCCGCCCTGCCTCGAACTGAGGTTTTACCAGCACCACTGCTTCCCGCACCGCAGGCGCGGCGGCCAGTACCGGGGGGAGCACGAGTGTCGCCGAGATGAAGGAAACATCCATGGCGAGAAACGTCGCTTCACTCCCCAGAGCGCCGGCCTTGAGGAGCCGCGCGTTGGTCCGCTCCAACAGCCGTACCCGGGGGTCGGACCGCAGCGTTTGCGCAATCTGCCCCCACCCGGTATCGACCGCCAGCAAACTCCGCGCTCCGGCCTGCAGCATGCAATCGGTAAACCCGCCTGTCGAAGCGCCCACATCCAGGCAATCCCGCCCATGGAGATCGATAGTCCAGTAGGCGAGCGCTCGTTCCAGCTTCAAGCCACCCCGACTTACATATTTAAGATCCTCCCCGAGTAGCCGCAGCGCGACCTCAGGCGAAACCGCCAGCCCAGGCTTGGTTTGCTTTTGTTCGTCCACCAGCACGCGCCCAGCCAGCAGCAGTGCCTGCGCCCGCTCCCGCGATGGAACAAGCCCCCGCTCCACCAAAAGCTTGTCGAGCCTTATCTTCAAGGCGTGCTTCTACTGGCAAAGCGAAGCGGTAACCGGCGCGAACGAGATCGTCGGCGCACCCGACCCCGGCGAGTTGCTGGTGTTCACGATTGTGGCCGCCGACACGGACGTTCCCGCGATATTGCTCTGCCCCGCATACTGGTAGTTCGTATGGACATCCACGCCGCATCCCTGCACCTGGAGTTGCGCCGAGATCGTGTCGGTATCCGTCCGTAAAATCGTCAGGAACTGCGAATCCGGCGCGACCGTGTATACCTTCCCGATCGGGGTGTTGTAGGTCGAAGCAATGGACCGAGGGTGCCCCGGCACCGCGATCGTGTTTTGCAGATTGAAACTCACCGCGTTCACCACCGCGATTGAGCCCGTTGCCGTCGCGACAGTCGGGTCGCCCTGGAGAACCACGTAGACCCGGCTACCATCCCCCAGGATCGACAGCGCCGCCGGGAAGTTCCCCACGCTGACGGTCCGCAGCACCGTACCGAACCCCGGCCCGTCGTTCCCGAACGAGTCCAGCGGCACATTGATGAAGCTGATCGTTCCAGAGTCGTAATTGGCCGTCACCAGCAGCTGCCGTTGCGGGAAATAGGCCGCATATACCGGTCCCGCGCCGACGTTGATGGTTCCTGTCGCATTAAGCGCCGTATCCAGCGTGTTTTGTTGGGCATTGATCACCGTAATCGTGCCAGACCCGCGATTCAAAACGAATGTTCGCAGTCCATCGGGCGTTGTCAACCCGAACACCGGGCACACTCCGACAGGGATGCGGCTCGTTACCGCATTGGTGCTCGTATCGATCCCGTCTACCTCGCCATTTGCCGTCACCGAGGCGGGATTTGCGCACCGCCCCCAGGTCGCTCCGGAGCCGGTCGCCCCCTGGCTCACCGCATACACCCGCTGCGAGCTCGGCGAGCTCGCGAGCGCCACCGGGGCAGGTGCAACTGCAATCTCCTGCAACACACTGGGGCTTGCGGTGGCGGTCAACGCGCCAACGCTGCCGAAAAGCACCCCGTTTTGCGTTATAGTCCGGTTCTGGTTCACCACATAAAGCGCCGCGTTCTGGATGATAATGTTGCTCTGCACCGTCGGCTGGGCAACCGTAGCCCCGGGCGTGGCTGAGGAGAACAGGGTCGTCGTCGAAATGTTATTAGACTGCAATGTTTGCGTGACCGGAATGCCGCTGATGGTTCCATCGCAGTTAAGGCTATATACCTGGTTGCTCATCGGACCGATGGCCGAGGTCAAGGCTCCAAATCCGAGTGTCGCCTGCGCAAGCACGCTGTCGCCCGAGAAGTCGATCACCGTAGCCACTGTCGGTTGCCCGTAGAGTACTGTTCCCGTTGTCGGACTGGTAGAAAGCGGCGTTGCACAAGGGTTGGTTGCGGAGGCGGCAGGACGAAGTCCCGGCTGAGTCAACACCAGCGCAAAAGCGCCGGGAGGGGTCCCCGCAGGTCCGGTCGGGGAAACGGGAGTTACTGTCGGCTGCGTCCGATTGCTGCAACCTACGGCAAACGCCGCCAGCAAAAAGCCGGCGACCAATCCTTCAATCCTTCGCACTCTTCGCTACCCTCATTCCAGGACGAGTCGCAGCCCAAAGCAAGGGCCGCGCTCAAACAGCAGCCAGAGCTGCTATCTGATTGTAAATCAGCGCCCGTTTCTTTCGCTTTCCGCCCAGCGTGCGGCGGAAGACGATTCACACACAAGAAAGGCTTTTTTATGCCGGCCGTTTCTTCGCCCCTTCGTTGGCAATCCCGCGCCGTTCTGCTGCTTACCTGCCCAGCGGCCGCGGTCTACGGGCTCATACAGTTCCTCGACATTCCTTCGCCCCGCGTTTTTATCGCGGCGCTCGTTGCTTCTGTCCTTCTTGCCGCGCTCGTGTTGGCCGCGCGCGCCGCCACCCCCGGCGCTGCTCTTGTGGGCCTGCTGCTGGCTTTCTGCTACGGCGTCACCCCCAATGACCCGCACACCCCCTTATGGCTGCTCACCCTGTCGCTTGTGCTCACGCTTGGGGCCAGCCGCCTTGGTCGCGAGCGCAAACGCGCCCAAGGCATGGCTGAAGGAAAACATGGCCGCGATGCCGCCCAGGTTGCCGCGAACGTTGGCGTAGGCGCGCTTGCAGGCGCTGCGATCAACTCGCACGGCGAGCTCCTCGCCCACACCGCGCTGCTTGCCGCGCTCGCCGAGGCCACCGCCGACACCCTCGCCTCCGAGCTCGGCCAACTTGCCCGCACTCGCCCGCGCATGCTCCTCACCGGCCGCCCCGCCGAGCCCGGTACCGACGGCGCGGTGTCCCTCCCCGGCACCCTCGCCGGAGTCGCCGGAGCCGGGCTGCTCGCACTCGCCGCGCATCCCGTCCTCGCGCTGCCCTGGCCCTACGCTGTCTTCGGAGCCGGGTGCGGTATTGCGGGCCTTTTCTTCGACAGCATCCTCGGCCAGCTCCTTGAGCGCCGCGCCCTACTCAACAACGACGCCGTCAACTTTCTTTCCACTCTTTTTTCGGCGCTGCTTGCTTTAAGCCTGGGCCAACTGCAAAGGTCCAATTAAACGCTATCGTCTTTCCGTAGTCTGGCCACGTGGTTCGTTCGCAAGTGCGGAACCGGTGAAGCAGACTGCTGCAATCGCGTCCGGCAGCTCCTAGCGCAATATCCCTATCCGCCACGCCGTGTAACTCGCTACCTCATGCCCTACCCGCTTTACCCGATCCCACACGGGGAGCGCCACCTCCTGCTCCCGCGGCGAGGTGTACACCTCAAGCCCAGCCGCTTGGCATAGCGCCCGTATCCGGAAGAGGTGGGTCCCGTCGCTCACCACAACAATCCGCTTCAGCCCATTTGCTTGCGCGATGCGGGCCAGCTGCCGCGCCGACTCCCGCGTATCCTGGCTTTTGGTTTCCGCGATCACCGCCCGCTCCGGCACCCCGCGCGCCAGCAGGAACTCCGCCCCCACGCCGCCCTCTGAATGCTGCTCCCCAACCTCGCCGCCTCCGAGCGTGATCACCAGCGGCGCCAGCTTTTCCCGGTACAACCGCAAGCCGTGCATTAGACGCGCCCGCAGCACGGGCGAAGGCCGCCCGTCATACTCTGCGGCCCCAAACACCGCGATTGCGTCCGCCGGCTGCGCCTGGTCGTGGGTCGCGTAATAGCGAATCGCCACGCACACATACGCGATCCATGCCGCCACGCCCGCAAACGCCAGGGAAACAGTCCAGCGAACCCAGAAGTGTTTCCGCCCAGCACCCATCGGCAGCCGGGGTCCCGTCAGCGCCCCAGCGCCAGCGCGATGTCGTAGGTCGGGATCGCGCCTTCACGCAAAATCTGCCAGCCCTTGTCCCCCTGCGACAGGTCCACGATCGTCGTTGCCTGCGCCCGCCCCGTCGGCCCCCCATCCACGATCAGCGGGATCTGGTCCCCAATCTGGTCTCGCACGCAGTTCGCGTAGGTACACTCGGGCGCGTTGCGCAGGTTCGCGCTCGTCGCCGTAATCGGCAAACCGAACGCCTCCACTACCGCCCGCGGAATCGCCGCGTCCGGGATGCGCAGCGCCACATTGCCCGTGTTCGCGGTCGAGCGCAGCGGCAGCCGCGAGCTCGCCTTGACGATCACCGTGAGCGGCCCCGGCCAGAACTTCTCTGCCAGCTTGTCGAAGTTCGCGCCGATGTCCCGTGCCAGCCCATATGCCTGGGCCACATTCGCGATCAACAGCGACAAGGGTTTGTTCTTCACACGCGACTTGATCTCGTAAATGCTCTCAACCGCCCGCAGGTTTACCGGGTCCACCGCCAGCCCGTAAAAAGTATCGGTCGGCATGCCCACGACCTGCCCACTCTTGAGGCACTGCACCACATACCGCACACGATCCGCTTCCGGCTCATCCGGATGCATGCGCAACATTTCCGCTGACACGGCTTCTCCACAACTGACGGATTTCGGAACGCGCCCCGCCGGTCCAAAGGCCGCGAAAGCCGACTACAATCGTCCCCGTGCACCCAGAAACCCAGGCGCGTATCCGGATTGTACAGAGTTCGGCCAATCGCTGGGTCAAGGCTTTGCGCGGGGCCATCCAACGTCCGCCCGTGTTGTTTGAACGCGGCGCTCCGGTCGCACTTGAAGGTCCTCTACTCCTCGCAGAAGCACTTCAAAGCGGCATCACGCCTGCGGCGGTCTTTTTGCGCGCGGGAGAAGAAGCAGCGTTCGCCACGGATCTCCCCCAGTCTTCGGAGCTTTTGGCCCTGCCTCCCGCCCTGTTCGCGTCCGTTACCGAGACCGAATCGCCGCAGGGCGTCGCTGCCCTGTTCTTCTCACCGCTTCCGCCTCCGACGAAATTTCCGCCAAATGCGCTCCTGCTCGTTCTGGCAGGCATACAGGATCCTGGCAATCTCGGGACCCTTCTCCGCTCCGCCGAAGCATTCGGCGCTCATGGTGCCATTTTGATCCAGGGCACGGCAACGCCGTGGAGCGGCAAAGCTTTGCGCGCTTCCGCAGGCTCGGCCCTTCGTTTGCCCTTGCACCACAGCCACAGCGCCGGGCATGCAAGCGAATGGCTCGGCAGTCAACACGTCCACTCTTATGCCGCCGTCCCCTCCGGCGGCGAGCCCCCTTTCGCCCTCCCGCTCGCGGGGTCTACCGCGCTCTGGATCGGAAACGAAGGCGCGGGCCTTTCCCCAGCACAGCTTGACGCCTGCGATGCCCGCATCATGCTTCCCATGCCAGGCCCTGTTGAAAGCCTCAACGCCGCTGTCGCCGGTTCCCTGCTCCTTTACGAAGCCGCCCGCCAACGTGCTGCATCGCAAACAAGGTGAGCCTCTTTGCCCAACCCGCGCCTGCCCCGCTCGCCGAGCGCATGCGCCCCCGCTCGCTCCCCGAGTTCCAGGGTCAGGGACACCTCCTCGCCCCCGGTGCGCCGCTCCGCCTTCAGATCGAGCGCGACGAGCCCGGCTCCATGCTCTTCTGGGGTCCACCCGGCGTCGGCAAGACCACCCTCGCCAAGCTCATCGCCGCGCACTCCTCCGCCCACTTCGTCGAGTTTTCCGCCGTGCTTTCCGGCATCAAGGAGATCAAGACCGTCATGGCCGAAGCCGAGCAGGCCGCCACGCACGGCGCCCGCACGCTGCTGTTTATCGATGAAATCCACCGCTTCAACCTCGCCCAGCAGGACGCCTTTCTCCCCTATGTCGAGCGCGGCGCCATCCGTCTTATCGGGGCCACTACCGAAAACCCTTCCTTCGAGCTCAACGCCGCGCTGCTTTCCCGCTGCCGGGTCTATACCCTTCACGCGCTTTCAGAGCCGGACATCCTCGCGCTCCTCAATCGCGCCCTCGTCGACCCCGTCCACGGCCTCGGCACGCTTTACCTCGCTGCCACGCCAGAGGCCTTGGCTCTCATTGCAAATAGCACCAATGGCGATGCCCGCAATGCCCTGAACGCGCTCGAGTCCGCAGCCCAACTTGCCGGTTCCAACGCCGAAATCACTGAAATACAGGCGAGAGAAGCTCTCCAGACCCGCACCCTGCTCTACGACAAATCCGGCGAAGAGCACTACAACCTCATCTCCGCCCTCCATAAATCCATCCGCAACTCCGACGCCGACGCGAGCCTGTATTGGCTTACCCGCATGCTCCGTTCCGGCGAGGATCCCGGCTATCTCGCGCGCCGCCTCGTTCGCATGGCCGTCGAGGACATTGGACTCGCCGCCCCGGAAGCCCTCAATCTGTGCCTTTCCGCCCGCGACGCCATGGACTTCCTCGGTGCGCCCGAAGGCGAGCTCGCCCTGGCCCAGGCCGCGGTCTACCTCGCGCTCGCGCCCAAGTCCAACGCCGTTTACACCGCCTTCAACGCCGTCAGTCGCGACCTGGAAAGCACCCGCCCTGAACCCGTTCCGCTTCACCTTCGCAATGCCTCAACCAAGCTGATGCGCGAGCTCGACTACGGCAAAGGCTACAAGTACGCGCACGACGAGCCCGCCCGCACCGCCGCCATGGACTGCCTGCCGCCCAGCCTTCGCGATCGCCGCTACTATCACCCCACGAACCAGGGCCGCGAAAAAGCACTCGCCCAGCGCATGGAAGAGCTCGCCCGCCTGCACCGAAGTAACCCTGAACCACCCGAAACAGCCTAGCTCGCGCTATGCTCAAACCTCCGGAGCCACGATGAAGATCACGCCACCCAAGCTCGTTTTGTGGTCGCAACTGGCGGCCGCCATCCTATTCGGCTCCGACTTCCTCTTCGCGCTCGCAAAAGGTCATCGAGGCTCGGCCTTTGCGGCTGACCTGCCCGTGGGACTGGCCTCAGCCGTGTGCATCGCGCTGTTCTCCCGACGTTACCGCCGGCTGCGGGCTCAACGTTCGTAGAAGTATAAAACCCGCCACGAAGTAGCTGGAAGCCGCGCAGGCGGTTTACCGCTTTTCCGCCATCACAGCTTGGTCTGCTCCCAGTGCGTCCAGCGCCCCAAACATCACCCCCGGCGTCAGCACCTCCGGCAACATCCGCGGCGCGCCTCCTCCCACCGGATAAAGGGCATACGCCGGAATCCCGCTCCGCCCCAGCTTCGCCAAAGCCTCCCCGATCGCCTCATCGTGCCGCGTCCAGTCCGCCTTCAGCAGGACCACCCCGCTCCGCCGCAGCCGCTCCTGCACATCGGCGCGCCGCAGCACGACCCGGTCGTTGACCTGGCAGCTCAGGCACCAGCTCGCCGTGAAGTCGACAAACACCGGCTTGCCCTGCACCCGGTACATCGCCACGGCCTGCTCCGAGAACGGTTTCCAGTCGTTTCCGGCGGCTGAAGATACTACTCCCAGGGGCGCCCCAAACGCCCGCACCGCATAAACCGGCAACGCCACCGCGGCTAGCCCTACCAGCACCGCCGCCACCGTAGCCCCGCGCCGCGCCGGATACCGCCCCAGCACCGCCCCGGCCACCCCCAACAGCAGAAAGC
>CAXTWG010000025.1:0-34506 GCA_964247895.1 uncultured Acidobacteriaceae bacterium
TTCGACCGAACATCAGGCTCTCCCCGGGCCGGCTTGAGATCGAGGCACCCACAGCAACGGCCATGCTGGAAAGCCTCGTGACGCTCGCCCTTGCCATGCAGAACGATCTCGACCGCTTTCAGGCGATCATCGAACCGCCTCCTCCGCCACCCGACATTCAGGACGATGAATTGCGTGAGCTTTTCGGCCGCTTACGTCAGGACACCCAATGAGTTCACGCCAGCATCGAGTGCGCACCCCCCAGAATTCGGGAGGTGGCTTTAAGCTATGCGGTGGCTACCGGCTAGGTATTCGGTAGCCACCGACATTCACAGCATCCAAATCATTCCCATACTGCGGTCTGGGCTCGGTGTCCCACCACGTGCAAATGGATTCTATGCCTTTGCAGTCCAATACGTGTCGGCACAGGGAGTTACGCTGTTCAGAGTCGGCGAGACTTGGCCCATCGCTGATCCTACAAGGTTCTTTGCTCAGGCTGAAGCAGTCATTCTCCGCTCCATAAATCTACCGAGTAGATACCTGGTAGCTAATTTACTACCAAGTATCTAGCTAGTACCTAGCGTTCTAAAGGCTTAGAAGGTATTGTCGAGGCAGGCCAAATCTACTTTCCGGGATCGGCGAGACCATAGCGGTAGAGACTAGCTACCAAATATCAGGCATCTAGCTACCGGGTAGCTCAAATTGCGCCTGCGCTTCTTCCATTGGCGATATCGTATAGCTACTCGGTAGCTCGTGGGTACCCGGTAGTCAGCCGCTATCGGAATAGTTTACATTGTGGAGCGAGGGTTTATGCAAGTAATCGTATTTGCTTCGAGCAAGGGCGGAGTCGGAAAAACCACATCCGCCTTCACGCTCTCATCGGTATTGACGCATCACGGCGCTCCAACAACCCTGATTGACGCCGATCCTAACGCTCCGCTTGCTGTTTGGTCCAAGCGTTTTCCGGACGGGGTGCCTACGGGGCTCTCGGTCAAAACAGCATTCAGAACGGACGTGGCGGACATCATCGACTCAGCTGTCGACCCCTATGTCATTGTGGACCTGGAAGGTAGTCGGAATGAAGAAGTCTCAGTTGCGATCGGGCGGGCCGACCTCGTGCTCATCCCGATGAAAGGCAATCGACTGGACGCCGATGAGGCAGTGAATGTCCTAAAGGTAATACGCAGACAGGAATCGATCTTCCGACGCGCTATCCCATTTCGAGTGTTCCTGTCTCAAACCTCCCCGGTGATCGTGGACAGGGGGATGCGAGACATCTGTACGCAAATGAGAGAGAATGGCATTCCAATGCTCAGGACGGGCATGGTTGAGCGTGCGGCGTTCAAGGCTCCTTTTGCTTTAGGGGGCAGCATCTACGATCTGAATGAACGCGAGGCAAAGAACCCGGCAGCAGCTATTGCGAATGCCGAAATCTTTGCTCAGGAGATTCGTGACATTCTGATCGGCACCGTGACAGAAGATGAGGTGCATTCCTATGCCTGAGGCGCGCTCAGCCATAAAACTAGACTTCACGAGTGGGCTTGACAAGTTGCCTCCTCGGCCCAAGATGGATGCTGCGACGACACAGGCATCGGTGATCGCCGGACGCGAGTTCGGTTTCGAGGGAAGGCATCACGAGAAGATCGACGGTCGACGGCTTAGAAGCCGCGGAGCGAACATCCAGCTAAATCTAAAAGTCACAGAGGAAGAAAAGGATCGCATCCTCCGTGGCGCATCCCGGCTCATCCAGGATCCAAACAGCCCTGTCAAAAACATTGGCGAGTTCGTTGTGCTTGCGGTTGACTACTTCAGCTCGCATCACCATGAGCATGAGCAACAATGAACAGCCCTTCCAACCAACTGCGGATTCTACGAGGGTCAATGGACCCGCAGCGCGCTGGAAGCTCCCGAGTTTCACCTGGTAGTCTTTCCCGCCGCCGATCACCTTCTCATCCTGAGTTCTCTACAAATTCTGCGGCATATTTCCAGCCGGCTGCGGACTTCACTCTGGATCTGGAAGTATTTTTCCGGCTAGCTGCGGATTCTCGGCTGTTCCGAACGGCACCATTCCTACGAAGCATATGTTCCAGCTAACTGCGGAGCGATAATCCGCCCGGAGGGTCCGTTTCCAGCCAGCTGCGGAAGGTTACGAGATCACGGACCTTCTTTTGAGAGAGGCCCTATGCTTACGCCCACTTTCTGTAATCAGGACATCGCTCATACGCGGTCTCCGCAGTCTGCTGGGCCATTCTCCCGCAGTCGGCTGCAAAAAAGCCCGTAGCCGGCTGGAAATAAGTCCGCAGTGGACTGGAATGACGGTCCGCAGTCGGGCGGCAGGCGATCCGCAGCTGGCTGGAATTTAGTCCGCAGTAGGCTAGAAAAGAAGTTCAATAATCGCCCGCCTTTTCGGGCATTTGCCGTTTCCCATAGATCTTAAAATGCTTTACAGGATTTGCTTCTTAGAACACTATTACAGGCAACAAACACCAGCACAGGAGAAGCGATGACTGAACGTAAAACGTTGCTCGAACCCACCCTCATAACGCAGCCTGATGCTGTTGATCTCATCCGATTCGAGAAAAACCTTCTTCAGATCGGATTTTTTGGCGCCCATGAAAGGCGTGGTAAACAACTGACCTCAAACAGACGCATCGAGCAGTGGGTTAATAGAGACGGAAAGAAAATCAGGGTCTCGGCCGAATTCCGTTCCTCTGACGTGTTGGGACTGCCATCGACCGCGGATCGTGACAAGTACATGGGCTTCATGAAGCTGCTCATGGAGATGAAGTTGAAAACGGGTCTGATTCAGAACCCGATCCGCTTCTCCGGCTACAGTCTCCTTAGGGTGCTGGGACAATGCGATTCTGGAGAGAACTATGAGGCCCTGAATAGCTGGGGCCAGCGCATGGCCGACACGACGATAACCTCGGAACAGGTGATCTATTCATCCGTCCGGAAGCGCTACATGAACAAGACCGTGCACGTTTTTCGCAGTTTCACGCGAGTCGGATCGAGCAAGCTCGACAACTCCGAAAAGATCGATACCTTTGAGGTTGAACTGGAGGATTGGCTACTCGAAAACCTTAACGAGTCGTTTGTAGTGCCAGAAGACTTCAACATGTACCGCAAGTTGGTCCGTCCCACAGCGAAAGGAATCTTTGTTTATCTCTATTTGTGGTTCTTCGCAAGCAAAGGCAA
Source organism: uncultured Acidobacteriaceae bacterium (assembly GCA_964247895.1). GTDB lineage: Bacteria > Acidobacteriota > Terriglobia > Terriglobales > Acidobacteriaceae > EB88. The sequence continues at coordinate 3,178 of CAXTWG010000025.1, forward strand.
AGAGGTCGAGAAGGACTATGCCGAGCTCTGTGCGCTTCTGAACGTTCGCGCCTACGATCATCTTTCCAAGATCCGCGAAACAATGGGCCTTTCGCTCAAAGATTTGGTTGACATCGGTTACCTAAAGAGTTGGGACATTAAACCGATGTCCTCGAAAGCTGGCTATAAGCTCATCTTGGACCCAGGCTTCGCAATGAAGGAGGTCCTTTCCCTTACTCAGCGCAGGCAGCTGGCATTTGCGGCCACTCCACCCGAACTTCCGCTTTCGGAATCGTGTGAACTCGCAAAGTCAGCGCTGATAGAGGAGGGGATTAGTCCCATTAAGGCCGCTGAATTGGTGAGGAAGTACGAGCCGAACGGATTGCTCGATCGGATAGAGTATGTAGCTTGTCAAATAGAAGCTGATCCCACGAGGAAGATCAAGAACCCCGCGGGTTTCCTTATCAGTTTCATTGAGGGCGAGCAGCAGGTCCCGTCATCCTTCAAGACGAAACGTGAGAGGCAGATCGAGGACAGGCGTCGTTTGGAACTTGAGCAGGAATGTACAGCAGAGAATGCCCGTCAATTTGCAGGTTTTCAGCTGCAGGAGGAATACCGGAAGTGGTGTATGGCTCAAGCCGAGGAGGTCATAGCGAAGCAGCTTAAAGGGGATCTCCTTCCCAGGCGACTCCTGGAGCTTTCCAGCCAACTGCGGAAGAATTCGACCTACGCAACAATGCTTGACAGAATATCTCCTGATCAACGCCGACTTGAGCTGATGAGATCGCTGAAGCAGGAGATCCTGAAGGAGCTAGCCCTCCCCTCATTTGAAGAGTGGAAAGATGCGAACCCCCAAAGTGCTCTTTTTCAAGCCACCGAGGTCTAGTCTTCCAGCCGACTGTGGGTGCGGAGTAGGGAAGTAGGATAGGGACGCTTAAGCTCCGCGTCGAGCTTAAGCTCTCGATGAGCATCGACAGCAGGTTGAGCAATCAGATTGATGCTCTGCTGGGCGATACAATTCTTCTCAGAGAGCTAGGCTTTTCGCGATTGCCCGGACGCAGTCAAATCCGCTCCAAAATCTCTACCAATCGGACTTGCGGTCCTCCCGTAGATTGAACAGGGGACGAAGATGAAGAAAAGCTGATTCAGCGAAGAGCAGATCATCTTGGCTTTAAAGCATTTCTCCTTTAGGTGTGGTCTCCCAACATCCGCGCCGTGCGGCTTTTCTTGACGGAAAAGCCGCCTCGAGAGTTGCGGTCTCGGTTTACAGGTGAAGGAGAAATGCTTTAGGGGTAAACCCAACAATCGTGTCACCAGCCGCAAAGTAGCCCTTTCACCCGGCTTGGGAGCCGAGGTCGAGCAGGAGTTGCGGACCGGCGGACTGAGGTCCGCAGCTGGGCGGGTCGATGGGAAGGCGGGAGTGGAGGTCGAGCCGGAAGCTGCCGTAGGGATTGACGTGGGCATGAATGAGCGGGGTGACGCCGCGCCGGTCGTCGGTGTTGAGCCGCCCGGCCCAGGCCGGTTCGGCAAGCACCTGCTGGATCATAAGGGTGTTGACATAGACCAGCGAGAGTTGGAGCAGGTGAAGCGAGAGCATGCAGATCTCCTGGTCGTCGGCGCGGTTTGAAGCTATTTCGCCGCCCTTGCCGAAAAAGATGAAGTCGTTGACGGTATTCAGCTCTCGATGACATTCAGGCCCTCGTGGATTTCACGGCGGAGCTGGAGGGAGCCGAGATAACGGCACAGGAATATGGTTTTGACCGCCTTGCCGAGTTCGGCGAGCGCGCGGTAGACCGGATGCTGCACGTTCGCGCGGGTGAAGCGGCGCAGGATGTCCTCGGCCGCGGCGGTGCCGAGCCGGAGCGCGGTCGTGTAGTGAATCATGGGATCGTACTGCTGGGCGAGCAGCTCCCAGTCGATGGGCCGGGTAAGCACAGGCGCGAGCCGAGGGTAGGCGGAGGAGGCCGCGGGCCGGTAAAGCCGCTGAGTGTGGATGTTTTTGAGGCGAGGCAGGAGGTTGAAACCGAGCAGCCTGCAAAACGCAAAGGCCACCTCGCTTTGCCCGTGGCTGTCGACATAGTGCTGCTCGACCTGCATGGCGCTCGCGTGGCGGAGCACGCCCTCGATCATAGCGGCGGCTTCGGATGAGGAGCAGCTCTTGAGCTGGGAATAGATGCAGGTAGACTTGCGGTCGACGTGCCAGTAGATCGTCACGCTGCGGCCGCCGTAGCGGGCGTGCCACTCGGTCATCAGATTCTGGTCCCAGGCGCCGAACTTTTTAGAGTCCGAAGCGCAGGCCGTGGTGCCTTCTCCCCAGATGCGCGCCTCCCGCTCGTGGAAGATCGCGTCGACGAGCACGCGGATGGCGGCGCGGAGCTGGTCCTTGGTGATGTAGCGGCGGCGCACGTAGAGCAGGTCTTTGTAGGTGGTCCGGCCCTGCCCGGCGCTCATGCGCTTGATGCCCGCGTTCGTGCCCAGGCCGTAAAGCGTGAGCAGCAGGCGCTCCTGGATGAGCTCGCGGTCAAGGCTTTCCTAGGCGGTCGCGCTACGGAAGACGCCGGTGAAGCCGGCGCGGAGGTCGGGCTTCCTTAAATACATCGAGCAGGCTGGTCATGGGCCAGCGCTCGATCAGGCGAGCCTTGAGGGCGAGGAGGTTTGCCGGCTCAGTCTGCGCCGGAAGCGGGGACAGGGAAATCCAGCCGCCATCCTTCTTAAGAATGCGTACGTACTCGCTTTTCCCCAAGCCGCAGTCGAATCCGGCGAGCGCATCCGCGAGCTCGGCCTTGAGCCGGTTCACGAACAGATCCGCTTCGCGGGGCAGTTTGAGCGCCTCGTAATAAGCATCGCGGCCCTCGGCGAAGTCCCGAGGCAAGTCCTCGTCGGGGTTGCGGTAACGGTCGCCTCCCTCGACCCACAGCTCCTTTGAGCGCAGGCGCTCGCGCACCGCGAGCAGGACGCAAACCTTATAGGCGAGCCGGTTGACGCGCGTGTTCCCGCGCTCATCCCGCTCCAGCACCGTTTCCTGCCAGGGTCCGCGCACGATGCCGGCCGTCGGCACCGGAGCTTCCGGCGTAGGTATGGACGCGGCTGCCCGCGTACTTCCTAACCAGCGCGAGTGCGTCCAGCACGGGCTTGTGCAGGTCGTTGCCCGAGCGGAACTCCAGCGTCTCGATCAGCCGGATGAGCATGGCGCGGTAGTGCGAGCGGTACGCGGTGCGCATGACCGCGTGAAGCTGCTGCCGGTAAGCCAGGCCGGTCGCCTTGAACTCGCGTACCAGGTCGCCGAGCATCTGCTCGTCAGTGATCGGGTAGATCACAGCCCGGACCGGCGCTTCGGGCCGCGCGAGCGAGGCCTCCGCAATCGCGAACAGCAGGTTGTTCTTGCCGGAAACCCGCTTGAAATCGGCAATCAGCTCGCGTTCAACCCTTATCTCGGCCCGGTGCGCGACTTTGTGGACCATGCCGATGAGCAGGTCGCACAGCGTATCGACGAGCTCGCGAATACGCAAATGGCAGAACGCGGCCAGCAGGGTAAGGCGCAGCGGGGCCGGATGCCGCCGCAGCTCATGCACATCTTCGACCGCGGCGCGCCGGCGGTACGCCTCGACGATGGCAGGGGCGAGTCCGGAGAACAGTCGAGCGGGGAGTTGAAGGCTGCGCAGCCGGTTCAACTTGCCGAGTTCTTCCTCGACGGTCTCGATGCTTGCCGGGCCAGGGTCGGCGCGAAGCGCATGCAATGCCGCCCGCCCGGCATCCGGCGCGGCGGCAAGCAACAAGCCTTCCAGCCCCTGCCGGGCTCGCTCGGGTAGGTTTCCCATCAGCTCCAGGCAGAACTGCTCCTCGAATCCCGCGGCGGCGGAATGCACAAGCCGGTCCATCCGATCCGGCGCGGGCGGCTCGATACGAAGCTCGCGGCAAGGCGCGGTTGCGGCCTCCTTCAGTCGGTCCGGGTTGCGCTCGCGGGCGAGCCAGTGCGCCCGCAACCAGCCGCCAGCACCTCCGCGTCTGCGGCGGCGGGTTCCCGGTAGCCGAGCGCCCCGCGTACTTGAGCGCGGTGGTACTCAAATGTCCGACCTTCCCAGCGGTACTCCAGCCATGCCGCGGCTGGGACGCGCACCTGCCCGGCGAGAAACTCAATGACCGCGGCGGGCACTTCGTCGCGCTCGCGCGGAAGCGGCCAACGGCGGCGAAGAACTTGAGCAGCGCGGCAAAGCCCAGCCGGGTCGCACCCGACTTGTTCGCCAGCCACTCCCAATCGGTCGCGTCGAGGGTCCACTGCTCGGCCAGCCGCTCCGAGGAAGGCTCACGTTCCATCCATGCCCCCTTCTTCCGCGATCCGGGCCGCGGCTCCTCGTCGCGGAACTTACAAGTTGCGCGACACTCTCGAATCAGGCGTAAGACCGGGCAAATGCGTGTCGCGAAAGCCTATCGCGAAATCGAGTCCACATGCGATGTATTTTGCGAGTGAAGATCGGCTACGCCCGCATTTCGACTGAGGACCAAAAACTCACCCTCCAGCTCGAAGCGCTCAAGGAGGCCAGCTGCTCAAAGGTTTTTCCGGGAAAAGCTCTCCGGCGCCTACCGCGACAGGCCCGAGCTCAACCGCATGCTCGACCAGCTCCGCGAGGGCGACACGGTCATCGTCTGGAAGCTCGACCGGCTGGCCCGCTCCACGCGCAACCTGCTTGAAATCGTCGAGACCATCGACGCGGCCGGCGCGCGCTTCCAGTCCATCTCCGAGCCCTGGGCCGATACCACCACCCACGCCGGCAAGATGATCATGACCGTCTTCGCCGGCATCGCCGGCATCGCCGAGTTCGAGCGCGACCTGATCCGCGAGCGCACCGGGCCGGGCCGTGCCGAAGCCCAAAACGCGGCGTCCGCTTCGGACGTCCCTCGAAGCTCAACCCCGAGCTGCTCCAGCTCGCCCAGCTACTGCTCCGCGAGGGCAAATCCGCTCGCGAGGTAGCCCGCACCTTTCAGATTCATCCCGCCACCCTCTACCGCGCGCTCGCCCCCGGCATCTGACCGGCTCGAAGCCGGGCTACTTTGCGGCTGGTGACACGATTGTTGGGTTTACCCCAAACACGGCGGAGATCAAGCCAAGCAGAAGCACGGGGCGCATTGAGCGGGGTGCTAGGTTGTACGGGGTGAGCGCGCGAAGAGTGAGGGTGGAGATGACGCGGCGGTGGAAAGCCCGGAAAACGACGCGGCTGTTTCCGACCTTCCCACCGCCGTTTGCAAACGGCGATCAAGCCCGGCGCTTCGCACACCGACGGCTGCGGTTCCCTCTATTTTCAAATCAGGATCAGGAAGCAACAGCATTGCGAAGGCGCGTACTTCAATCAGGTTCCGAGGTGTTCGAGCGCCTCAACTAAACGTCCAGCATAAGCGTCGGCTGCTACCCGAACCCAAGCGGGTGACACAACGAAAATCCAGAACAACAGGAACACCAAGGCCACGACTCCGGCTAGCACAAATTCGCTCTGGATGTCCCCGCCAGTTCTGTGGACGACGTACCCCCAACCGCAACACGCCAGAAGGGAAAAGGCGCTTGTCGCAATGCCTACAGGGCGCAAGCCCAAGACATTCCGGCGGTATCCGTAGTTCACGTTCTCCTGGAGTAGCAGAGTAAACTTTTTGGTGTCCCTGGTATGCGATCGAAGGTAAGCACACCATGCCTCATACACGGAATCAGCCTTCCTCGGTTCGCTATGCTCATCGGCGGCGACCGGAGCCTTTGTGCCTTTCACTAGAGCTGCTAGCTTCTTGTGATAACGCCCTTTTGTTATAGCGTCGATGCGCTGATCCCTGTGCCGCAGGATCGCCACGGAAGGTACTCCGTCCCAGCTCTCGAAGAGCGCAGCTTCTCGACGCTTGCCAGCATCGCGAGCCAGCTGCGTCATCAGAAACACCCCTCCACAGCTGGCTAGCGCTGCCCCTCCCGACCCAACCGTTAACGCCAGAGGAACTATGACCAACAGCGCGGGATAGAGCCTGGCTTTACGGTCGTAGCTGTCTTTGACTAAATCGAGAGTCATAGCGGGGTGGTGAGATCGAGGGTTCCGGCATAGAGGTACCCAGCCCGCGACTTAGACCAATTTCCAAGGAAATCGGCTTGATATCTGTTGGAGGTGAACACATGTACAGCTTTGTCATCGCAGTCGAAGACGATATCTCCGGCCTTGTTCTGCGTAATTGTGGTGTACTCGGAATAATAATGGAGATACTTCGAGGGAGCCTCTCCAACTACGATGATCCGCGGCGACATTTTATCAAGCATAGAGTTCGGTACTCGCCCAGACTCTCGGCCGTGGTGCGGGGCAAACAGGATATCAACAAGGGGAAGATCTACCTCATCCTTGATGGATTCCATAAAAGCCGTTTCAAGATCGCCCATCCAGAGCGCCGTCACTCCCTCATTCACTGCATACTTGATGATTGCAGAAATGTTGTTCGGACACTCGCCGTCGGCCGCTTCCCGAAGAGCCTCCTGGTACAAGCTGTTGCTCGTGTTGGGCCATAGAATACTAATCCCGGCTGAACCCCTTCCATCTCCCTTTTGATTCATCCACTTCCGACTACAGCCCTTCGAGATGTAGAACGCCTTATTGGAGGCGCGGAGCTCGCAGTAGCGATCAAAACTGTTCGTCTGGTCGGGCTTGGTCGCCTGGTTCTCCACGCAGTAAAAATTATTGATCCTGATTCGGTTATCCAGCCGCTCCAGGCCTCTTAAGTGGTTATCGTCAGGGTGAGTCGAGATAAAGCGAACGATTCCCTTGGAAGTATTCAGGGCCGCAACTTCATCGAAAATCTCGTAGTCGTCATCGTTAAGGCAGCAATCAATAACAGTGAGATTGTCAGAGTTGTGTTCGATGTAAAACATGTCGCCGTTGCCGACGGAGTAGGACTTTATCACGCTCATGCCAGCACCTTCACAACGGTGCTGGAGCTCGGTGCGCTAATGCTAACTCCATGAGCGATGGCTTTTGCTTCTGCGTCCGACAACGGCAGTCCGAGCTTGTTCTTGATGAACGCCTTTGTCGCTGCCCGGGCCTGGCGGTTAGAAACAACCGAATTAGCCACAATGCAGATATTCTGCCACTCCGGGTTGGCTTTGGAGAAATCGACATCTGCCAAGCGCGCAAGGCGGTCCTTCCAGGCGGGCTCCTTCATAAGATCAGCCCCCAATCCTCCCAAAGCGCGCAGAACAGTTGAATGTGCAGCAATTGTTTCAGAGCGTAACTCTTGAGCCGTTGTGTGTCCTGCGACCACTTTGCCCCATGCCGGGATATGTGACGCCACAACAGACCAGTACTCCGTTAAGCGCTTGGCACTTTCTTCGGTGTCTTTCTCATCGAAGTCACGCAGCAGATCATGGTTTGCGTCATACAAAGCGGCCAGTGTGAAGAGCTTCGTCGACTTGGCTTTGAGAGCCGCGTCGACCTTCTCCGTGTACTCCTTGAACACCGGCACCTTATCGATCGAGAAAATGGTCGCGATCGAGATGGGATCCCGTTTGTCGAACAGAACGTCGATGGACTTCGAGGTCTTGACGACGTGGCGGTTGAGGTCGGTAAACATTTGCTGAACACGGCCTGTGCTCTCCCAAGGAAAGAGTAGTACCGAGATGGTTTGTTCCGCCAGAGCCGGATTCTTTCTGACTGCCTCAACGATTGCCGCGCACCGATGCTGTCCATCGTTGATGGTCAACTCGTCACCTAGCTTAATTTTGAGCGTCCCTATATCTTGCCCATCCTGATACGGCACGAACGCCGGCTCGCTCTTGTATGAAGCAGTGATCGATGCGAAGAGGTAATAATCCTCGTTTTCCAAGATGTATGACGTGATTACTGGCACACGGCCCCGGTTGAGTGCGCGTTACTCGCGCTGTTCTGGGCTTAGCTCGGACCATTGTCGTGCCTCCGGATCGAACCGGAACATATTCTCAATGGCCTCTAAAGGCATAAGGCAGGCGTAGTAGGTGCGGGTTCCCATCTTCCCGCGCATAGCTGGTACGTGGACTTGCATGTGTTTCTCTCCAATGCAGCTCAGTTTCCTGGAAGAGCGAAAAAGCTCAGAGGGTTTGGCGAGCTGCCAGAGGAAAATATGATACGTCTCCCAATTGAACACAAGAGCTGCAATATGATGTTTGTAGAGCTGTGCGATTTATACGTGAGAGCTGCACATGAGAGACTCCTAATTTGGGTGGGGAGTGCGGGTTGCGGACTGCTACTCGCGGGAACGCTTCGGGAGCTCGTAGCGACACATCTCCAGCTCGCCGTCCTGGGTGTCGAGGAAGATTTGCAACACCTCATCAATCAGCTCGCATCCCCGAGCTCGTCGAGTGCGAAAGCGAAGAGCTCGGAATGGAGAGCGGCGTCTATCCCGACCGGACCACTGATGATCACAGGGTTGAAACCGTCACGCGCAGGCCGGTGAAGTCCTTCACATTGCGCGTGACCAGGGTGAGGACGTGTCCAGAGCGGTCGCGGCAATCAGGCCGGCGGCGATGTTCCAGAGCTTATGGGGCCGCCTAGGGCTTCGCTCAATGTCATCAGCCGCCGCAGCACGATCGCCGTCCTCTGCTGGCTGACTGCATCCGGCGGCATGTAGCCGGGTAGCGCATCCCGGAATCGCGCCTCCGCCAGCAGCTCCCGCGCAGCTGCTCCGAGAAAGCCGCGCACCTCCGCGGATGCGGCCGCGCACTCCTCCATAAGCGGCTTGCGCCCTTCCACGATTGCGATGAAGTCCTCCAGGTCGCGGCTGGCTTGGAAGTTGCGCTGCCCTCGAGCGCGGAAGGCCTCCATCTTGGTCGCCAGAAACACCGGCGCGGCGACGAGCCGGATGGAGGAGCCGCTCGGCAGGTCGACTAGGACGGCTGTGTTCAGCGCTTCCGGGTACCAGCGGTTGCTGAATCCAAGCACCCCGGGCTCGACCGGCATAACATCGAGCGCAAGGCCCTCGTTCATCCATCGGCAGAGAGGCGCGCCCTCGCGCATGTCCTCCCGGAAGCCGCGGGCGCGCAGCCGCTCCGCGAACGCGGCGTATTCGCCATACGTAGTGACAGCCGCGACCACATCCACATCGAGGGTGCTGCGCACCGGGGCGGCTCCTTCATCGTCGATCAGCAGCCCAAGCACCGCGCCGCCTACGAACACAACCTCCAGGGCGAGCGGGCCCAGCTTAGCCGCCGCATCCTCAAGCAGGAGCAAATCCCGACTAGCCACCAGCCGAGACCCGCTTTCTCAGCTCCTCAAACGCGAGCGCCCTTTCCCGCACGCGACCGTCCCGTAGCGCGTCAGCCAGGCTGAAGAGTTCGTAAAGCGCCTTGTCCTTCAAGGCGGCATCGGGGGCATGCTTGTAAAGCGGCGTGAAAGCGTATCCGCGCGCGGTCCCTTCCGCGTGAGGCCAGACCGGAACAAGGCCGGCGTCGCCTTGCAATACGCTTCGGAGCGGCTCGGCCGCGAAGGCCGTGGGCATGCCGCGCGTCAGAGCGCCCTTTTCGCTCGGGAACGCATACCGGAGGCCATGCTCCAGAAACTCCAACAGCCCTGAGCGATTGACGTGCCTCCGCCGGCCTTCCCGTCGCAGCAGCCCCGACTGCTCCGCCCTACCCACCGAGCCGTGCACCTCGGAGGCCGACAGAACCAGGTCCGAGGCCAGATGCTGAAAGGAACGGCTTTCCGCGCTTTCCAGCGTGAGCCGCAGCAGCACGCAGATGTCCACCGGACGCAGCATAGCTGGAGTTTAGACGTAGATTATTCAGCATTCAAGAATAGTGAATAGTATTGCTCTTTGCTGCTCTTTTACTGGCCGCTACACCCGGGTTACTTTCCTTTGCAAGACCCCTTGTTGGCCGGCAAAGCCGAAAGCGTTCGAGGGCATCGACGCGACCCGGATTCGCGCCGTTCTGTGGAGCAATGCCATGCCAAAAACCAGAAATGCAACGCGCGAGTCCGGATGCTAAGGAGCTTCACCCGCGCGTAGGTGGCGGCTTGCACCGTCCATGACTGCGGATACACACGGCCGAGGCGGTTTTGCTCGGCTAGGCACGATGGAGATTGCTTTCCAGCGGCTAGTTTGTTAGCTTTCAGAATGAAAGCTATCTGCTAACTATCGGATAGCAAAGGACGGGATCGATGGCGCAAATCGTTGGCTTTATAAGCCAGAAGGGTGGAGTGGGAAAGTCCACCTTGGCGCGCGGCCTGTCGCGAGAAGCGGCAACAGGTGGATTGCAGGTTAAGCTCGCCGATTTGGACACACAGCAAGGAACATCGGTGGACTGGTATCGGAGGAGGCTTGATGCCGGGGCGACCCCACTTTTTTCGGGTAAGAGTTTTAAAACCGCAGCTCAGGCCCTCCAGCTCGGAGGGCAGTTCGACCTGCTTCTTCTGGATGGGCCTGCCCGGGCCAGCTCCGCTACGCTTGAGATCGCACAATCCGCCACGCTGGTAGTTCAGCCTAGCGGCGCAAGTGTGAATGATCTGAGACCTGCAATCCTCGTCTTCCATGAATTGGTTAAGGCGAGCATTCCAAAAGTCGTCTCGCCTTGCCCTATGTCGCATGGGGACCGATGCGGAGGAAGCCGATGCGCGCGCCTACATCGACCAGGCAGGCTATGCGGTGCTTGATGGCTCTCTCCCTGAAAGACCGTCGTACCGGCAGGCCTCGAATGCTGGCCTTTCTATTACAGAGACCAGGTACCCTCAGCTAAAACCAAAGGGCCGATAAACTTCTTCAATCCATGGTGGACAGACTGAATGGCTAAATTCCCTGCACCCTCACGCAGCAAGTTGCCGCCGCCCCCGTCGACAACCGAAGCGTCGCACAATTTGCTTCAACCCGAGCATGCTCCTTCCGGCTTTATAGACGGCCGCAGCTTGCGAGCTACTGGAAGAACTATCCAGTTCACGACTCGCGTGCGAGAGGATTTACTCCGCGACATCAAGATATTCGCAGCGCAACACGGCATGAGACATAACGACCTGCTGGAGAAAGCCTTTATGGCACTCCGCCGCGAGATGGATAGCGGCTACAAAACTAGCGGATAGCAAGCTAGCGTATAACCGTTGTAGATTCAGCTTCTGCGGAGGTAAAGTGGCGACTTCTAAACAAAAGAGCGAGCGTGACTACGCAAAAGAGCGGTAGGCTGCTTTGGCGAACAGTGTCGATCGGCTGGTAGAGCTCCGAGGACATCGCGACGCTGGTGTTTTAGGGGATGAGGTCATCAAAATGGCTCAAGCACTCATTCTCTGCACATTGCCGTACCGGCAAACGTCCGAACGTCAGCTCACGCGGTCTGCTCGATTGAGCGACGGCTCGACTCTTCGAGTCAGCTTCACGGCCGGCCTTGCAGGCATCGATTTGCCCTTTGGCCACGATCGCCACCTAATGGCGTGGCTCTTTGACAAGGCAATCAGCTCGGATACCTCATTCGTCACAATTAAGAGCGCGAATGATTACCTCCGAGAAGTCGGAAAGCAGCGTAATGGGGACAGGGTCAAGGAGCTTGCTGCACGTCTTCGACGCCTTACGGGCCTGGTGATTGGCGTCGAGAGGCCGGGCTACGCCGCTACGCGAACGACCATGGTACCCATGATTGCCGATTCCAACCTCCCCAATAATTTGAGGTTGCATCTCGATGCCGAGGGGCATGGTCAGAAGAGCATTCCTGGGCTGGAAAACGCTTTCGGCGTTCTCATTGATGAGCGCTTTTTTCAGGACTTAAAGCGGCACCACATTGCAGTACCTCGACGGCTCTGGCTCCAGCTCCAGGGTCAAAAGGGTGGTCCGCATTTGCACGATCTCTTGACGTATTTCATCTCTTGCTGCTACTGCGCGCAAAGCGAAACCGTTATACCCTTGGCGGGCTTGCGCGAGCAGTTCCCGCAGGATGACAGCAATCCGCGCAGGCTCAAGCACAACGTCAAAAAAGCTATTATCCAGCTCCGGGTCTTATGGCCGCAGGTGCAAATCGACGCCCTCAAAGAAGGGGTGTGGGTCGCAAAGGCTCCCGAGCTCCTCCTCCCCGATGATCCTGGTAAAAAGCGAGTGCGAAAGCTCGACGTATCGCACCAAAAACGCCACAGATGCGGACCTTCCGCGTACATTTTCACCATTTCGCTTATCTGCAATGTACGCGGAAGGTCCATCCCAACGCAGCTGTCGCGCTTTGAAGGCGGGGCTCTATCCATTATCTTTAATGGACCCTCCGCGTACAAAAGGAGCAACCCTGTTTCACAGGTTTCAACAGAGGGACCTGATGAAAACTTCATAGCGGCGGACCTTCCGCGTACGTTATTTCGGACCTTCCGCGTACGTTATTTCGGACCTTCCGCGTACGTTATTTCGGACCTTCCGCGTACAAAGCGAGGACTCTCCGCGTACGTTTATTGGACCCTCCGCGTACGTCTTATAAGGAAGCAAGAGATTTCAAGTGTTCAAGAGAAAAGAGAGGAGCAGGAGTCGTTGGCTGTGAATCAGAGGATTCTACGAAAAACGAGGATCAAAAATCTTTCCTGCTGAAGGAAAGCCTAAACCTGGGGATCAAAAAGGTGCGGAATAAGCCCTGATCGGGCAGAATTGCCCCAAGGTGCGCGATGGAACTAGGAAGCGAGGGTACCCACAGTCCCAAACGCTCCTGCGGTCTCCTGACGCGTTTTTCTCACTCCAGACCTGCCATAAGCTGAAGCACACATCCGCCTGAGAGTTCTAACCCTGTTCATGCCCCGGATTCCATTCTCCCTTGAGGTTCCGGCACGTGCGTGGAACCGAGAAGCGAGCCGGGCTCTTTTCGCCCGCCAACAGAGCTAAACCCTTGTAAAATGAAGGGTATGGAGCCTACCCGTCGAGCGCGTCTGGTGTGCCTGGCCGATACGCACGGGCTGCACCGGGAGACCGACGTGCCGGAGGGCGAGTTCCTCATCCATGCCGGAGATTTTCTCCCTACCGGCACCGATCCGGCCGAGGTCGAGGACTTCGACGACTGGCTCGCCGGGCTGCACCATCCGCACAAGATCGTCGTCGCCGGCAACCACGACCTGCTTTTCGAGCGCGACCCCAAGCAGGCGCGCAAGCACCTCCGCCATGCCATGTACCTCGAAAACGCAGCCGCGGTCGGCGGGCTTCGTTTCTGGGGCTCGCCCATCACTCCGGTCCTGCCCGACTGGGCTTTCAGCTCCGGCCACATCCCAGACCTGCGCAAGCTCTGGTCCGGGGTGCCCTAGAGGGTCGATGTGCTCGTCACTCATAGGCCGCCCTTCGGCACGCTCGACTGCCAGCAGTTCCTCGGCGAGCATTTCGGCTGCCACGAGCTTACCCGCGCCGTGCTGCGCGCTCGGGCGCCGTGCTGCGCGCTCGGCCCAAGCTCCACGTCTTCGGCCACGTCCACGGCGGATGGGGGCAGGAACAGATCGGTGAGAACGGGGACCGGACGCGGTTCGTCAACTGTGCCCTGCTCGCCGACGGCAAGGGTTTCCGCCAGCCCACCGTCGTCGAACTGGGCTGAACCCGGGGACGAGCCGACTGGAGAGCTGCCTAGTGCTGCCACAAGCTTCCAGGGGCGTTTCCGGCTTGCTGCGGAACCGGCCTGAGCGGGGCTTGTGCTCGCCCTTGACGGAAGTTCGACAACCTATCGATAAATCATCGGCACATGTGGCGTTTTCAAACTATCGTTCGACAATTTTTCGACAGTTCATCGACACTCCGGGCCGAGCCCGAGCGCCGGCCGACGAACGAGGTCCCAGGCGGCTGTCGAAGGTGTGTTTGGGAGTGGAACATCAAGCATTTGTTCCATCGCCGCGTCTGTTTTTAACCTAAGCGCCTCATTCGGCTTGGGTTCCGCATGGGACAAAACCGGCGGCCCGCTGGAACACTCCCCGAGGCCGGCTGAAGACTCATCCCGACCTGATTTCTCTCTCGTCTTTCAGCCCAGCGTAGGGTTCGCCAGGCCGTCCGTCAGCAGCGAAGGCGCGGCCGGCGAACGCGCCGCAATCGAGCAGCCTCCGCGCGAGCGCCACGCCCTTCCATCTCTTCGCCACATGCGTTCCGATGGCCGGACAGCGGGCGAACAGGACTGCGAGCGTTACCGAGGGCAAGATGGGGCTTGGATACACAAACATCCCTTAAGGGTCCGCTCGCATCTCCACCGGCCCGCGCCAATCCGCCTGCGGCTCCTCGTCTTCGGCCTAGCTACTTGCTCAGGGCTTCGCCCCGAGACTCGGATGAAAATGCGCACGCACATGCTGCGAAAAGGAGAGCAGGGAAGTGACGGAGATGCGCGCAACCGTGGAGCAAGCAAAAGAGCAAGCGAGCACGTTCGGGAACCTGGACCGTATCACCCGGTTTCGCGCGATCATGGAGGCACTGGCATGAGCAGTTGAGCTTGCTGTGCGACGGCGAAGCACCGCCCATGCCGATACGCAAGCTGAAGTGAAAACGCGCGCTCCATCATCGCGAACGAGAGCACGGCAATGCACCACGGGAATGCGTAAGCGCGCGCGGGAGTGAGGGCCGTGGAAATGCCGCGCCGTGCAAAGCGAGGAGAACGGTAATGCTGTTCCCCTCGCTTCACCCCGCGCTTGGAAGCCGGCGGAAAGCCGCGCCGGCTCCCACATTCCCACCGCCGCGACGGCTGCTGGTTTCTTTTCCAAAGCAAAGACAAGAATCAATTGCGTGCGGAGCGTGCGTTGGTTGCGATGCGAAACGCACGCGCAAATCAGAGATCGTGCTGCGCACGAGGAAAGGGTGACACTCCACCCCTTCCAGGGTGGTGCAAAGCGCGAAACGTGTATACAACCGTCTACGCTTCTCGAATGAGGTACATAAGCGCTTTTGGTATACAGTTGTCTACATAGCGTAGACGGTTGTATACCTTACATCTGAACAGGTTTAAAGGCGGAAAGGCGGGCGGAATGGCAGGGCTGAACGCAGGAGGCGAGCTGCGGCTGGAGGATCGGCTGCACCGCTCGAAAGGGCGGGCGGCCCGCAGTTCGATCGCGAGCGCGCGCGTGACGCAAGCCGAGCTTTGGGAGCTGGACCACGCGGCCGAAGCCGAAGGCAAGGCGCTCAGCGAGTGGGCGCGCGAGGCGCTGCTCGCCGCCGCGCGCCGGCCGAAGGGCGACCCCGTGTTCACCGAAGTCCTCGCCGGCCGGGTGGTCATGCTGGAACTGCTCCGGCCCCTGCTCCACAAGGCCGGGGTCGACGAAGAAGCAATCCACGCGATCCTGGTCGGAGTGCGCCGGGACAAGCACACAACCGCCCGCGAAGTGATGAAGCAGTACGCCCCGCCGGAGGGGCAAAGTGAACGCGCTCCGGGCTAAGGCCTGGGAACAAACCTGCTGAGCCGAGCGCGGTCGGCAGGTGTTGGGGTGCGGGAGCGGATCATCGGCCTGGATGGGGTGGCCGGGGCGGGAAAGACGATCACGCTCGCGGTAATCCGGAAAGGGGCCGAGGCGGCAGGCTACCGGGTGGAGGGCTTCGCGCCGACCAGCCGCGCGGCGCAAAAGCTCGGAGAAGCCGGGATCGAGACCCCGGACTTTACAGGAACATCTGGCGCGCGGCCGGCAGGCGGACACGGGCGAGCGGCTGTTGTATGTGGTCGATGAGAGCTCGCTCGCGTCGACCCGGCAGATGCATGCGTTCCTCACGCGCCTGCATCCGACCGACCGGGTACTGCTGGTGGGGGACACGCGGCAGCATGAATCGGTCGAGGCCGGCCGGGTGTTCGCGCAGATGTGGGAGGGCGGGATGCGGACGGTGCGGCTGGACACCATCGTCCGGCAGAAGACGCCCGAGCTCAGGGAGGTGGTCGAGCAGCTCGCGCGGGGCAAGACGGCCGCCGCCATCACGGGGCTGGAGGCGCAGGGGCGCGTCCATGAGGTTGCGAATCGAGGGGAGCGCGTGGCGGCCATCGCGCGGGGGTACGCGCGGAGCCCCGAGAACACGCTGGTGGTCTCGCCCGCCAACCACTCGCGCGCGGAGCTCAACATGGCGATCCATGGCGAGCTGCAGCGGTCGGGGGCGGTCGCTCGAGGAGCAGCGAAACACGGGTGCCGGTCGCCCGGCAGGACCTCACGGGAGCCGACCGGGCATGGGCGGCCAGGTACGCGGAGGGCGACGTGCTGCTCTACAGTCGGAGCTCGCGCGAGATCGGCATCGGGAAAGGCGCGTACGCGCGGGTGGCCGCGGTCGACGAGCGGGGGAACCGGCTCACGGTCGAGCTTGAGGATGGACGGCGGGCGAGCTACGACCCGCGCCGGCAGCAGGGCGTGTCCGTCTACCGGGAGGAGCAGAGGGTATTTTCCAGAGGGGACCAGGTGCAGCTCACCGCGCCTTCGCGCATGCTGGGGCTCGCGAACCGGGAGCTTGGGACCGTTGAGCGGATCGAGCAAGGCAGGCTGACAATCAAGTTCGACGACGGCCGCAAGACCGAGATCGACCCGGCGCGGCACCCGCACCCGCACCTGGACCACGGCTATGCGGTGACCAGCCACTCCGCCCAAGGCCAGACCGCCGACCGGGTGCTGATCCATGTCGATACCGCGCTCGGGGCGAAGGACCTTCTGAACAACCGCATGGCCTACGTGGCGGTCGCGCGCGGGGCGCTCGACGCGCAAATCTTCACCGACAACCACGCCGGGCTCGCCCAGGCGCTCAGACGCTCCGTGTCCAAGGTAAAGCGCGCACGAGCCGGAGATCGAGCGCGAACCTACTCAAGCGCACGAACCGGAAGTGGCGCGGGCGCCCAAGCTAGAGCACGGGTGGCGCTTGGGATTGGGCCGGTAGGCAGGCGAGTAGATTCCAGGCCAGACAATATTTCTGCTAACGCGCGTAATTTTTACTGGACGGCGCGCGCCTACCACTTTAGTATCCGTAACGAAGCGAATACGTTACCAAACAGTGTGACCAATTATGGCTAGCAATCATGCAATTTCTGCGTGACAGGAAGTCTATGCTCATCCGCCCAGCAGCTCTCGTTTTGCTTGCAAGCGCAGCCACTCTCGCCGTGGCGCAGACGCCCCGAAACTTCACGCGCGTCTATGGCGCCTCCGACCGCGACTTACCCACGCCGGCGCATACAGCCAAGACTGTCACGGACGCCGCGGCGCTCCAAAGCGTGCTCGCCTTCGTAAAAGCGAGCGGGGTCACAAACTGGCAAGGTATGACGGCGGAAGGCATGATTACCTATACGGGCCAAAAGCAGGGGTATCCTGCTCACCTCAAAGTGCTTGGCGACAGCCGATTCCGGTTGGACGTAGACGAGAGCAAGGGAAGAACAACGACGCTGATGCTCGGCAGGTTAGGCGTCTTTCTTGCCGCAGACGGCAAGCTGGATGCAATTTCCCCAGCGGTAAGCACATTGGGTTTGGTGGCTTTTCCGCGCCTTCTTTCCGTGCAGTACCCAACCGCGAATAGCATTCTGACCTTCAACGGAGCGGTGACGGTCGGCGGCAAGGCGCTTGAACGTGTCACGCTTGACGACCCGGACGGAGATGCCGTTGGCGCGCCGTGGATTACCGAGGACCTGTATTTCGATCCAGCCACGAGCTTGCTCGCGAAAAGTGCGGCGCTGGTGCGCCTGTCTTCTTCCGACAGCGCTCTTTACATGCTTGAAACCGACTACAGCGACTACCGAAGCGTGAACGGGGTCAACTTGCCGCATACCATTGCCCGGAGCATGAACGGCCAGCCTTCTTGGACCCTGACGCTTACGACCATTGATACCGCCACGCCGCCCTCCCTGGCCGCATTCGCCCAGTAAAGGACAGCCCCGCTATGTTCAGCCGCTTCCGTGCGTACCTGCTTACCCTGCTCGCATTGCCGCTGTGTGCCTTAGGCCAGAACTATGTGTACCAGACGGGAAACCCGACCTTCAGCACGCAGATCCCCGTCGAGCATGGGTTCGTTAACGTCAACAACGGCGATCTGCACCTTGAGATCCCGATCGCGAGCGTGCCGCAGCGCGGCGGCGTTCTAAACCTTAATGCCCGGCTCGTGTACGACAGCCGAATCTGGAAGATTGTCAAGAATGGAGGCTATTCCTGGCAGCCGACCAATGTGCCGAACTCACTGGGCGGCTGGTTGATCCTCACTGGAGGGGAGACGGGAAGCAGCATCACTTCATCAAATTATGGCTACTCCAACCAGTATGAAGGTGGGGTTGACAGTCACGGCTATCTTTCGTACTGCAACAATACCAACTTCTACTATGACAATTTTGTTTGGACCGACTCAGTTGGTACAGCGCACGTATTTAATGCCGGGTGGGATGATCAAAACTATTCCTGCCAAGCTGATTCCAATGGCCTTCCCACGGGATCAAGTTCCGCAAGCAATTCCGGTTACGCGGCGGATGGAAGCGGGCTCTTCCTGACGATGACTGGATTCCGTGGAAGTTCGCCGGACCAACTGGCATATACGGTCAAGGACAAGAGCGGGACGCAGCTTTACCCGTCCATCGTCGACAGAAACGGAAACGCATTCTCTCAGGATGCGAATGGCAACACGGTCGATTCTCGCGGCAACACGCCGGTAATCCGCACTCAGAATGGCAATCAAATCTACCTGGACGTGCTTACTGCGAGCGGTACCCGCGCCCGCTACACCGTCACGACGCAGCAGGTCAACTATTCAACCTATTTCCAGCAAAACGATGTACAAGATACGTCGGGAAGCTTTACCGCCATTCAGAGCGTGCAGCTTCCCGACGGAAGCCAGTACCAGTTCGCTTACGATACGGCCCCGGCAGGCGGGACGTACTCGCCCTACCACTACGGAGAGCTCACCTCTGTCACCCTTCCTACCGGCGGAGTCGTCAATTATAGCTATGTAAACTTTCTGGACTCCTTCCAAAATGAGAACTCTTGGCTCCGCACGCACACGGCGGACAATGGCACAACGACATTTAAGCCCGCGACCGTGAGCTACTGCACGGTTTCGCAGAGCTGCCAGGAGAAGGTGACCGCCACCTCGCCTGACGGGAACGATACGGTGTACACCTTCTCGCTCGACCCGGGTCAATTCGTCAACGCGGCTTCCTGGAACACCGGCGTTGCGGCCTATAGCGGCGCGGCAGGCGGCACCACGTTGGTCAGCAATGCAACAAACTACAACTACAACACGGTCAGCTACGTGGACCCTAGCACCGGGAAGGCCACCAACTTCCAGCAGGCTATCGGGTATACGGTGACAAATACTCTTGCCGATGCCGGAGTCGCCTCGCAGACGCAAAGTATCATCGACACGAACACGGGCTTTCTTACGGAAACAAAAGCCTGGAACTACCAAGCCGGCTCTTTTGCAGCCCAGCCGGACCAGGACGCGACTAACACATATACGTATCAGCGGGATGCAAGCGGGCGTATTTACGGCACAGTGCTCAAGCAGACCACGGTGACGGACGGGGCGGGCCACCAGCTTTCGCAGGTCACGTATGACTACAATAGGCTGAATCCAATTGGGCAGCACCAGTGGATCAACACGACGGGCACGACACTGGATACGACAGTGACCTACGATGGGTCAGGAACCCCGCTTACCTCGACCGCGCCCGAAGGCAAGACCACCTACGGCCACGACACGACCGACACGTTCGTGACCTCCGTGACCCCGCCCACGCCCTCAAGCGGCGCGGCGATCGCCGCCCAGACCGGCTATGACGGCGCGACCGGCGCAGTGACCGCGACGACGGATCCGAACGGGAAGGCGATCGTATTCAAGGGCTTCGACGTGTTCAACCGTCCGGGAGAAGTCGATTTTCCGGATGGCGGCGTGACCACGGTGAGCTATCCGAACGCCACGAGCGTGAATGAGACCACGGCGCTGAACAGCAGCGCGAGCGGCGCGGCGATGCGGCAGAACGATGCCTACGGCCGCCCGAGCCGGATCGCGATCGCCACCGGGCAGCCGAGCACCTTCTACCAGCAGGACACCTGCTACGACATGAGCGGGCGCGTGAGCTTCCAGTCCTACCGCTACCCGGGGCCGGGCTTCTCGGCGGGTAAGGTCTGCTCGGGCGCGGGCGACGGCTACACCTACGACGCACTCGGGCGCGTGAAGCAGGTCACGCACGGGGATGGCACCAGCACCAGTTACAGCTACGCCGGCCGCGCCACGCAGGTGACGGACGAGAACGGCGTGAGCCGGATCACGCAGACCGATGCTTTCGGCCGCACCACGGCCGTGTGCGAGGTTTCAAGCAACAGCACCATGCCAGCCTCGGGTACCCCGGCGGCATGCGGCACGGACCTCAAGGGAACGGGATTCCTGACTTCCTACAGCTACAACCCGGCCGCGTTCCAGACCACGGTGACCCAGGGCGGCCAGACGCGGGTATTCACCTCCGACTCGCTCGGCCGCCAGGTGTCGGCGCAGGAGCCCGAGTCCGGAACCACCGCCTACAGCTACGCCTACAACGGCACCGGCTTGCTGGTGACCCGGACCAAGCCCCAGGCGAACCAGACCAACCCATCCGTCCTGACGACGACGCAGACGCAGTACGACGCGCTGGGCCGAGTGGTATCGGTGAACTACTCGGACGGCACGGGCTCGAAGAGCTACAGCTACGACCTGCCCGCGCCCGGAGCCCCCGGCACCCAGACCAACCTGCTGGGCCGGCTTTCGCAGCAGTCCGCCGTGTCGGCCGACGGCCCGGCCATCAGTGACTTCAGCTACGACGCGCTGGGCCGCACGGTGCAGGTGAGCAACTGCCTGCCCTCGACCTGCGGGACTTCCTTCTACACCCAGAACTACACCTGGGATTACGCGGGCAACATGACCGGCTCGACCGACGGGGTGGGGGCGGTGCTTTCCTACGGCTACACGCCGGCGAACGAGATCGCCTCGGCGGGCAGCGTGCCGGGCTCGCCCTTCCCGTTCACGCTGGTGACGAACGTGACCAACGGCCCGTTCGGGCCGCTCTCCTACGGGCTCGGCAACGGGCTCAACCAGGTGTACCAATATGACGGCCAGGGCCGGCGGACGGGGGGCTGGGTGTGTTCGGGCTCGTCGAGCCAGTTCTGCACGGGCGGCACGCAGCTGTACGGGTTTACCATCGGGGTAGCCGGCGGGCGTGTGAACCGGGCGGGCGACACGGTGTTGAACAACTGCGGAACGATGAGCTACGACGACATGAACCGGCTGACGGCGCGAACCTCAACGGGGGGCACGGCGTTGAACGACAGCTGGAGCTACGACCGGTGGGGCAACCGGTGGACGCAGGCGGCTGCGCCGGGCGGGTTTTCCGGGCAGCTGACGTTCAACACGGGGACCAACCAGGCGGTGGGCTACGGCTACGACGCGGCGGGGAACCTGTTGAGCGACACGATCAACACCTACAGCTACGACGCGGAAGGCAACATGGTCGCGGTCAACGGGGGCCAGACGGCCAGGTACGACTACGACGCGGGGAACCGGCGGGTACGGTCGGACATTTACGGCTCGGCGGCGGAGCTGGTGTACGACCTGGGTGGCCGGAAGGTGGCGATTCTGCAGGCGGGCTCGGGCAACGTGATCGAGCAGGACCTGCACCTGGGTGCGCAGCCCTTGGCGGTGTTCCAGAACGGCGTCTTCTCCTATGAGCACCAGGACTGGCTCGGGACCGAGCGGCTGTTGACCGACGGGAGCGGCAACACGGCGGGCAGCTACGGGTCCCTGCCGTTCGGGGACAACTTCTCGCAGAGCGGGGCGGACGTGGACCCGTACCACTTCGCCGGGCTCGACCACGACTACGAGTCGGGGCTGGACCACGCGCAGTTCCGGGAATACTCGAGCGCGGGCGGGCGTTGGTTGAGCCCGGACCCGTACCAAGGGAGCTACGACTCCAGCAATCCGCAAAGCTTGAACCGGTATGCGTATGCGCTCAACGATCCGCTCAGCTTGAGCGATCCGAGCGGGCAGGAAGCCTGCTTGGCGGCGATCGCGGGCACCTCGGAAGGCGGGCCTATCGGCGTGGGTATAGGGGTTGGTGCTTGCATCGCCGATCTTTTCGGCGCGGGCAACTTCATCAACGACTTGGTCGGACTGTTCAGCGGCCCTTCCTTCCACGGCAGCTTGAAGCCGCGGCCCAACGGGTCACCACTCGATGAGCACAACATCCTCTATGGGCCCAATATCGCCGGAGCGCTCGGACTGCCGGATGCCACCTGCGAGTTCGGTGCCTGCGGGGGTGCTAATCCCTTCCAGTCAACTGGAATTGCGATTGGGGGCTCGGTACTTTGTCAGTTTGCCGAACCGTGTGGGATCGTTGAAGATTCCCTGCTAATTTTCGGAACAATTGGAGTTGCTGGTTTAGACATCTATCAGATGTCCAAAGGTGGCAAGGGGGAGGTTGGACATGACTATGTTCGCGATCTTGCTCGCGCAGCAGGAGGCGACTACTGCTCAGAATTAAAAGCTATAGTAGATTCGGCGAGGAAGTCAGGAAATTCAAAGTTGTTTAATGATGCTAAAGCAACTTACAAAAAGGACTGTCGAGGTTATTAACATGACGACAGAGCAAACTTGGTATATCGCCGAATTGATAATGGAGATTACGGTAACTGGCGATCCAAAAAATGTAGTACACCGCAATCACGTTCTAATAAGCTCCTCCTCAAATGAGGAGGCCTACTCTAAAGCGATTCTTTTAGGCTACCGTGGAGAAACATCCTACAAAAATCCAGCTGGCGAAACCGTTCAAATAAGATTCGCTGGTGTAGCCGATCTTGATGAGATTCTTGAGCCCCTAGAGGACGGAGCGGAAATCTTATTCCACTATGCCGTAGATGTCTCTAAGCAAGAACTGGAGTCATTAATTCCAAATAAGGGCCACCTTCGAGCGTTTGCCCCAAAAACTGGGTCCGCTGGTCCTGATTATGCATCTGCCGAGATAGTTAACTTAGTTCGCATAGCAACAGGTTCCGAACGGCCCTCATGAGCAATCTTTCAGTTCGGGAGGCTGAAAAACCCTAATGACCGAAGTGGACGGGGGCCGGACGGCGAAGTACTTCTACGATGCGTCGAGCAGGACCTGCACCTGGGGAACCCAGCCCCTGGCGGTGTTTCAGAATGGCGTCTTCTCCTACGAGCACCAGGACTGGCTCGGGACCGAGCGGCTGTTGACCGACGGGAGCGGCAACACGGCGGGCAGCTACGGGTCCCTGCCGTTCGGGGACAACTTCTCGCAGAGCGGGGCGGACGTGGACCCGTACCACTTCGCCGGGCTGGACCACGACTACGAGTCGGGGCTCGACCACGCGCAGTTTCGGGAGTACTCGAGCGCCGGCGGGCGTTGGTTGAGCCCGGACCCGTACCAAGGTAGCTACGACTCCAGCAATCCGCAAAGCTTGAACCGGTACAGCTATGTGTTGAACGATCCGCTCAGTCAAACCGATCCGCTGGGATTAGACGACGGGGGCGGTTCGAGCTCGATTCCCGGGCCAGGCTTGGGCAACATCCTCGCCGATATTCTGAACGCCCTCTTCTACCACCCCACCTTCAACGGCACCCTCAATCCCAGACCGAACTCGCAGCCGCTCGATGAGGGCAACTTCACCTACGGGCCCAACATCGCCGGGGCCCTCGGGCTGCCGGACGCTACCTGCGAGTTCGGACCTTGCGGAGGCGGAGGACTTAGCCTAAATCCGAGCAGCTCCAATTTCGCTGGACCTATACTTCTCCGCATTCCACCACAAGTATTCGCACTAAGCTCCTTCGTCCATTCTTTTTTCAAGTCCGACTCCGCAGATGATCCTTATCAGAAAAGGCTTTTTGGTACTCATTATTGTGGGATTGGCGGCGCGGGCAATACTATTAATGAACTCGACAAAGCATGTGCCGCTCACGACTTATGTTATGGCAGCCATGGATTCAGTGCTTTTTCTGACTACAATGCTTCGCTTTATACAACCGGGCAGGCGGGTGCACTACAGACATGCAATCAGGCACTTTGCAACGCAGCGCGAGGACCAGCCAGCAGAGATTTAGGCAGTAGCCGGGTATCCGCTTATTTCACAGCTGTTCCTGTCGGAGCATGTTCTTTTTAGCGGAGAAAACATGAAAAAGCCGCTATTTGTCTGTGCAGTAATCGGTTTCGTAGTGCCCTTAATGTGGGGAATACTTAGCTTCGTTTTGTTTACTGCTCCTCAGTCACGATTCGCTGATCTATACTGGGCTGCTGTGTACATAACGTGTCCCCCATGGGGACTTCCTGCATTATGGGGATCCATTGTAATGCCGTTTGCAAACGCTGCCCTTTACGCGGGCATCGCATATTGTTTAATTTCGGTCAGACGAGTTATAAGTGGAAAGCACTAACTCTACGGGTTTACCATTGGGTTAGCCGGCGGGCGTGTGAACCGGGCGGGCGACACGGTGTTGAACAACTGCGGAACGATGAGCTACGACGACATGAACCGGCTGACGGCGCGAACCTCAACGGGGGGCACGGCGTTGAACGACAGCTGGAGCTACGACCGGTGGGGCAACCGGTGGACGCAGGCGGCTGCGCCGGGCGGGTTTTCCGGGCAGCTGACGTTCAACACGGGGACCAACCAGGCGGTGGGCTACGGCTACGACGCGGCGGGGAACCTGTTGAGCGACACGATCAACACCTACAGCTACGACGCGGGGAACCGTCGGGTGCGCTCGGACATTTACGGCTCGGCGGCGGAGCTGGTGTACGACCTGGGCGGCCGGAAGGTGGCGATCCTGCAGGCCGGCTCGGGCAACGTGATCGAGCAGGATCTGCACTTGCTCCTGCCCTGGGGAACCCAGCCCCTGGCGGTGTTTCAGAACGGCGTCTTCTCCTATGAGCACCAGGACTGGCTCGGGACCGAGCGGCTGTTGACCGACGGGAGCGGCAACACGGCGGGCAGCTACGGGTCCCTGCCGTTCGGGGACAACTTCTCGCAGAGCGGGGCGGACGTGGACCCGTACCACTTCGCCGGGCTGGACCACGACTACGAGTCGGGGCTCGACCACGCGCAGTTTCGGGAGTACTCGAGCGCCGGCGGGCGTTGGTTGAGCCCGGACCCGTACCAAGGTAGCTACGACTCCAGCAATCCGCAAAGCTTGAATCGGTACAGCTATGTGCTGAATGACCCGCTGAGTCAGACCGATCCTACGGGACAATTTACGAACGGAGCGGCCACCGCAGCAGGCTGTGCCGGCTTCGGTCCTATCGGGTGTGTTATCGGGGCGGGGATTGATCTCGGCTTAGGCGCCGCGCTGGGAGACATTCTGCACGGGATCTTCGGCGGCGGCCCTTCCTTCCACGGCAGCCTGAAGCCGCGACCGAATGCGCAGCCATGGGATGAATACAACATCACCTATGGGCCCAATATCGCCGGAGCGCTCGGGTTGCCGGACGCAACGTGCGAGTTCGGGGCTTGCGGCGGGCCTATAGAAAACTTTCAGAACGGTACTTCTGCAAGCGGTCCCGGAATATTCGATAAAATCGAAACATCGATTTCTATCTTTGTGAATGTCTACTTATACGGTAAAGGGGTTCCTTATAACGACCCAGCTGATCCAAATCTCAGATTATTTGGAACTCATTATTGTGGGCCGGGAGGAGCTGGCCCCATAACGAACAAGCCAGCCGATCCTTTGTGCTATGAGCATGATGCTTGCCTTGCTCGTAATGGACTGGATTTTCGCGATGAGAGGCGCAATCTTCCTAACGACTTGGGAAATCAACTACAAGCGTGTAATCAGGCTTTGTGCAATACGGCAGGTAAAAGCAACTCTTTAAGCGCTCAGACGATTAATGGGTTTTTCCATTTCTATGGAAATTACACCTGTCATTGATATCTGTGGAGGCGACATGGCTAAGAAATCAATTCTCATAATTCTTGCCGTCATACTTGGTGCTATTGTCGTTGTAATAGACGCCGTATTAGCATTCGGTTTGTCCTTTACAAGCCCGAGCCACTACACGGCGTCCTTATTTATTTTTATCTTCATAGCGTGTGTTCCGGACTTGCCAGGCCTCATCGTTTCTTTATGGCGACCAAGATTCGGATCATACGTTATATTGGCCGGCATTGCTGCCCTATGCACGCATGAAGTGTACTTTTTCATGAGTGTAAGAGAGCTTCCAACGCATAAGGTAATTGCGCAAGATAGCATATTTATAGCGCTAAAATCGATTCTAGCCTGGCTTTTAGAGCGGATCGACAATATTGTTAGAAAGACTCAGTATGGCTCTGGTCTGAGAACAACTGCGGAACGATGAGCTACGACGACATGAACCGGCTGACGGCGCGAACCTCAACGGGGGGCACGGCGTTGAACGACAGCTGGAGCTACGACCGGTGGGGCAACCGGTGGACGCAGGCGGCTGCGCCGGGCGGGTTTTCCGGGCAGCTGACGTTCAACACGGGGACCAACCAGGCGGTGGGCTACGGCTACGACGCGGCGGGGAACCTGTTGAGCGACACGATCAACACCTACAGCTACGACGCGGAAGGCAACATGGTCGCGGTCAACGGGGGCCAGACGGCCAGGTACGACTACGACGCGGGGAACCGGCGGGTACGGTCGGACATTTACGGCTCGGCGGCGGAGCTGGTGTACGACCTGGGTGGCCGGAAGGTGGCGATTCTGCAGGCGGGCTCGGGCAACGTGATCGAGCAGGACCTGCACCTGGGTGCGCAGCCCTTGGCGGTGTTCCAGAACGGCGTCTTCTCCTATGAGCACCAGGACTGGCTCGGGACCGAGCGGCTGTTGACCGACGGGAGCGGCAACACGGCGGGCAGCTACGGGTCCCTGCCGTTCGGGGACAACTTCTCGCAGAGCGGGGCGGACGTGGACCCGTACCACTTCGCCGGGCTCGACCACGACTACGAGTCGGGGCTGGACCACGCGCAGTTCCGGGAATACTCGAGCGCGGGCGGGCGTTGGTTGAGCCCGGACCCGTACCAAGGGAGCTACGACTCCAGCAATCCGCAAAGCTTGAACCGGTATGCGTATGCGCTCAACGATCCGCTCAGCTTGAGCGATCCGAGCGGGCAGGAAGCCTGCTTGGCGGCGATCGCGGGCACCTCGGAAGGCGGGCCTATCGGCGTGGGTATAGGGGTTGGTGCTTGCATCGCCGATCTTTTCGGCGCGGGCAACTTCATCAACGACTTGGTCGGACTGTTCAGCGGCCCTTCCTTCCACGGCAGCTTGAAGCCGCGGCCCAACGGGTCACCACTCGATGAGCACAACATCCTCTATGGGCCCAATATCGCCGGAGCGCTCGGACTGCCGGATGCCACCTGCGAGTTCGGTGCCTGCGGGGGTGCTAATCCCTTCCAGTCAACTGGAATTGCGATTGGGGGCTCGGTACTTTGTCAGTTTGCCGAACCGTGTGGGATCGTTGAAGATTCCCTGCTAATTTTCGGAACAATTGGAGTTGCTGGTTTAGACATCTATCAGATGTCCAAAGGTGGCAAGGGGGAGGTTGGACATGACTATGTTCGCGATCTTGCTCGCGCAGCAGGAGGCGACTACTGCTCAGAATTAAAAGCTATAGTAGATTCGGCGAGGAAGTCAGGAAATTCAAAGTTGTTTAATGATGCTAAAGCAACTTACAAAAAGGACTGTCGAGGTTATTAACATGACGACAGAGCAAACTTGGTATATCGCCGAATTGATAATGGAGATTACGGTAACTGGCGATCCAAAAAATGTAGTACACCGCAATCACGTTCTAATAAGCTCCTCCTCAAATGAGGAGGCCTACTCTAAAGCGATTCTTTTAGGCTACCGTGGAGAAACATCCTACAAAAATCCAGCTGGCGAAACCGTTCAAATAAGATTCGCTGGTGTAGCCGATCTTGATGAGATTCTTGAGCCCCTAGAGGACGGAGCGGAAATCTTATTCCACTATGCCGTAGATGTCTCTAAGCAAGAACTGGAGTCATTAATTCCAAATAAGGGCCACCTTCGAGCGTTTGCCCCAAAAACTGGGTCCGCTGGTCCTGATTATGCATCTGCCGAGATAGTTAACTTAGTTCGCATAGCAACAGGTTCCGAACGGCCCTCATGAGCAATCTTTCAGTTCGGGAGGCTGAAAAACCCTAATGACCGAAGTGGACGGGGGCCGGACGGCGAAGTACTTCTACGATGCGTCGAGCAGGACCTGCACCTGGGGAACCCAGCCCCTGGCGGTGTTTCAGAATGGCGTCTTCTCCTACGAGCACCAGGACTGGCTCGGGACCGAGCGGCTGTTGACCGACGGGAGCGGCAACACGGCGGGCAGCTACGGGTCCCTGCCGTTCGGGGACAACTTCTCGCAGAGCGGGGCGGACGTGGACCCGTACCACTTCGCCGGGCTGGACCACGACTACGAGTCGGGGCTCGACCACGCGCAGTTTCGGGAGTACTCGAGCGCCGGCGGGCGTTGGTTGAGCCCGGACCCGTACCAAGGTAGCTACGACTCCAGCAATCCGCAAAGCTTGAACCGGTACAGCTATGTGTTGAACGATCCGCTCAGTCAAACCGATCCGCTGGGATTAGACGACGGGGGCGGTTCGAGCTCGATTCCCGGGCCAGGCTTGGGCAACATCCTCGCCGATATTCTGAACGCCCTCTTCTACCACCCCACCTTCAACGGCACCCTCAATCCCAGACCGAACTCGCAGCCGCTCGATGAGGGCAACTTCACCTACGGGCCCAACATCGCCGGGGCCCTCGGGCTGCCGGACGCTACCTGCGAGTTCGGACCTTGCGGAGGCGGAGGACTTAGCCTAAATCCGAGCAGCTCCAATTTCGCTGGACCTATACTTCTCCGCATTCCACCACAAGTATTCGCACTAAGCTCCTTCGTCCATTCTTTTTTCAAGTCCGACTCCGCAGATGATCCTTATCAGAAAAGGCTTTTTGGTACTCATTATTGTGGGATTGGCGGCGCGGGCAATACTATTAATGAACTCGACAAAGCATGTGCCGCTCACGACTTATGTTATGGCAGCCATGGATTCAGTGCTTTTTCTGACTACAATGCTTCGCTTTATACAACCGGGCAGGCGGGTGCACTACAGACATGCAATCAGGCACTTTGCAACGCAGCGCGAGGACCAGCCAGCAGAGATTTAGGCAGTAGCCGGGTATCCGCTTATTTCACAGCTGTTCCTGTCGGAGCATGTTCTTTTTAGCGGAGAAAACATGAAAAAGCCGCTATTTGTCTGTGCAGTAATCGGTTTCGTAGTGCCCTTAATGTGGGGAATACTTAGCTTCGTTTTGTTTACTGCTCCTCAGTCACGATTCGCTGATCTATACTGGGCTGCTGTGTACATAACGTGTCCCCCATGGGGACTTCCTGCATTATGGGGATCCATTGTAATGCCGTTTGCAAACGCTGCCCTTTACGCGGGCATCGCATATTGTTTAATTTCGGTCAGACGAGTTATAAGTGGAAAGCACTAACTCTACGGGTTTACCATTGGGTTAGCCGGCGGGCGTGTGAACCGGGCGGGCGACACGGTGTTGAACAACTGCGGAACGATGAGCTACGACGACATGAACCGGCTGACGGCGCGAACCTCAACGGGGGGCACGGCGTTGAACGACAGCTGGAGCTACGACCGGTGGGGCAACCGGTGGACGCAGGCGGCTGCGCCGGGCGGGTTTTCCGGGCAGCTGACGTTCAACACGGGGACCAACCAGGCGGTGGGCTACGGCTACGACGCGGCGGGGAACCTGTTGAGCGACACGATCAACACCTACAGCTACGACGCGGGGAACCGTCGGGTGCGCTCGGACATTTACGGCTCGGCGGCGGAGCTGGTGTACGACCTGGGCGGCCGGAAGGTGGCGATCCTGCAGGCCGGCTCGGGCAACGTGATCGAGCAGGATCTGCACTTGCTCCTGCCCTGGGGAACCCAGCCCCTGGCGGTGTTTCAGAACGGCGTCTTCTCCTATGAGCACCAGGACTGGCTCGGGACCGAGCGGCTGTTGACCGACGGGAGCGGCAACACGGCGGGCAGCTACGGGTCCCTGCCGTTCGGGGACAACTTCTCGCAGAGCGGGGCGGACGTGGACCCGTACCACTTCGCCGGGCTGGACCACGACTACGAGTCGGGGCTCGACCACGCGCAGTTTCGGGAGTACTCGAGCGC
Organism: uncultured Acidobacteriaceae bacterium; assembly: GCA_964247895.1. Classification (GTDB taxonomy): domain Bacteria; phylum Acidobacteriota; class Terriglobia; order Terriglobales; family Acidobacteriaceae; genus EB88. The sequence continues at coordinate 33,243 of CAXTWG010000025.1, forward strand.
CGGCGGGCGTTGGTTGAGCCCGGACCCGTACCAAGGTAGCTACGACTCCAGCAATCCGCAAAGCTTGAATCGGTACAGCTATGTGCTGAATGACCCGCTGAGTCAGACCGATCCTACGGGACAATTTACGAACGGAGCGGCCACCGCAGCAGGCTGTGCCGGCTTCGGTCCTATCGGGTGTGTTATCGGGGCGGGGATTGATCTCGGCTTAGGCGCCGCGCTGGGAGACATTCTGCACGGGATCTTCGGCGGCGGCCCTTCCTTCCACGGCAGCCTGAAGCCGCGACCGAATGCGCAGCCATGGGATGAATACAACATCACCTATGGGCCCAATATCGCCGGAGCGCTCGGGTTGCCGGACGCAACGTGCGAGTTCGGGGCTTGCGGCGGGCCTATAGAAAACTTTCAGAACGGTACTTCTGCAAGCGGTCCCGGAATATTCGATAAAATCGAAACATCGATTTCTATCTTTGTGAATGTCTACTTATACGGTAAAGGGGTTCCTTATAACGACCCAGCTGATCCAAATCTCAGATTATTTGGAACTCATTATTGTGGGCCGGGAGGAGCTGGCCCCATAACGAACAAGCCAGCCGATCCTTTGTGCTATGAGCATGATGCTTGCCTTGCTCGTAATGGACTGGATTTTCGCGATGAGAGGCGCAATCTTCCTAACGACTTGGGAAATCAACTACAAGCGTGTAATCAGGCTTTGTGCAATACGGCAGGTAAAAGCAACTCTTTAAGCGCTCAGACGATTAATGGGTTTTTCCATTTCTATGGAAATTACACCTGTCATTGATATCTGTGGAGGCGACATGGCTAAGAAATCAATTCTCATAATTCTTGCCGTCATACTTGGTGCTATTGTCGTTGTAATAGACGCCGTATTAGCATTCGGTTTGTCCTTTACAAGCCCGAGCCACTACACGGCGTCCTTATTTATTTTTATCTTCATAGCGTGTGTTCCGGACTTGCCAGGCCTCATCGTTTCTTTATGGCGACCAAGATTCGGATCATACGTTATATTGGCCGGCATTGCTGCCCTATGCACGCATGAAGTGTACTTTTTCATGAGTGTAAGAGAGCTTCCAACGCATAAGGTAATTGCGCAAGATAGCATATTTATAGCGCTAAAATCGATTCTAGCCTGGCTTTTAGAGCGGATCGACAATATTGTTAGAAAGACTCAGTATGGCTCTGGTCTGAGAACAACTGCGGAACGATGAGCTACGACGACATGAACCGGCTGACGGCGCGAACC
>CAXTWG010000026.1:0-33994 GCA_964247895.1 uncultured Acidobacteriaceae bacterium
CCCCCGGTGAGCCGCGCCCCCACAAGCCCAACCTGCTCGTTCGCGAGCTCGACCATTAGGTCCGCCTCCGGGCAGCTCGCCTCAAAGTCGTCCCGGTAGCTCGCATGCGCTTCGGCCATCAGCTTGCCCAGCTCATGGAGGTCGCCACGCTCGAGCGCAGCCGCGGCAGCCTCCGCGCGCAGGCTATCGGTGATGATGTGGCGCGCGCGCTTGAGCACGTTGAGCGGCATTTCACCGCCCCACTGAACCAAATCCTCAGGCTTCGCATCGCGCAAAAGAGCGATCTCCGGCCTGTGCGCGCGCAAGGTCGCGGTCGCCTGCTCCACCTCGGCCCGGCGCGTGTTGTACTCGCCCCCGGCGTGCGAGTGCTTGACCATGGTGTTGCAGATCACCAGGTTCAGCTCCGGCGGAATCGGCGCGAGCTTCGTCGCGAGCGAGCGGCAGTCGAGCAGCAGCGCATGATCCCGCTTGCCGCAGCAAGCGATGAACTGGTCCATAATGCCTGTGTTCGCGCCCACATAGCCGTTCTCGGCTCGCTGCGCCATCTTCGCCATCTCCGGCTTGGGCAGGCTCGCGCCGGCAGCCGCGAGCAGCGCCGCCATCACCGCCACTTCAATCGATGCCGACGAGCTCAGCCCCGCCCCGATCGGCACATCTCCGTACAGCGAAAGCGAACACGCCGGAACATCGATCCCAGCCTCGCGCAGCACATGCAGCACGCCAAGCGGGTAGTCGCTCCAGTGCCCGCGCCCCTTCGCGGGCAACGTGTCGAGCGCATGCCCTACTTCTTCGTCAAAATTGGCCGAGTACACCCGCACCGCTCCGTCCATACGCGGGGTAGCCGCCGCCACCGTCGCAAAATCGATGGCAGCCGGCATCACGAACCCGCCTGCATAGTCCGTGTGCTCGCCGATGAGGTTGACCCTGCCCGGCGCAGCGTACACCCCAGCGGGAGCCTCCCCGAAGCGCGCCCGGTGTCCCTGTACCAGCTTTTGTGCTTCTGCCTGCGTGTCCATCGTTTACCTTTCTTCCGCTCGCGTTACTTCGAGCCGCAGGCTCCAGTGCCGCGCTTCCCCGGCTTCGAGGAAGCTCCCGCCACCTTGCGCCAGCGAATCCGTAAGCGAGTCCACCGGCAGGTTGCAAGGCTCGAGCGCCACCGTGTAGCCCTTCTTCGCATCAGGGGCACTCGGCCAGCCCCCGTAGCAGATCCACAATCCCAAAACCGGCGCCTCCTTCGGGTCGAAGCGCAGCGTGAGCCGTGTACGTAGAGTCTTGCGCTCCAGGGCGGCCCACCCTTCGGCAGGCGCGGGCAGCACCAGCTTGTCGCCTACCCCGGCATGGTTGTCCAAAGCAACCGACAGGTCCAGCGGCTCGCCGTCGAGCGCGTTTTCCGTCATAGGCCAGCTGTGCCGGCCAACCCGCAAGCGCCCATTCGCTGAAGCCTGTGCCGTGACTTCCTTCACAGAGCCCGGCAAATGGATGCGATCGCCGGGTTCTACGGCGAACAATGGGTGTGTTGACCACCCATAGGGAACGCGCGCATCCCCCGTGTTGCGCACCTCGTATTCCAGGTGCAGCACGGGTCCTTCCAGCTTCAGGTTGCGTTTGAACGCGAGCGGCAGGGAGACCCCGTCCGCCCGCATCTGCAGCGTCGTCCCGCTCGCCTCAGTCACCGTGAACGGCAGCCGCCAAAAATCTCCGTGATCCTCGATCCTGCCTGTTTTCCCGTCTCCATACGGAACTGTACAAGGCCCGATGGAAGGCAGACACTCGTCCCATCCACTGCCGTCCCCTTTGTCGAACGGCATGTCCGGCGTTCGGGCGGCGTAGGGCTTCAAGGGTGCCTGCAGCAGCTCGCCGCCTGCGCCGGCAAGCGAAAGCGAGCTCAGCTTGCCGCCCAGCGCGGGCAATACTTCCAAACGCAAAAACTCATTCTGAAGAACATGAAGATCCCAGTTGCTGCCTTCGGCCATAAAAAGCTCCAATCTCCCGCCTAGCATAGCCCAGCAATCGGAAGCTTTGCTTGTCCATGGATCGGGCGAGAAACGAACGGACGCTTGTCCTTTTTTGTATTGACATCCGAAAACTGGTGTCGTTACCGTGGTGGCCCTTGGAGGGGTTATGTATTCCGCAACACCCTTCCGCGTCGACCAATGCAGCGCAGAGCTCCACTCCCCGGTGAAAAGGTTGTGACTATGATGCGCCTCACGCAACGCCTTCCCCTTTCTGCCTTTACGCTTGCGGCCTCCATCGTGCTTGCCGCCCCCGCCCTGGCCCAGGTGGACGAGGGCGGCATCAGCGGCACCATTCATGACCCGAGCGGCGCGGGCGTGCCTAACGCAAAAATCTCGGTCACCAATGCCGGCACCGGCTTCACCATCACTGTCGCCACCGACGGCAGCGGCAACTACACGGCGACCCCGCTCAAGCTCGGTACGTATCAGGTCAAGGCCGAGGCGACCGGCTTCGCTCCCACCACGCAGGACAACGTTGTCGTCAACGTGTCCACCACCACGACAGCAGACATCCAGGTCGGCGTTGAGGGCGGCCAGCAGAACGTCGTCGTTTCCTCCGCGCCGCCGGCGCTGCAGACTGAGGAAGCCTCGACCGGCACGGTCGTCTCCTCCCGCGTCATCAATGAGACTCCGCTGAACGGGCGCAATTTTACTTTCATCGCCCAGCTCACGGCGGGCGTTGAGCCCTCCGAGCAAGGCTCGCGCGGCGCCAACAAGGGCGACTTCTCCGCCAACGGCCAGCGCTCCGAGCAGAACAACTTCATCCTCGACGGCGTCGACAACAACGCCAACCTCGTCGACTTCCTCAACGGCGCGAGTTTTGTCATCAAGCCCCCGCCGGACGCGCTCCAGGAGTTCAAGGTACAAACCGGCGACTACACCGCCGAGCTCGGTCATTCCGCGGGCGCGGTGCTCAATGTCGCTACTAAATCCGGCACCAACCAGTTCCACGGCGACTTGTGGGAGTACTTCCGCAATGGCGTGCTGAATGTGCGCGACTACTTCCAGAATGTCGTGCCGAAGTACCGGCAAAACCAGTTCGGCGCGACCCTGGGCGGCCCCATCCTCAAAGACAAACTGTTCTTTTTCGGCGACGCGGAAGCCAACCGCATCATCTTCGGGCAGACCGGCGTTTTTACCGTTCCAACCGTATTGCAGCGCACAGGCGACTTTTCCGACCTCCTGAACGCAACCGCGAACGGCCGCGGCCAGGCGATCACGTTATACCAGCCGGGCGGCCCCACCCGCGACCGTGGCGGCAACGTCCTCGCGAATAACTACCTGGCTTCCAGCGGCCAGCAAAATGTAATCAATCCGGCAAGCATCAACCCGGCGGGACAAGCTCTGCTCAACGGCTATCCCCTGCCGAACCGAGGCAGCGCGGCCAACACCGTCAACAATTACACCTTCCAAGGCAATGCAAGCGACAACACGACCCAGTACGACGGACGGGTAGATTACAACGCCAGCCAAAAGGACCAGCTGTTCGCCCGTTACAGCTACACCAACGAGCCCGTAACCCTGACCGCGCCGCTCGGCCTGATCGATGGCGGCGGCTTCGGCGGCTCGGGCAACACCGTCGTTGAAGGCCGCAACTTCACCTTTTCGGAAACTCACATTTTCGCGCCCTCGCTGATCAACGAGTTCCGCGTAGGCTACAACTGGATCGCCGCCGCTTACACCCCGCCCAATGCGGGCGTGGAACTCGCCCCGCAGTTCGGCCTCGGCGGGATTCCCTTCAGTCGCGGGAACGGCGGCCTGCCGAACATCGGCTTCGGCAACAACGGCATCGCCACCGCGGGCTCCTCGCAATACGAGCCCACGCGTGAGTACGAAAACGTCATTCAAATCCTCGACAACGTTTCCAAACAGATCGGCAATCACGCCCTGCGCTTCGGCGTGAATATCGAGCGCATCCGCGTGCAAACCATGCAGCCGGTCGACCCCAAAGGCACCTACACTTTCGACGGGAAGTTTTCGCAGGATCCACTGAACACCGGCAATACCGGCTTCGGCGCGGCGGACCTGCTGCTGAATCACATCAGCTCTTCCTCCATCGCGAATATTTTCACCGCTCACGACCAGCGTTTCTATGAGGGCTATTACTTCCAGGACAACTGGAAAGCGCTGCCCAGCCTGACCATCAATCTCGGCCTGCGCTATGAGTACACCCAGCCCATCAAAGAGCTCGGCGGTCAGCAGGCGAACTTTGTACCCAACTACGCCAATACCGCCGGCGGGACCAACGGGGGCGTTTACCGTATCCCGCTTCAGGCGCAAAACAATCCGCCGCTCACGCCCAACTTCCTCAACGCGCTTGCCGCCGATAACATCGCCGTGCAGTACACGAGCAACCCCTACCTGGTCGACCCCGCTCACCCTAACTTTTCTCCGCGTATCGGCATCTCCTACGAGCTCGGCAACAAGACCGTCATTCGGAGCGGCTTCGGCATCTTCTACGGCGGACTTGAAAGCGTCGGGTATTTTCCCTCCCTTTCGCAGAACTTCCCCTTTCAGTTCGACAGCAACTTCCCTTCGGGCGGCGTTTGCCAGCCCGGAAACTGCGCCACAAACGGGCAAAGCCTCCAAACCGGCTTTGGCGCGGCGATCAACGCAGGTCTGGCAAACTTCGTGAACCAGCCCGGCCAGCGCGGGTACCAGACCAACACGCAAACGCCCTACAGTGAGCAGTTCAACCTGACCGTGCAGCGGTCGCTCAACAACGCCACCCAACTTACCGTGGGCTATGTAGGCGCACTTTCGCGGCATCTCCAGGTCAACCCGGACATCAATATCCCCAACCAAGTCGTGCCGTCCGGGGTCAATGAGCAGACACTCCGTCCTTATCGTGATTTCGGCGGCGGCAGCCTCGTCGCCTACGCGGGCTCGGCTAGCTACAACTCGGCACAGGTGACATTGGAGCGCCGCCTCGCGAACGGCCTTTCCTTCCTGGGCGCGTACACCTGGGCTCACGCACTCGATGACGCGACTACCCTGCTTGGCGGAACGGGGCAAAGCGGCAACGGCTATCGTAACTTTCGCCTGCTGGGCTACCGGTACGACTACGGCGACTCCTACATCGACGTCCGGCAGCGCTTCGTGTTGAACGGCCAGTATGAGCTGCCTTTCGGCCAGGGCAAACGCTTCCTTAACTCCGGCGGCATCACGAACGAACTCGTCGGCGGCTGGGCAACCTCGCTGCTCTTCCGCGTGCAAACCGGCCAGCCGGTTGTGGTGTACGCGAACAACAACCCCGGCGGTACCGGTACCGGCTATGCATATCGCCTTTTCGATCCATTCCGCGCAGGCGGCACACCGACCTCTACCAACTCAAACTGCGCCACCCGCACCCGCACGGTTGCTTCCTGGTTCAATCCATGTGCATTCGCCAACCCACGGCAGGTCATCCCGGCTATCGATGCACAGACTGGCCAGCCGAATGTTCCGAACGCGAACCAGATCTTATCGAACGACCCGAATGTCCTTTCCGCCTACGGCCCTCCGGGTCGAACGACCGTCTACGGCCCGGGCTACAATCGCACCGACCTATCCGCGTTTAAAAACTTTCCCGTATACCGCGAAACCAGTGTGCAGTTCCGCACCGACATCTTTAACCTGTGGAACACGCCCGCTTACGGCCAGCCGGGCAACACGACGGGCGGCGGTTTCGGGCAGATTACGAGCGAGCGTTTCGGCGGCGGTGGAACGGCCGGGGAAAACCCGGATTCGCGAGTAGTCCAGTTCGCGCTCAAATATCTCTTTTGAACAAACGTTTGTTTCTATTTACCTGGAAAGACCCGAAAAATTATGGATGCGTTCCCCGGCTCTGCTAGACTGAGGGCGCGTCGGAATCGCCACAGGGGCTCCTGTTCACTCCAGCGCAATCTAACCAGGGAAAAGGCACCAATGGAACAAGGCACTGTGAAGTGGTTCAACGACGCGAAAGGGTTCGGCTTCATCTCTCGCCAAAATGGGGAAGATGTTTTCGTGCACTATTCGGCTATCAGCTCCAACGGCTTCAAGAGTTTGCAGGAAGGCCAGACCGTGCAGTTTAACGTTGTTAAGGGGCCAAAAGGCTGGCAGGCATCGGACGTCCAGCCGGTGTAACGACGCAAACATACACGCAATGCAAGCAGGGCAGGCCTCCAAGCCTGCCCTGCCTTGTTTCATCCTCGGCTTCCCCTGAGCTGCTTGCGCATTTTCTCCGGCAAACGCGCGCTGCCTGCCCTTTCCAGGGCCAGGCATGCGGTGCGCAGGGCACTTTCGCGGGCCATATCCACGCCGGCCTGCACGGCGCGCTCGGCATATTGCGGCTCGGCAAGTAACCCCCGGAGCGCTTCGGCTGCGCGGGCGGCTGTGTAGCGTTCGCGGGGCAGGACACGCGCTATGCCGAGGCGCTGCATGCGCCGGGCGTTGTCCGGCTGGTCGTGGCTGTAGGGCATCATCAGCATGGGCCGGCCTGCGCGCAAGGCCTGCGCCGTGGTGCCCACGCCGCTCTGGTGCACCACCGCCGCCGCGCGCGGGAACAAGAGTGAATAAGGAGCATACGCGGCATGGCAAAGCTCCGGCGTGTCCGGCGGCATATCTGCGTGCTTGCCCACAACGAGCACGGCGCGGCGGCCGAGCCGCCGGGCGGCATCTGCGCTTTCGCGCCAAAATTCTCGCGGGTCCAGCACCGCCGCCGACCCGAGGGTAAAGACCAGCGGCGGCGGCCCCGCGTCCAAAAACCGCTCGAGCTCTATGGGCAAGCCCGCCTGTTCCCCGTCCCGGTCGTAGAACACAAACCCGCACTGCTGCGTGTTCGAGGGCCAGTCGGGCTGCGGCGCACCCAGCACGCGCGAAAACAAAGCCAAAACCAGCCCCGGCGCATGTTTCGCGTCAAATAGCGGGCTTGTTCCGCGCCCCAGCCCCAGCTCGCGCCGCAGCGCATACACCGGCGCGCACCAGCTGCGGGTGATTGCCCGTGCGAACGGCCGCAAAAGGTGCCCCGCTCCCGGCACTTTGGCCAGAATCTCCGACAAGATTGGGTGTGGCGGCAGTACAGGAGGGTCATAGGCGGAGAAAAACGAAAACGGTGCAAGCACATACGAAGCCCAAGGCACGCCGGTCAGCTCCGCGACCAGCGGCGCGGCGTAGGCAAGTTCGCTTGAAACCAGCAGCTCCGGCCGCTCCGCTTCCACCACAGCGCGCAGGTCGTGGAAGCTGTCGCGCAGGGCGGGAAATAGGAACTCGCGCAAACCCCGCTCCGTGCCGCGCTTCCGGTCGTAGATCATCGCGATCATCGCGCCGTCTGTCGGATTCTGCTCGGGGCGCAGCGGCGCGAAGCGCAGTCCAGCCGCGGCGGCATACTTGCGGAACATTTCAGGCGCCGCCAGCACCACGATGTGCCCTCGCCGCACAAGTTCGCTACCGATGCCCAGGATCGGGTTCACATCGCCAAAGGTGCCGAACGTCGCGAAAACGATGCGCATCGCGGGCTAAAAAGTCCGCTCGAATATGCGAAATCGACGCTCCAGCTCCCATTGTTGGGCTGCGCGCTCGCTCCCGTGCACGACCGCGGCGCAAGTGGCGTTCGGCGCTTCATTGCCCAATTGCGCGCGGCATGCCGCGACCGGTACCCGCAGCGTTTCGGGTGTCATGGCAGCCCACAAGCTCGCGCCCGGCAAAAAACTGTGTTCGAGCGAAGCGCGGGCCATCTGCTTGAGCTGTACGTAGCTCAGGTGGTACGTTTCCGCCGCGCGCACGTACTCGTGCGTCAGGTCGATCCGCGACACGCCTTCGTCGTCGGTCGAGAGCGCCACCGGCAACCCGGCTCGCAGATACTCACGCAGCGGCTGGTTCTCTCCTGCCGCACCCAGGATAAGGTCGTTGCTCGTCAGATTGATTTCAATCAGCACATGCTTGGCCGCGAGCTCGCGGAGGAGCGCATCCGGCCTGTCCTCGTACATCACGTCCACGCCATGGCCAATGCGCTCGGCGTGCCCCTCCTCCAACGCCGCGCGGATGTGAAACGTAAGCGCTTCCGGGGCGACAAGCCCGGGCACGAGCTCACCCGCATGGAGCGCGATATGCACCCCGGGGTACAAGGGCCCCAGCACGTCGAGCATGCTCATGTGCAGCCGGTAGTCGCGCACCGCGATGTAGCCATCCTCCGGCTGCACAAAGTTGAGCCCCACAACGCGCCTATCCACCTTTGCGAGCTCAAAGGCGAACACCACCTGCGCGAACACGTCTGCCGGTGGCCGCTCCCGCAGGACCTGGAAGAGAAAGCGCAATTCGACCGAGCATCCCGGCTGCGCAGTCGCGGTTCCACATCCTTCTTTCGCCGATCGCTTCTGCTCGGCAGCTGTCAGCGCCGCGCGCGCGGCCGTTACGCTCTCGCCCAGCCCCGCTTTCAACAGCGCTTCCCGGTACGCCCGAAAATCCGGGCTGTACCCCAGCTTTTCCGCCAGGGCCTCCGCCGGCTTCGGGTCGGGCGTGTCCATCACTTCCAGGTATTGCTCGTTCTGCCGTGCTGCTCGCGTCGCGACCTCATCGAGCCACTCGCCCGTATGCGCTTTCAGTCCGCCAAACCGACCAAAGGTTGCGAAAAACTGGTCGTGCCCCGTGATCCCCGCCGAGGGCACAAACCCGCGCATGGAAAAGCTGTCGATCAGCGCATCACGCATCCGGTTGTCCGTTTCGATCGCCGCCGCCCCGCTGATCTCCCCCGGCTTGCACGCTCCATGGGTCGCGGTTTTATCGAATGCAAGCGCTGCCGGGTCTACGCACAAGCCATCCTGTGCGGCCTCGTCCAGGTAGGTTTCCGCGTATACCGCTCCGGCAAGGTGCATATGCAGATCCGCTCCCTTGGGCATCGCTGCGAGAAAAGCCCGCAGCGACAACGGACCCTCGCTTGAAGCACGCGCAAACGCCTGGGCCGCCCGCGCCTCGGCCGCTGCTTGTCCCAGCGCCGTCGCGGCAAGCATCGCAACAAGCCCGCCCATAACAGTTGCGCGTAGCATGTGGAGGGCAGAAGGAGCAGGAAGCATGGTTGCAGCAAGTGTATGGCATCGGTTCGGAATGGGAAGTTCCGGTTGCAGGTATTTGTTGCGCTCAGTTTCCGCCCTGCTTGCGTTTGCCGCTTGTGCATTCGCCGCGCAAGGGCAAGCCACCTGGCTTGGTTCAGTCCCGGCCTTCCCGCTTGCCGACCCGGCCGGCGTGGGCGGCCTTGCCATCCACCAGCGCAGCTCCGCCCTCCAGCCGTTCACCGTTGCCGGCGAGTGCGGCGCGATTGTGGGCCAGGGCGACGGCAGCTTCGAGGCCTGGGCCTGGCCGGTTAAGCTGCTCAGCCACTTGCGCATCGCCGCGCAGGTAAAAAACTACACCGTACCTATCGAGGTGAACGACCAGTCCGCCGAGATCGACGTCCAACCCGACCACACCACCATCACCTTCGCGCATGCGGCGTTTACCTTGCGCGAAATTCTCTTCCCCACCCAATGCGGGCACGAGGGCGAGCCCGGCGTTGTGGCGCTCTTCCAGGTTTCCTCCACCCGCCCCCTCGCGCTTACCTTGTCTTTCACGCCCGAGCTCAAGCGCATGTGGCCCGCGCCCAACTACAACGCTCCCTCGCCCGAATGGGTTCCCGCAGCCGTGAGCGGAAATGGAGCCGCTGGCGGCTATTACCTTCTTCACACCGACTCCGACGACCTTGCCGGGGCAGTCGCCATGCCCGGCACACAACCCGGCATTCTTGCGCCGTACCAGGAACGGCCCAAAGATTTCCCCCTCCAGCTCATCCTCCAGTACGACCCCGCTCGCGACGGCGATCGCTATTTCCCTCTGCTGATGACCGCAGCCACCACCAAGGGCACAGCCACAAAAGCCGCGCTCCAGTCCGCCCTCGCCGCCCTTGGCAGCACTGTGCAGGCCCAATATCAGGCGACGGCTGCTTATTACCGGCATTTTTTCGATCACCGGACGTTCTCTGAAACCTCAGATCCGCGCTTCGACCAGGCGCTCCGCTGGGCTGAAATCTCCATCGACCAGCTTCGCGTCCGCCACGCGAGCGAGCAAAACGGCGACGAAACCGCTCTCGTCGCCGGCCTTTATAACTCCGGCGACTCCAACCGGCCCGGCTTCGGCTGGTTTTTCGGCCGCGATTCCCTATACACCCTGTACGCGATCGACAGTTACGGCGACTTCACCCTCACCCGCGAGGAGCTCGATTTCCTGCTCAAACGCCAGCGCGCCGACGGCAAGATCATGCACGAGTTTTCCCAAACCGCCGAGCTCGTCGACTGGGCCCACACCCCGTACGAGTACGCCGCCGCCGATGCCACCCCCCTGCTCCTAATGGTCGCCGCCGACTATGCCATGCGCTCCGACGACATGGCCTGGCTCGGCCGGCACTGGCCCGAGATCGAAAAAGCCTGGCAGTTTGAACGCACCCACGACTCTGACGGGGACGGCATCTATGACAACGCCCAAGGCACCGGCTGGGTCGAGAGCTGGCCTCCGGTGATGCCGCGCCAGGAAGTTTACCTCGCTGCGCTCGACGTCCAAGCCTCGCAAGCCTACGCCAAACTCGCAGCGCTGGCGGGCAAGTCCGACGACGGCGCTTCCGCGCGCGCAAAGGCCATCGCCGCCACACTTGAACGCGAGTATGCTGCCGGCAGCGATTATGCCTTCTCCTACAACGGTCCGGATAGGCTAGACAAGACAGCCACCATCTACCCCGCTGTCGCTTGGTGGGACGGCGGCTTTTCACTCACAAGCGAAGCGATGTTTCGCCGCTGGGCCTCGCACGAGTTCTCAACCGACTGGGGCACCCGGGATGTGGGCGAGCACGAGCCCGTCTACGAGCCCATCAGCTATCACCAGGGCTCCGTTTGGCCGCTGTTCACGGGTTGGGCCTCGCTGGCCGAGTATCGCACCGGCCGCTCGCTCGCCGGCTATACCCACTTGATGGAGAACGTAAACCTGACCTGGGCGCAAGACCTCGGCGCCGTCACGGAGCTGCTTTCCGGGCAGTTCTTTGAGCCGCTCGGCCGTTCCACAACGCACCAGCTCTGGTCCTCCGCCATGGTGCTTTCGCCCGCCTTGCGCGGCCTGTTCGGCGTGAGCTTCGACGCAGCGACCAACACGCTCCGCGTCGCCCCGCAACTGCCCGCGGCATGGCCGGGCGCGACGCTCCGACATGTGTCCACCGGGGCGGGCAAGGAGGTCACCCTCACCTTCCGGCGTGCAGGTCGTGAGCTCGAAGTCGGCATGCAGCCCGAGGGCAATGCCGTGTCCCCGCAGCTCATCGGGCCCGCAGGAGGCTCCCATACCCAAGCAGGCGTGCTCCACATCCCGCTCCCCGGCGTGGAGCTCGGCCTACCCGCGCAGCTGCCCCTGCCCGGTGCGCAAACTGCCCAACTCAAAGTGCTGGAGCAACACACAAGTGCCCGCAGCGCTACGTGGCTGCTGGAAGCGAAACGGGGCTCCGCGTACACGCTGTTCCTGCGCCTGAACGGACCCGTTACGGCCCATGCGGAAGGCGCGGACCTCGACAGCACTCCAACCGTACTCGAGGATGCGCCGCTTCAAGGAAACGCGCTTCTGCATCCCCGGCAGCCGGTCACTCGTCAGGAGAAAGGCTCCGCAATCCAGAGCCTTTCTCTCCGGTTTCCCCCTGGCGAGGGTTACACGCAACAAACGGTCACCGTGCGCTGGTAAGCGCTGGCGCGCCATCATCCTAGTTGAGCGAGGCCTCCCATGCTCTGGATTGCCATTCTCCTGGCCTTGCTCGCGGGCGCCGCGAACCCCTTGCAAACCGGAGCGAACGCCGAACTCAATAAGCAGTTCGCGCAACCGGTGCTTTCCGGCTTATGGGTTTACCTGTCCGGGCTAGCCGGGCTCCTGATCATAGCGGGGCTTGTTCGTGCCTTCTCGGCCGCGCAAATGGGCCGGGCCGTTCTAACAGCTCCGCACGTGCCCTGGTGGGCGTGGCTGGGCGGCCTTGTAAGCATCGCGTCCACCCTGGCGGGGCTTGCCTTCGCGCAGCGGCTCGGCTCGGGCCTGTTCACCGGACTGTCGCTCACCGCCTCCCTGCTTACCTCGGTGCTGCTCGACCAGTTTGGCCTCATCGGCTTCCGACAGCACAGTGCCTCGCCCGCGCGACTCCTTGGCTGCGCCCTGCTCCTCGCCGGCGTATGGCTCGTTTCACGCTTCTAGCTTAGGGCCGAGCTTTGCTATACTCGGGCAACGGCGCTCCCGCGCCACACGCGCTTTCACGCGGCCTCCTAGCCAGTGACGCGTTCTTGGGTCACCCCCGAGGCCAGATAGCTCAGTGGTAGAGCGCGGCCCTGAAAAGGCCGGCGTCGGCGGTTCAATCCCGTCTCTGGCCACCACTTTTCTGTTACAACTTCGCCATGCGCGTTTCCTGCATGCTTCTCCTCGTGTTCCTGTCCGGCACTCTGTTTGGCCACGGTCGTCTCAGCGAGCAGACACGCCGGGCGCAACGCGGGGTCGAAGTGCTCCAGCACTCCTATGTCGACCGCGCAGGCCTGTACCGCACCACGGGATGGTGGAATGCAGCGAACGCCATCACCGTACTCACGGACTACATGCGCGCGACCGGTTCGAAGCAGTACTTGCCTGTTCTTGCTCATACTTTCGACCGGGCGCAGATTGTGATCCCGAAAAGCGAGCAGGAAAACGACCTTGCTGAAATGACCGGCGCTCCAGGCTTCCTGAATCGCTACTACGACGACGAAGGCTGGTGGGCGCTCGCCTGGATCGATGCCTTCGACCTGACCGGCGAGCCGCACTATCTTGCCATGGCTCGCTCCATCTTCGCCGACATGGCGGGCGGCTGGGATGCGACCTGTGGCGGCGGTATCTGGTGGAGCAAGGACCGCACCTACAAGAACGCCATCGCGAACGAACTGTTCTTTTCCGTGGCCGCCCACCTTGCCGCCCGTACGGAAGGGAGTGAGTACAAAGACTGGGCGCAACGCGAGTGGCGATGGTTCCAGGCCTCGAGCATGATCAACAGCGATGGCCTGGTCAACGACGGCCTCACGATTGACAAAGCCACGAGCGCATGCAGCAACAACGGCAAAACAACCTGGACCTATAACCAGGGCGTCCTGGTCGGCGCGCTTGCCGAGTGGTCGAAGGCTGCCGGCGAGCAAACCCAGCTTGGTAAGGCGCAACAGCTTGCGGCGGCGGCGATGGCTCGCCTGACTGACAGAAACGGCGTTTTACACGAGTCCTGCGAGCCTAAGTGCGGCGGCGATGGGGTGCAGTTCAAAGGCATCTTCGTACGCAATCTCGCCGCGCTCGATACCCGTGCGCCCGAAAAACGCTGGAAACGGTTCATACAAACGAACGCGAATAGCATTTGGAAAGCCGACCGCATGCCGGATAACCGGTTCGGCGTGGTCTGGACAGGTCCCGTGACGGAAGCGGACGCGGGCGCCCAGGCCTCGGCCCTCGACGCTCTTGTAGCCGCGGCGGCCCTGTCCAACAAACGCTGAACAAGGCCGCTCCCGTTTATTTCACTCCAACCACTTCTCGGCTGCCCGCGGCTTCTTTCAAAGCTTCCGCCTTGTCCGTCCGCTCCCAGCCGAAGTCGCCATCCGTGCGCCCAAAGTGCCCATAGGCGGCGGTCTGCCGGTAAATCGGCCTGCGCAGGTCGAGCGACTCCATGATGCCCTTCGGCGTCAGCTGGAAGTGCTCGCGCACCAGATGCTGCAATTCCAGCGCGGGAAGTGTGCCGGTCCCAAACGTATCAACCAGGACGGATACCGGCTCCGCAACGCCAATGGCATACGCCAACTGCACTTCGCACCGCTCCGCCAGCCCGGATGCGACGATGTTCTTCGCGATATATCGGGCCATGTATGCAGCGGAACGGTCCACTTTTGTCGGGTCCTTGCCGGAGAAGGCGCCGCCGCCGTGTCGGCCCATGCCTCCATAGGTATCGACGATGATCTTGCGCCCGGTCAGCCCGGTGTCGCCCATCGGTCCACCGATGACGAATCGCCCCGTCGGGTTGATGTGGTATTTCGTATCCGCGTCTAGCAGCGCAGCCGGCACAACCGCCTGGATGACGTCTTTGAGGACGTCGGCCCGCAGCTTCTCGGTCGCGACCTCCTCCGCGTGCTGGGTTGAGATGACGACCGCATCCACGCGTACAGGCTTGCCCGCTGCGTCGTACTCCACCGTGACCTGGCTTTTACCGTCGGGTCGCAGGTACGGGAGCTGCCCGTTCTTTCGAACTTCGCTGAGCCGCCGGGTGAGCTTGTGCGCGAGCGAGATCGGCAGCGGCATCAGCTCCTCGGTCTCGTTGGTGGCGAAGCCGAACATCATGCCCTGGTCGCCCGCGCCGCCCGTGTCCACACCCATCGCGATATCGCCGGATTGCTTGTTGATCGAGGAGATCACCGCGCAGGTGTTGCAGTCAAAGCCGTACACGGCATCGTTGTAGCCGATGTCGTTGACTACGCCGCGGACCAGCGTTTGGAAGTCGACGTAAGCCTTGGTCGTGATCTCACCGGCGATAACGACCAGGCCGGTGGCGGTTAGGGTTTCGCAGGCGACGCGCGAGTACGGGTCCTGCGCGAGGCAGGCATCTAGGATGGCGTCGGAGATCTGGTCGGCGATCTTGTCGGGGTGGCCCTCGGTGACCGACTCCGAGGTAAAAAGAAATTTGTCGCGTGATGGCAAGCTGCTTCCTCCGTGTGGCGAGCGGGACCGGTCCCTCCAGATCCATAGCGTTTCCTGGAAAGCCGCTTGGGTTACAGGGCGAAACTCGGCGGGCCAGCGGCATCGGTGCAGGAAGCCGGCCCAGTCCACTGCCAGCGTTCTATGCTACTTGACCGTCATGAGCGGGGCAAAAAGGGTGCAGCTAGAATGCATGGCAAGCCACCGAAATGCGTCACGGACGGGGTGAACGGGAAGCGGCCCGCAAGCGCCTTCGCCGCGGGCGCAACTTCAACTCCCACACAAAAAGAGTCAGCAGCACACATTGCAAACCTCCGAAGCCGAGCACAAACCGGGCATAGTTGACGAGCAGGGCAGAAAGCGTGTCGAAGCCAGGCATGGTCATATTCGTCGTCACCGCGAAGCTCCACGGAAATGTGAGCAACTCAAGTGTT
Organism: uncultured Acidobacteriaceae bacterium; assembly: GCA_964247895.1. GTDB lineage: Bacteria > Acidobacteriota > Terriglobia > Terriglobales > Acidobacteriaceae > EB88. Next base: position 15,146 of record CAXTWG010000026.1, read on the forward strand.
GCAAAACCGGAAGCCAGCAGCGGCCCTTGCAGCAACCCCACGATCCAGACTGCATGGAGTACGACTATGTAGGCGCACGATGTGTAAAGCAGCGCCGGGTACCTCGATTTGCGCGCTCTCGCGATGAAGGCGAAAGCGATCGCAAGTCCGGCAGCGAGGGCGACCCCCGTCGCGATAGCGCATGGTGAGGAGAACGGAATCATTTCCCTCAAGCGTACTGGGTCGGGCAGTGTGGGGGAACCTGCTTTCCCTGTTCAGCGAAACCAAAGTCCCGCTTTGGCGTCAGATCATTTTTGCAGTCTCGATTCGGGAAAAGGGTGGGACAGATCGTTCTTTCTCGATAGAAAACCGGCACGGTTGGCCGATAAATGTTCTGGCTGACCTGCGCGGTTCGGCGGCGACTCTGCGCTGCGTCAACGAGGAGAGGGATGAAAAACGAAACCGGGCGCTTGCAGTTGCTGGTCGCGGACGAGTCAGGGCAAAGCATGATCGAGTATTCCCTAATTGTTGTACTGGTTGGGCTCGCCGCAACAGCATCGGCTCACAGTGTTGGTCTATGGCTTTCCAACTTTTACAACTTGCTTGTCTCTCTCAGCCAGTACCTCCAATACTGAGCAGGGCATTCAGGAGTAAGGATGGACTGGATTCCAGCTCTGCCGCTCAACCGCGGCCGGGCAGCAGCATGTGTCCATGCCGAGGGACCTGCCCGGGCACAATCTCAGCCGACTTGCCGCGAACAAATGCAAAGACATACCAGGTGAAGACGACAAGCAGAAGCATGAGCCCGGCCACGCCGGCCCAGCGCAAAAGTTTGTCCGGCTCAGAATCCTCCCCTTTGCGCGCCTTGCCTACGTTTTCCGCAAAGGCAATCCAGCTTTGGTCATCGTCCTTGATCTGCCCGCTTCCATGGTATGCCGTAACATACCGGTCGACCCAGGCGTCCTCGTCGAGTCCGCACGCGCGTGCGTATCCACGGACGATTCCCTTGTTCAGGACGCCGCCCGGCAACGCGGAGAACTGCTCCTGCTCAAGCGCCAGGAGGTGCCGCCCGCTGATCTTGGTCACGCCCGTGATGCTTTCAAGCGCGACTCCTCGGGCTTCCCGTTCCCTCCGTAGCTCCTGCCCAAACTGCCCCATACTCCCAGTCCCCGGCCGAGATGGCACCTTTGCACCTACGTTAGTGCGGCCTCTTGTCTCAGTCAAAGGGTTTGGTCACTTCAAATCGCCATTAAGTGACTTTAATACCGAAGAATGTAAAGCAAACTTCGGTCTGAAGTGGCCTTTAGCTCCCGCGAAAGGTATTTCCGCTTTGCTACACTCGGAACGGCGCGGAAGAGCCAGAAAAGGCGGCCAGACCTCTCCATGAACAGACTCATTCTCGGCAACCTGCTGTACCGGCCTGTTCGCACGGTCATCACCATGCTCGCCGTCGCTTTAGAAGTTGTGATGATCCTATCCATTGTCGGCGTGCTGCTCGGGCAATTGTCCAGTTCGCGCGACCGGACGAGCGGCATCGGAGCCGATATTACGGTACGTCCGCCGAATGCCAGCTTTTTCGCCGGCGTCGGCGGCGCGCCGGTTCCCGCGAAAATCGCCGAAGTGCTAGCGAAACTGCCGCACATCGCCGTTGCAGCCCCGGTCATCACAGACTTGAGCACGGCCGGCTCCATCGAAACGATCTGGGGCATCGACTACCCGAGCTACAACGCGCTCAAGCCTTTCGTCTTTCTTGCCGGAGGCCCATTCCAGGGACCCAACGACGCACTCGTCGATGACTACTTCGCCCGGGCCGACCATGGCCACCATGTAGGCGAGACGATCGCGATTAAAGGCACGACCTTTCGTATCTCCGGCATCGTCCAGCACGGCAAGGGCGGTCGCAAATTTGTCCCTATCCGGACGCTTGGCGGCATGCTTGGCAGCCCCAACAATGCTTCGCTGTTTTACATCCGCAGCGATGACGCGGCAAACCAGGGCGCGATCGAGCGCGAAATCCACGCTACCCCCGGCCTGGGTGGTTATGAAGTACAAACGCTTGACCAGTGGCTTTCCCAAATGACGCCGGAGCACCTGCCAGGCCTTACCCCGGCGCTCGATACTGTGATTGGGATTGCTACCGTTGTAGGCTTTCTGGTCGTCTTTCAATCCATGTACACCGCTGTAACGGAGCGCACGCGCGAGATCGGCATCCTCAAGTCTCTCGGTGCTTCCCGTGGATATATAGTGCGTTCCATCCTGCGCGAAACAGCGATGCTCACGCTTGCGGGCATCCTGCTCGGGGTCGGCCTCACCGCGCTCACCAAATACGGCATCGCGTATCGCTTCCCGACGATCCCATTCATCGTGAGCTGGCCGTGGAGGCTGCGCGGACTTTTCATCGCTTTTTTCGGTGCGATGCTCGGCGCTTTGTATCCAGCCTTGAAAGCAGCCGGCAAGGACCCGATCGACGCGCTGGCCTACGAATAAATCAATGCGTATGCCTCACTGGCTCCCCGGCGCTGTTCTTCTGTGCGCGGTTGCCCTGTACGCGTCCCACTGGGTCCACCTTCTCGCGGACTTTCCCAACTTCACCCCGTACCTCGACTGGTCCAAATACACAGACGAAGGCTGGTACGGAAAGGCTGCCATGCAGGAAGTGCTCTATGGCAGCTGGCGCGTGCCCGGCGACTTCAACACCGCTGTCGCCCTGCCGGTATGGCCTGCGTTGCTATGGCTTGTGTTTAAGTTTACGGGCGTTTCCGCCGTGGCTGCCCGGGCGCTGGCACTGGTTTTCTTCGGCGGAAACCTCCTGCTCAGCTATGCCTTGCTGCGCGCGGCCGGCGCGGGGCGGTTCGCCACAGCAGCCGGAGTGCTTCTGCTCGCCGCGAACTCCTACCTGTGGGCATTCAGCAGGCTGGCCATTCTGGAGCCTTTGCTTTCCTTTTGGACGCTTGCGAGCTGGCTGCTGGCATTGAAGCTGAAGTCCTGGGCAGGACGCCGCCGGACTGCGGGACTGCTCGGGGTGGGGCTGCTGCTGGCACTTGCGGTGCTCACCAAGACCACCGCGATTTTCCTCATGCCGGCCACAGCAGCGATTCTTCTTTGGACCGCAGGTTGGCGACTCCGGCAATCCGCTGCCGACCTTGCAACGGTCATCGCCGGCGGGCTCGCGCCCTGGCTTGCGTACTACCTGCTTGTCGCCCGCAGGTACGCGGTGGATTACCACTACTTTTTCACCGCGAACTACTGGGTTCACCCGAAAGGCTTGCGGGATAACCTTCTGGCCTACTGGTGGGCAGCGCATGGAACTCTCTGGGTTGGCCCGTGGCTCGTGTGCGCGACGCTTGTTGCGCTGGGGGTTGCGGCAGCGCTCTCACCCGGCCTTCGCCGTGCGCCTCTGCTGCATGCTTCCCTGCTCGCCGCTGCTGGATACATCTTTTTTACCGGCTGGCACAACAGCGCGCAGCCCCGGTACTACATGATCGTGCTTTATCCAGTGATCTTTAGCGGCTCGCTCGCGGCGGAAGCTCTCAGCCGTCGCAGCCGCCTCGCAGCCGGGCTTGCCCTGGCCGTACTCGGAACCGTGCTCGCGCGCGATTTAAGACAAATCGTGGCCTGGACTGCCCACCCATCCTATGACTTTCTCCGCGCGACGCACAACCTTACAGGCTATATCGACGCACACGCATCCGGTCAAGGCCGCCTGCTGCTCTCCATCTCCGGCGACGAGATCACGCTGTTTACGCGCTTGCCCGCCATCTGTGATGACTTCGGCACGGACGACCTTCCATCCCGCATTCGGCGGTACCGGCCCGGCTGGTACGCGCAGTGGAACGAGCTCGACCCCGGCACCCTCGACGACATCCACGAGGCAGGCTACAGGCTCCAGTCGGTCGCACACTGGCATGCCTTCGACGACGATGACCGCAATGACCTGATTCTCTATCGCATGGTCCCTACCCAAGCTGCTCCCGCCCACTCCGGCGAGTAAACCAGCTACTTCGTCGGACTGCGCGGCGCGCTGGCCCGCTCCGGCTCGATATGACGGCCCAGCCGATACACGACACCCACCGAGATGGCGAACTGCTGCTTGATACCGCCCTGCCCCGCAGTCGAGAAGTTCGTCAAAGTCGCATCCGGCGAGATACGGAACGCCAGCCGAGGGGAGCGGTTCAGATCGATCGACCCGCCGATCGCGCTGCCGAAGGCAATCTGGTCGTTGAAGAAGCCCACCTGGTTTGGCTCAACCTTGTTGCCGAACTGGTCGCGGCCAAGCGCTGAAGCGAAGCTGCCGTACGCACCGCCGAATAAAGCGTGGAGCGTGAGCGAGGCATGCTGGTTCGACGCCGCGCGGTACTCAGGCCCAGCAAGCGCGAAGTACTCGCTCACAAACGGCCCCCGGATGTTATATGGGTTGGGCACTGCGCCGCTGGTGCCGAAGTACCCGCGCACATTCGCCGCCGCCGCCCACTTGCGCGTAAAGAAACGCGCACCCTGGAGGTCGAAGCCGCCCAGATTTGCGCCTTGCAATATGTTCGGGCCGGCATCGAAGTGGGCATAGGCAACACCGCCGTACACCTCGTACCGATTGTTGTAGGTCACCCCGGAGAGTGTGCTGTTGGCGGCGACCACGGGCGGATGGTACTGCGGAGCCTGCGCCAGGACGGGAAGCGAGGAAAGAAAGAGGAGCGCCAGGGCGCGGCGGGCAAAGCGTGTGGACAAGAAACAGAACCTCCGGAAGCTCCCTTCAACTTTACATCCATGCCCCTCGCGCCCGCGCGCTCCTGTACCCTGAAAAAACCATGGCAGGGACGCAAACCCGGGATGCAGCCGCTCGCAAGCGGTTCGCGGCGAAGAAGTGGGACGGCCTCGAACCCATGATGGAGGAGTACGCCCGCGAAGCCGTCGCTGTTGCCAAAACCGACTTCCACGAGGAACTCGGGCTCGCGGTGGCCTCCCTTGACGCGCTGGAGCGCATCCTGAACCGCCTGTGCCCTGCCCCTGAATCACTGCCCGCCGCCGACTCTGAGTGGCTGACCCTGCTTTGGGGCAGTTGGTTCGGCGAGCTGCTACGCCGGCTTTACGGCGGCGAGTGGTTCATGACGCTTTACCCCAGCGCAACCGCCAATCCCGGCAATGAATTCTCCGTGCCCACCCTCCAGATGTCCAACGGTTCGCGCCTGTACCCGACGATGAAGGTGCACCGTCGCCTGACTTTGGGCGCGGGCGAAAGCCTTCCGGCATTCCACGCCATGCTGGCAGCCCGGCTCAAACCGGTGTCTGAAAATTAGGCTTGCGCCCTGCGCACACCGGTAACCTGCCGCCCGTACCTGTCCTGTGAGAGAATCGAAGCCGATGGGGGAAAGACCCGCACCCTCCGTACCGCGGGCAACCGACTATGCTGGATAACCTTTTCACGCCGACGCACCTGCTCTTTGTCCTCGCTATCGCACTATTAGTTTTCGGACCTCGCAAGCTGCCGGAACTCGGCAAGGGTCTGGGTGAGGGCATTCGCGGCTTCACCAAAGGCATCAAGGGCGAGCCTGAGTCGACGACCGTGAAGCAGGAAGCCGTCAAGCCCGAGACCACTGTCATCCCGGCTTCGACTCCCACTTCAACGACCGCCCCCGAAATCAAGTAGCCCTCTCAGTCTGCAATGCCCGCGCTTTCCCGAGTGCGGGCATTTTTGCGTTTGTACTCGTATTCACGGGAATGATCACGAAATCATAAAGCAGTCATTCTTGTTGACGATTCGCTCCAGCCTCGTTAGCCTCAACTCGGTACGTCCGATCGAGAATCCCCCACGCGTCATTCCCCTGATCTCCTTCTCGCCGAATGAGTCCCGCGTCCATCCAGAGGTTCGCTCCATGTATTCCAGATCCATCTCCCGCGCGGCCGGCGTCGCCTCCGCTCTTCTTCTCGCCACAGCCACGGGCTCCCTCGCCCAAACCATTACCGGTTCCATCACCGGGACGGTCACCGACCCCAGCGGGGCGGTGATCCCGAATGCCAGTGTCACAGCGATTAACACCTCGACCGGCGTTCGTACGCCGACCACCAGCAATGGGACTGGCAACTACACCATCCGCTTCCTGCCCATTGGTCCGTACACGCTTGAGGTCGCGGCGAAGGGATTCGGCAAAGCCACCATCCCCCAGTTCGCGCTCGAGATCAACCAAACCGCAAAGCTCGACGCGCACCTGTCTATCGGCGAAACACAGCAAGTGCAAGTCCAAGGCAATATCGCGCCGATTATCGACACGACCGACGGCACGCTCGGCTTGTCTTTGAGTACGGATGAGATCAACACCATCCCGCTCAACGGGCGCAATTTTTCATCGCTCACTCAGTTCCAGCCTGGCGCGGTTGCAACTGACCCCACCGGCTTGACCAGCAATAACGCAATTCAGCGCAACACATATAACAGCGGTGTCGTCACGCAAAACGGCAATCGCGCGCAGGATAATACCTACACGCTCGACGGCATTTTGATCGATGAAACTCAGAATAACCTGATCGGCTATGCTCCCTCACCCGATGCGCTCCAGGAAGTCCACGTTATCTCAGCGAATGCTCCCGCGCAATACGGCAACGTCGGCGGCGGCGATGTCGTCTCCGTATTGAAGAGCGGTACCAACCAGTACCACGGCAGCCTTTTTTATGATGTGGAAGATCAAAACCTGACTGGGAATACCTTCGCGAACAACTTTGCCGGCGTTTCAAGACCCACTTTTACGCAGAACATCTTCGGCGGCACCATCGGTGGTCCGATCTTCAAGGACAAACTGTTCTTTTTCGTCGACTACGAGGGCACCCGCCGGCATGACGGCGGTTCGGGCTCGGCCAGCGTGCTTTCAACTGCGGAGCGCCAAGGCGACTTCTCGGCGGCTCTCGCGAAGGGTATTCAGTTGGTGGATCCTCAAAACGGATACAGCCCTTTTGTTGGAAACCAAGGCGTTCCGATCATCAATCCTGTCGTGCAATACTTGGTCACCCATCCCCAGTATTACCCCATGCCGAATCACACTGCTACCGATGGTCTGGACCAGAATAACTTCATCGGCCCTACAAACTCGTTTGTGACCAACGACCAAGGCGACATCAAGATAGAGTACGACGCGCGTCCAGCGGATAAGATTACTACCTTTTACACCCAGGGTGTCTCCACAGGCGGCAGTATCGCGGTACTTCCGATCACCTTTCCCATCGCAAACTCTTACCCCGACAAACTGGGCGGCGTGACCTGGGTGCATACCTTCTCCCCGGCAATCGTCAACGAGGCCCGCTTCGGTTTTACGCGCATCCGCTGGGACTCAAACATTCCTACTGATTCTACAGGCGCTTTCGGCTTGAATGGAGACAGGGTTGTCGGCATTCCAACGCCCGCTCCTCAGCAGTTCGTCGGCTTCACCTATCAGGGGACCAACGAAGTCACCGGTGTAGGCGATCCGGCCTCACCACAGCAGATACGTGATAACACTTACAGCTTCCACGACGACCTGACCATCCAGCGCGGACGGCACCTCTTCACCTTTGGCGCACAACTCCTGCGTTACCAGCAGAACTTTACCCAGTACGGCGGCGGCCAGCTTGGCGCCTACAGCTTCAACGGCAAGAACACCGCTCTTCCGAATGCATCGACTACATACGACCCTGCTGACTGGCTCCTGGACCGCGCAAGCAGCCAATCCATCACTCTTTCGAACGGCTACTTCGGCGAACGACAGGCCCGTGTTGCAGGTTACGCTCAGGACGATTGGAAAATCACGGACAAATTGACTTTGAATCTCGGCCTCAGGTACGAATTCGATTCCCCCTACACGGAGGTGAACAATCGGATTGCCAACGCCATCCTGAGTGGTCCCCAGCAGGGTCTTATTGAGTATGCGAAGCGAGTTCCCGCTGGCGCCCCGGCTGGCTCCTTTGTGTGCGGCAATCCAGCTTGCTATCAACCAACCTATACAGAGTTCCAGCCGAGAATAGGTTTTGCCTTCCAAGCGGATCCCCATGTTGTTTTTCGAGGCGGCTACGGCACGACAAGCTTCCTTGAAGGCAACAGCGGTCTTGCGGCCAACTCTCCATTTGTCACGAACTTCTCAATAAATTCCACTTCGCCGGTGGACCTTACGAACCCGGGCAGCTTTTTTGCAGAGACAAGTGGATTCCAGGTAGGGGGTCCGGGCCTAGCAAGCAGCGCGAGCTACTCAGCTTACAACCAGAATTATCGCCAAGCCTACGTGCAGGAGTTTAACTTCAACGCCGAAATTGAGCTGAACAACACAACCTCCGCTCAATTCGGGTATGTGGGCGAGCTAAGCCAGCGTCTTATCGATTTCCGCAACGGTAATCAGGCTACCCCGGCGCAGACTGCAGACCTTACAGCATTGGGCCTTACGAGTGCGTCGCCTCTTGCCAGTATTCCTGTTGCAGATCGGACTCCCTTCGCCGGATTGGTTGGGCAAACCGCCCAGCTAGAAACCTTTGATACAGAAGGAGTGGCGACCTACAATGCCCTTCAGGTTACGGTACGTCATCGGGTCAGCAAAGGTTTCCAGGCTACTGTTAACTATACCTGGGCCAAGTCTTTGACCGATACGAATGGAAATTACGGCGCCTCGGGCTCATCGGGACAATACGGCATTCAGGACGGCTATAACATCCACGGCGACTATGGCCCGTCCGAGCTGGATGTCCGGCATAACCTTTCGGCGAACGGTTTTTACAACATACCGTTTGGCAGGGGTCAGATTTATGGCGCAAACACGAGCCGGTGGCTGGACTTTCTCGCCGGTGGCTGGACGCTTTCCTCGACAGCTATAGCCTACTCAGGTCTCCCGGTCACGATTACCTCGAACCCTAATAACAATACAGGTGCTTACAGTTCTGCTCAGCGCGCGAACCAATATCGCCAGCTTCGCATTGTCAACCAAAGTGTCGCTCACTGGTTCGGTACTGATCCATCTGCCACCCCGTGCGCCGCAACGGACAACGGAATCTGCGCCTACGGCCCGCAGCTGGCAAACAGTTTCGGCACGTCGCGGGTCGGTACGCAGCGTGCGCCGGGCTTCGAGCAGATCGATAGCTCACTCTTCAAGGATTTCCATATCACGGAATCACAGGCGGTAGGCTTTCGCGCAGATGCCTTCAACGTCGCTAATTTCGTCAGCTACGGAAACCCAAATAATAGCGTAAACAGCTCTAATTTCGGCCAGATTACCAATAGCAGAAACGGACCGCGCACGATCCAGTTCGCGGCCCATTACAGCTTCTAGCTCTGCTGGCTTCAAGTCAGGCCTGCTTCCATGGAATAGCAGGCCTGAATCCTACTCTTGCGACGGGTCCAGAGGCTGAACATTATCGACTTCTGGCCGCTTGACGCCGTAGTTGCTGTTTGGCGGGCAGTCTTCGCCTGCGACAATACAAGGAGGCGGGACATAAAGGGCGGATGCATCGGCATCTGAGGTGGACTTGGCTCTGCCGGCCAACAGCTACCAACACATTTAGGAGTAGTTAGAGTGGGGCCACCTGCTCAATGAAACATATAGGGAAACTCATAGACTACATAACTAGTTGGGCCATAATTGTGTCGGCAGAAGAACGTGACTGTCGGCGTGTACTCGCCGCCAGAATAGACTTCGTTAGACGAAGCGTTTTCAAACACCTCACCTGGCTGGTTACAAGCTGCTCGTTGCGACTCTTGCAAAGTTGGTTCATTACCCGGTTCGTTAAAGCCATAAAAGACTCGAACCGGTTCTGTAGCTATGGTTTGAGCTTGCGAGTCCACAGATTGATAAGCTAAGAGGAGTGCTAACGCGCCCAGCATCAGCGACGCGCGGGGGGCATCGCTCTAAACATCGAATTACCTCCTGACTTGCTAGTCGGCGTTATACTTTCGCCACTTCGTGTTTGAAAACTAAGAAGCCCTCGAAAAATTAAATTGCAATCAACGCGACCGCTGCCAGCGCCAGTCCCATCCCGAGCGCCTGCAGCCACGTCGCACGCTCGCGTAGGAACACCATGGCCAGCACGATCGTTGCCCCCGGATAAAGCGACGACAACACAGCCGCGACATCCAGCCGACCGCCGAGGGACGAGAACATATAAAGCCCATTGCCGCCGGTGTCGAGCAGCCCGGCCAGCACTGCCAACGCGGGCAGAGGGAAACGAGAGAAGGGCAGGTGTACACCAGATTGCGCCGGTTCCGGCAGCAGGCGCGTCCGCCCGCGCGCCAAGGCAAGCCCCCAGGCAGCCAGCGCCACCGCTGTCCCGCCCAGGCGCGAAAGCATAAGCGCCCGCACCACGGGCGCGAGCGCCGCGCCTTCTGCTCCCGGCGCAGCGACCCCGCCCGATGCGGAAGCATGGAGCCAGATGAGCTGCAAGCCAAACCCCACCCCCGCCAGCCCGCTCAGAACAAGCGCACGCCGCGCCCGGCGAGGGCTCGCGCCCGCCCCGGACGGCGCATACGCAATCAGAACGATAGCCAGGAGAGCTAGGGCAAAGCCCGCCAGCTGCTTGGGCCCGGGTAGCCCTTCTGTCCGCGCGGCCAACACCACAGGAAGCACAGCTGTCAGCAGCCCTGCCAGCGCCGCGGATAGCCCCATCGCCCCCAGCGCAAGCGCCTCGTAGAACAGCATGAGCGCGACCCCGCCCGCCACGCCGGACAGGATGGCTTCTCCAGTTGCCCACGGAAGCAAATGCGCGGGCACGCGCAGCGAAGCGGCGGCGAGCAGCACGAGGCTCGTACCGTGCGCGAAGAGCACTACCCGGCTGGGCGGCGCGCGCCGGGTAGCTAGGCCCCCGGCAAAGTCGGCTGCACCCCAGGTCGCGGCGGCGAGGAGTCCAAGAACAACGGCATTTTCAGGCAAGGGCAAAACCACCTACTGCGCCTTCGATGAACCGGCGTGCGGGAAGCAGTCACTTCGTGGCGTGTCTTTATAGAAACAATCACACCCAAAGATCGCGACCGACGGGAGCACCATGGATGAAACAAACACGCGCCACGAAGTGGCCACCAGCCGCGCAGGCGGTTTCGCTCTTACCGCGCGTTGTTATTGTTATGCGCCGAAGGGTAATACCCATCCGGGGCAATGATATCCAGGTTCGGCACCCCCTCCACCCGCACCTCGATCGAGTGGAACCGGCTCGCCAGCACATTGTTATGGCTCAGGTACCCGAGCGTGTACTGGTTACGCACTGCGTTCGTGATCTTCGCGAACGAAAGCTGCATCCCCCGCTCCGACACTTCCGAGTCAAGCGTACCGCCGGTCGCGAGCGCGTACTTCGGCAGGATGTTATCGCGCAGGGTCGGCAGCAGCGGCAAATGAAACTTGTCCAGATACCCGAGGCCCCATACGGCCGAGTCGCCCACGAGAGTGCCCGAGACGGAGATGTTATTGGTCAGCAGAAAACGCACAACCTCTTTATAAGAGGCCTTCGAACCCTGCTCCTTGCCGTCGGAGATGATGTAGAGCACGCGCCGGCGTCCCTTGGGCTGCTTGGCCAGCTCAGTCGCCGCCGCGAGCACCGCATCGTTGAGCGGATGGTACTCCTTGGGGGTAATTGCATTACCCACGTCCAGTCCATGGTGCGGGCTGGTATTTGGATCAATCTGCTTATTGTTGATGACAATTCCGTTATCGAGCGGTCCGCCCGGCGCAACCACGCCCAGGTCGCGCCCCGGCGCCCGCACTTGCGTCAGCGCCACGTTCAGCCGAGCACCTTGCGCGCCTGTAAAGCTCGTAATCTCGGAGGTCGAGGTGTTATAGCCGAACACAGCCACGGAGTCCGCTGCCGTGAACGCCCCGTGCACGGCGGCGAGGCTCTCGTTCACCCGCCCCATCGTGTCCGCAGGCAGGCTCTGGTCCACGACAAACGCCACGGAAAGAGGAAACGGGTCGGTGGTGAAGTACACGATTCTTTGCCGCACCCCATCCTCAAATACCCGGAACTGCCGCCAGTCGAGCGCCGGCACCAGCGCGCCTTTTTTATCGCGCACCGTCACCGGTACGATAACCTCGTTCACCGGGATCACAATCGTTGTCGTCGGCCCCTGGCCCGCCGCGGGCAGGTCGGGCGTTTCCTGTTGGTTGGGCGTCGATCCCTGCGGCGCAACGCTCTGGTCCGGGTTGGCTGACGAGGAGGTTCCCTGGGAAGCGCCCTGCGCGGGGTTGGACGGCTGCGGCGCGGCAGTGGTTCCCGCGCCGGGCTTGACTCCATCTTTCAAATCGAGCCCGTTCCCGCTGCCCGCTTGCGGCGTGGGTGCATCGGGAATCGCACCCCCCTGCTGCGCCCGCGCGACGCCTCCCAAACACAGGAGCAGAACCCCCATCCATGCAGCGTGCCTCAAAGTGTTTCTCCTCAACCGCGCCAAACCGCACCTACATAGATGCCCAACAGAGATAAGCAGTCGGGCTCGCTGTTTGGACGCGAGAACGCAGCCGTTAGAGTACCAGAGCCTCCACGATTTCCAGACGATGGACATCCTCGGGCCGGACATGGCAAGGTGGCTTGAGAAGAAAGGTCGCCACCCATGCCGGTCCTGAGCCGCCGCCGCTTTCTAGAGTCCGCCACCCTCGCCGCTGTCGCAAGCACACTGCCCGCGCACGCCAACCCGTTGGGTCTGCCGCTCGGCTTACAGCTTTATTCCGTGCGCGAGCAGCTTGCTGCCGACTACGAGGGCACCCTCAAGCAGGTTGCTGGCTTCGGGTTTCGCGAGGTCGAGGCTGCCGGCTTCATGAACAAGCCTCCGGCCGAGGTTAAGGCCGCCTTTGCCGCAGCCGGGCTGCACTGCGTTTCCGCCCATTACTCAGCCTCCCAGATGAGCGCTCACCTGGACGCGATTTTGGATTTCCATAAACAGCTCAGAACGGCGCGCTACATTCTCTGCTCCTTTCCCGGCTTGCCGCCGGGCAGCGCAGCGGCTTCGCTTCCCCATCACAGCCAACTCGACGCCTTCACACTGGATGTGTGGAAATGGAACGCCGGGCAGTTCAACGCCTGGGGCAAGCGGGTGCAGGATGCGGGATTTCAGTTCGGATATCACAACCACACGATGGAGTTTCGCCCGCAGAACGGCACAATCCCTTACGACCTGCTTATGAAGGAGACCGACCCGGCGCTGGTCGTCATGGAGCTGGACTGCGGCTGGGTTGCGGTCGGCGGCGGCAACCCGGAGCACTACCTCCAAACCTACGCAGACCGCATCAAGATGCTGCACGTCAAGGATTTCGCTTCCGACCCTGGCCACAGCACCATCGCCAATCCGCCGCCCGCGGCCGAACTGGGTCGCGGCACCGCCAACTACCCGGCCATTTTCAAGGCCGTCAAGCCTGGTTCTATCCAGCACATCTTCGTGGAGCAGGAAGCCTATCCAGACCTGCCCTGGCAACAGGCCTTGCGGGTCGACGCAGATTACATGAAAAACCTCAAGAGCTAGAACCGCCTACTCCGCCTTCGATGAACCGGCGTGCGACTGACGGTTGTTTCACTAGCATCCTCGATAAACCGGAGTGCCGGCTCTTCTTTGGCTTGCGCTCCCGTTATCGCAGCCTTTTCATCGGCGAGTTCGAGAAACGAGCAGATGGTAAGAGTCACCCCGTGCATGCCTGCCACGCAAGGCGGACGACTTAGGCCTTTTCCGTTCAATCCGCGTCTAAGTACCTACTATGCGTCGCGCTCTCCTGCTCCTGTCCGCTCTCCTTCTCGCTCCCGCGCTCCGGGCGCAGTCTGCGCCCTCGCCCGATGCGCCCCCTGTGAGCACCGCGCCTGCCCAGGAGGAAACCGAACAAGGCGCGCCCGTGACCACCCTGCGCGTCAACTCCAACCTGGTCTCGCTGTACTTCACCGTTCACGACAAGCGCGGCGCCCTCATCCCGAACCTCACGCGCGAAGACTGCCAGGTCATCGAGGACAAAAAGCTGCAAAAGATCAAGACCTTCGAGGCCCGCGCCGATCAGCCGCTCACCTTGGGCATTCTGCTCGACACCTCCGGCTCCCAGCAGAACGTTCTGCCTCTCGAACAACAAGCCGGCTCCGCCTTTTTGCGCCGCGTGTTGCGTGATAAGGACGAAGCCTTTCTCATCACCTTCGACGTAGACGTAAACCTGCTCGAGGATTACACCAACAACGCCGGCCAACTGAGCCGCGCCATGAATAAAGCAGAGATCAACACCGCCGGAGGCAATGGCTCAGCTGGCGGCGTCGGCGTCGGCCAGGGCACCGTACCCACGCAAGGCGCCCCCAAAGGCACCCTGCTGTACGACGCCGTTTACCTCGCCTCCGGCGATAAGTTGCGCCAGGAGACCGGGCGCAAAGCTATGATCCTGCTTACCGACGGCGAAGACCAGGGCTCCAAATACCGTGTGCAGGATGCTATCGAGGCCGCGCAGAAGGCCAACGCCATCCTGTATGTCATCCTGATTGCCGATCGCGGTTTCTACGGGGGCGGCCTTGTGTTCGGCGGCTACTCCGGGGACGCGCAGATGCGCAGAATGACCGATGCGACCGGAGGCCGGGTCATCGATGTCGGCAACAACGGCAAAAAACTCGAGGCAGCGTTCCAACAGATTGAAGACGAACTGCGCACACAATACGTGGCCAGCTACGTGCCCCTGAACACCAATTTCGACGGCAAGTTCCGCAGTGTCGACGTACAGTGCAAGGGCGACGGGCTCAAGGTACAGTCGCGCAAGGGGTATTATGCCCTTCCGCAGGACGAACAATAATGTAAGCCGGCTAACTCTTTCGGCACCGGACGCATTCAAAGTATGTACTGCAACTTTTAAGTTCCCAAGGAGATATGCGTATGAAGCATTCTGCTCTCTTTACCTGTGCTGCGGCTTTTCTGCTGGCCGGCACGCTCGCACAGGCGAGTGTGCGCACTGACTACGACCACGGCGCGAACTTCGGAAACTATCACACTTATTCGTGGGGTACGGTTAAGACGGACAACCCGCTATACGTAAACCGGGTCAAAAGCCAGATCGACAAGGACCTGCAGGCAAAAGGCTGGCAATTGGTGCCTTCCGGCGGCCAAACCACGGTATTTGCAACCGGAAACATCAAGAATGAGCAGCAACTCGAGACTACATATGACAGCCTTGGCGGCGGTTGGGGTGGTGGCTGGGGCTACGGGCGGTTCGGCGGCTTCGGAGGCGGATACGGACCGGGCGGCTTCGGTCAATCGACCACGTCGACCGTAAACCAGCAAGTCGGCAATCTGGTCGTGGATATCTTTGATAATTCCAACCATATGCTGCTCTTCCGCGGAATCTCGGAGAACAATATCAACAAGAATTCGGAAAAAACCACAAAGAGCCTTTACAAGAATATCGACAAGATGTTCGATAAGTTTCCACCTAAGAGTCAGGGATAAGTACAGCCCGCGACCCTGGCTTCCTTCGCTTCGCTGCAAAAGGCCCAACATGCATGCCGCATCGGGCCTTTTCCTTTGGCCGCCTTTACAGCAACCATCCTTCCTGGAGCAATGCGACTCCAATTCGCACTGCGCACGAATCGGGAGAAAGAATGCAACGGAGATTTTCGTTTTGGATAGCGCTTGTGTGCACGCTCGGCCTTGGCTTTCAGGCATACGCCTTACCCTTCCTTTCACCAAAGGTCACAACCGAGTACGACCACTCTGCGCCGTTAGCTGGGCGCACCTACTCCTGGGGTGGCCTGCACATGGATGTTCCGGAGTATGAACCGGCTGTCCATGCCGCAACGGACAAGTACCTCCAGGCACGCGGCTGGCAGCTTGCGCCTTCAGGCGGCAGCGCCACCATTTTCGTGATGGGCAATGTGCGCGGCGAACCACAGCTTGAAAAGTCTTACATAGAGCAGGGCCAAGGCTGGGGGGCAGGACAGTGGAGCCCGCAAGGCCTCGGTCGCGGCTGGGCGCCGACCTACGGCCAAGCTACGATAACCGCCCTGAGCACACCGGAAAGCCACCTCGTCTTCGATATCTTCGACACGAGCAGCCATAAACTGCTCTTTCGCGGCATTACGGTGGAAGATTTGTCGGGTACGGAAAAGAGTAACACCAAGCGCATTGCTCAAAGTATCAAGCTGATCTTTAAGAAATTTCCGCCTAGGAAGTAAGCGTCTGTATCGACTGCAAGGGTGCGCATTGCAAGTTAGAACGCGCACCCTTCGCAGAAATCGTTGCAAGCTACAATGTTTTCTTCGATAAGTACCAGCTCTCCACTTGCAGCCCGGCTCCTCCGCCGTTCGTTCGTTTTTCGGCGTCAGCCACGGTCGCGGGGCTCGGCACAATTACTGGCTCGCCAGGCACCCAGTTTGCCGGGGCGGAAGCGCCGTTCTTATCTGTCATCTGGATCGCCTCAAACACCCGTACCAACTCATCCACCGACCGCCCAAGCTGCGGCGGGTAATAAATGATCGCCCGGATTACGCCCTTCGGATCGATCGCGAATACCGCGCGTACAGCCGCCGTGTCCGATACAGCCTCATGGACGAGGCCGTACAGCATGGAAACCTTGAAGTCAAGATCGGCGATGAGCGGGAACTGGATTTTTACGCCCGACATCTGCTCCATGTCGCGCACCCAGGCAATGTGCGAGAAAACTGAATCGATCGATACGCCTACCGGTTGTACGTTGAGCCGGTCCCAGTCCGCCTGGCGCTTGGCGAACTCGATGAACTCGGTCGTGCACACCGGGGTAAAGTCCGAGGGATGCGAGAACAGCATCACGTACTTGCCCTGGGCGGTGTAGCTGCTCAGCTTGATGACGCCATGGGTGCTCTTCGCCTCGAAGTCGGGCGCCTGTTCCAGGATGCGGGGGATACGCGATTCAGCCGTAATGCTCATACTATCTCCAAAGAAATCTCCGGGTCTTCCCGGGTTCGCGCCGGACGCAGCAGCAGCCCGGCAATGTCCTACTGGAAGAGATGCCATAACCGGAGGAAGGTTCCAGCGAGCGGGCTAAGCAGCGATCATAAAAGTGCAGCGGCCGCAGAAATACGGCGACCGCATCGTACAGCGCAGGCGGCAAGAGCGGCGGGACGGGCAGGAGCGCAAGGACGGCACAGCCCAGAGCATAGCACGGAGCCCGGCTCGCAAATATCAGTCACTTTTTGAGAGGAAACATGGCTCGCTTTTACCGCTACTTGTTGCTCGATGTGTTCACGGAAACGCCCCTTGCCGGCAACCCTCTTGCAGTGTTTCTCGACGGCAACGGGCTGAGCGACGCTGAAATGCAAGCCATAGCGCGCGAGATGAACCTGTCTGAAACGACCTTCTGCTTACCGGCAGAGGCGCAAACAGATGGGAGCACACGGGTGCGCATCTTCACCGTGAGCGAGGAGCTGCCCTTCGCCGGACATCCCACCCTGGGCACAGCCGCAGCCCTGCGCTGGTCGGTCGCGGCATTTCAGGACGCTTCTGAAATCATCCTTGGACTGAAAACAGGCAGGGTGCCGGTGCGCTTCGATCCTTTACCGCACCCGCAACCGCTTGGTTCCGGCCTCCCCTTTGGCCAGGCGATTTTCGGCGAGATGAGCCAGCCTTTGCCGGTCTTTGGCCGGCAGCACGACCCGGCGCAGGTTGCCGCGGCTCTTGGCTTGCCGGTCGCCGCGCTCGACCCCGCCAAGCCCATTCAG
This sequence comes from uncultured Acidobacteriaceae bacterium, assembly GCA_964247895.1. Taxonomy (GTDB): domain Bacteria; phylum Acidobacteriota; class Terriglobia; order Terriglobales; family Acidobacteriaceae; genus EB88. The sequence goes on from CAXTWG010000026.1 coordinate 32,744, forward strand.
ACTGTCTCCACGGGGCTTCCCTTCGTCATCGTCCCACTCCTCTCCCTTAAAGCTCTCAAGACCCTGGCTATGCCCCAGGAAGTCGCGCAACGCTATCTCCAGACTACGGACGGCAAGATGTTCTACGTTCTCAGCCCCAATCCGGGACCGCACCACTGGCGAGCTCGTATGCAGTGGTACGACGGCGAGGACCCGGCTACAGGCTCCGCCGCCGGCTGCGCCACAGCCTACCTCGTCAGCCACGGCTTCGCGCCCGCAAGCACGCCCTTGCGCATTGAGCAAGGCGTGGAGATCGGCCGCCCCAGCCGCATGCACACCTCTGCCGTCCTCCAAACGTGTCCTGGCAAGCCGGAATGGAGCCCGGAAAGCTATGTTCGTGTCGGAGGCAGCACTGTTCTTGTGGCAGAAGGACGTCTTTTCCTTCCGTGATGCACATCGCTTCCACAGGCTCGTGGTGGTTGCAGGGAGGCTCCCTGGGCGGCTTTCCTCTATTTCCAGACCCCATTTACCACCTTTCCTTTGTCGGACAGCTTTCGTTTTCGCCTTAGCTTCCCCCCTTGCGCCCCTGGGTCAGCGTCCGTAGTCTGAGCAAGCGTTCCTGAGCCATGCAGTTCGGCAAAGGGCCGCAACTTTCGCCTTTACTCGACAACCAGACCGAACCGGGAGCCGCCGCGCCGCGCCGGCTTCGCTCGGGCCCAGGACGCCAATCTGACTGGCCGCGTCCCGCCCGCTCGAAGCAACCTCGTCGCACAGACTCGCCCGTTCACCCGTATCTGTCCTTGCCCGGCCATGCTTACCGGGCAAAGCAGGGACGCTCACCCGCCTTCCAGGCGCATCCGCATAAGCTCTGTCTCGCTGCGGAAGCTCCTCAGGCGCGAGCGTCTCCACTTTGCCCCGAAACACGCAGGCGCATGCGGTAGACACGGCCATAAAGACCCTAGCCCGGGGGCTTGCGCGGCTTTGTGCCCAAATCACAGCGCGCTGGCAACAAGGCAGACAGGATTTCCCCATGCGCCCTAAAAAAGTCATTCTCCTCGTGGACGGCAATGAGCAAGCCCTGAGCGTGCGCAAGTTCATGCTCGAAACTCGCGGCTACCGCGTCGTCGAGGTATCCAACGCCTCCGCTGCTCTTGAGCGCTTCGCCGATGGCGGTATCGATCTGGTGCTGAGCGACTTGCTCCTGCCGGGTATGGACGGCAACGAGATGGTGCGCAGGATGAAAGCCGAGTCGCCCGACACGCCGGCATTGCT